>NZ_BAAATR010000006.1:0-43417 GCF_039533515.1 Kitasatospora cystarginea | reverse complement strand
TCGGCTGGGGGTACTGCGACCGGGGTGCCCTTGGTGGAGGCGGGTGCGTCGGCGGTGGTGGTGGCGGCGGGTGCCGGGGGTGCGAAGGGGTCGAAGTCCGCCGGAGGTACCGCGACCGAGGTGCCCTTCCGCGCTGCGGGCTGCTCGGCGGGCGCCGCCAGTGCGGGCGCGGGTGCGGGCGGGGCAGCGGTAACCGGCGGGGTAGCGGTAACCGGTGGGGTAGCGGTCGGGGCCTGGGAAGGGGAAACACTGGTCGGCTGCGGCTGCGGCTGCGGCTGCGGCTGGGCAGAGCTGTGCGGGGCAGCGGCGGGCGCCTGGGCCTGGGCGGGAGTAGCGGCCTGGGTGGCGTAGACGCCGTCCCAGCCGAGCTGGACGCTCTTCAGGACCTCGGCGAACGAGGTCATGTACAGCTCCCAGTCCTCCGGCTGCGCGACGGAGAGCTGGATGACCAGGACGGAGGAGCTGTCCGGGAGCGGTACGAAAGCCTGGGCCACCGAGCTGGAAGTCCGGTACGGCTGCCCGTCGTTGGAGAGCACGGCCGGGACCGGGGACGTCCGCCCCTCGACCAGGACGGCGGCCGGGCCGGCGGGCAGCAGGACCGTCCAGACCTCCGCCTGCGGCCGGGAATCGGCGAGCTGGGCGGCGAGTTCGGCGATCTGGACCGGACGGTGTGCCATCGATATCACCAGTGAGGCGTGGCTCGGCCGGTCGGCCACACGGAGCGCGGAGACCCCGGCGAACAGCACTCCTGCGGCACTCAACCATGTGTCCAGCGCGGCCGTCAGCACGGCCCACTCCTTGCGGGCCCGAACGTCGGCCCCCGCGAAGAGCTCCTCGGCGACCTCGGCGAGCTGTGCCGTGCGGGCGGGGGTGCCACCTCGGGCGGCGAGCGCGTGGAAGACCGAGGGCAGTACGAGCCGAACCTCGGTGCCGGTGCCGGTGGACAGCTCCTCCGGAGCGACCGTGGGGCGGTCGGCGGCCAACTCGGCGAGGACTGCGGGGAAGGCCGGGCGGAGCTTGTCCTCCGTACGCTCCACACCGACCGGCAGCTGGAACTGCTCCGCGTCCAGGCCGCGGGCCGAGCCGAAGACGCCTCGGACGGCACCGCCGCCGAAGCGGGTCAGCAACTCGGTGGCCACGGCGGGGTCCGGGGCGGTCGGGCGCTTGGTGCTGCCCTCGACCACGGTGCCCAGGCCACGGACCGTCAGGGTGCCCGGACCCTTGGCGCTCAATCGCAGGCCGAAGAGCGCGGAGGCGGACGGGTGGGCGTTGCGGCGGAAGCCCGTCAGCGAGGCGATCGGGTAGTGGGTCGCGCGCTCGTCGAGCAGGGCAGCGGCGAGTACGTCGAGTGTGGCTCCGACCTGCTCCGCGGCTGCGAAATCGTGCTGACTCATGGTACTGAGCCCCCCTCACCCGAATGCTGGAATTCCGTCCACTTTCTATCAGAAACCTCTGACAGTCCGAGACCGGTGGTGGGCGGGGGCGGGTGCTGTGCCGAGTCGGTGTTGGAAGCCGGGGCGGGGCCGGTGGACGGGGTGCGGGGTGCGGAGTCGGGGCCGGTACCGAAGTGCGGGTGGCCGGGCGGGCCGCCGGCAGGCACGGGTCAGCAGGCGGCGAGCCGGGTGAGCTGGACGCCGAGGCCGGGGACGGAGAGGAGACCGGCCAGTTCCCTGACCAGTTGGCCGGTGGGTCCCTCGGGGCGTTCAGCGGCGAAGAAGTCCGCGAGTTCGAGGGCGAGGGCCGGCTCCCGGGCCGCGGTCAGCGCCAGCGCGGCCACGAACTCCTGGACCAGCTGGAGCTGGAGTTCCTCGCGTGGCACCGACCGGTCGGTCAGCCAGTCGAGAGAGGTGATCTCCGCGTTGGCGATCCAGGCCCGTACGGTGCGCCGCAGTCCGGCACTGGGCTCGGCGACCGCCAGGTGCCGCAGGATCTGGTCGTGCGCGGCCCGCCGCACCTCGTCGATGACCGCCGTCGTTCCGGGGCTGGCGGCCACCGAACCGCCGCGCAGCAGGGCCGCGAAGCCGGGCCCGTGGCTGTCCACGAAGTCCAGGTAGCGGCCCATCACCCGGTACAGCCGCTCGGAGAGCGGGCCCTCGGTCTCCTCCTCGAAGCGTCCGGCCAGTTCCTGCCCGGCGCGCCGCAGCGACTCCTCGTACAGTGCCTGCTTGCCCGGGAAGTAGTGGTAGACCAGCGGGCGCGAGGCGCCGGCCGCCGCGGCGATGTCGTCGATGGACACCTCCTCGGGCGGGTACTTGCTGAAGAGGTCCAGGGCGACCCCGATCAGCTGTTCCCGGCGCTCGTCCACGCTGAGCCTGCGCCGCGGCGCGCGCTCGCCGGCGGCACGTCCGGCTCGCCCGGCCCGGCCCGCGGCATGCTCGCCCTCGGCGCGGTGGTCCGTTACCGCCGGTGTACGGGAGGAAGCCATGCCCGCCACCCTATCCGTGCGGGAAGATGACGAAACCCTGACGTCCGGCCCCGGACCCTGGGAAGAGCGGCGCCGACCTGCTCGAATGGCGGCATGACAGCGATGGGAGGCAGGCCATGAGAGCGGGCGGCGAGGGACCTCCGGTCGGGCGGCGGGTGGTGCTCGGCATGCTCGGGCTCGGGGCCGCCGGGGTTGCGGCCGGGCCGTACCTGCAGCGCGCGGTCGAGGGCGTGGCCAGCAAGGATCCGACGGGGCTGAGCGACCTGCTGCCGGGTGGCGGCGGGTTCAGGTACTACTCGGTGACCGGATCGGTGCCGGTCAGGACCGCGGCCGACTACACCCTGACCGTGGGCGGCCTGGTCGATCGGCCGACCACCTACCGGCTCGCCGACCTCCAGGCGTTGCGTCAGCGCCGGATCGTGCACGACGTGCAGTGCGTCACCGGCTGGCGGGTGCCGGGCACCCCGTTCGAGGGGGTCCCGCTCGCGGACCTGCTGCAGGCGGCGGGGGTGCGGCCGGAGGCGACCGCCGTCTCCTTCGGCTGCTTCGACGGCAGCTACACCGAGAGCCTGACGCTCGATCAGGCCCAGCGGGAGGACGTCCTGGTGGCACTGCGGATGCAGGACCAGCCGCTCGGCCACGCGCACGGCGGTCCGGTCCGGCTGTACGTCGCGCCGATGTACTTCTACAAGTCGGCCAAGTGGCTCGACTCGATCACCCTCACCTCCACCGTCCAACCCGGCTACTGGGAGCACTTCGGATATGACGTCGACGCCTGGGTCGGACGCTCCAACGGACGCGACGACGCCCCGACCGGCTGACCGAGGCCCGCTGCTCCGCTTCACCAGGGCCGAGCGGTGGGTGCACTGGGCGAGTGCGGTGCTGATGCTGGTCTGCCTGGCCACCGCGGCCTGCCTGTACTACCCGCCGCTCGCCGAACTGGTCGGCCGGCGCAGGCTGGTGATGACGGTGCACGAGTGGTGCGGGGTGGCGTTGCCGGTGCCGTTGCTGCTGGGGCTCGGCTCCAGGGCGCTGCGTGCGGACCTCTCTCGGCTGAACCGTTTCGCCCCGTACGACCGGGAGTGGCTGCGGGCGGTGCGGCAGCGCTCCTACCGGCGGCCGGCGGGCAAGTTCAACGCCGGCCAGAAACTGTACGCGGCGTGGACGGGCGGTGCGGTCCTGGTGATGCTGGGGACCGGGCTGCTGATGTGGTTCACGCGGCTGGCGCCGCTGGTCTGGCGGACCGGGGCCACCTTCGTCCACGACTGGCTGGCGGTGGCAGTCGCGACCGGCGTCGCGGGGCACCTGTACCGGGCCGGGAAGGACCCGGAGGCACGGCGCGGAATGCGGACGGGGCTGGTGGACGAGGGCTGGGCCGCCCGGGAACACCCCCACTGGGAGGGCCGATAGCCGGGTACCGTCCGGGCGGTGCGGGGGACTGCGGGCGCGGCCCGGGCGGAGGTCCGGGACTCCGCGCCGAGCAGCCGGGGCGCTGGGCCCACGCTGCTCGGCGCGCCCGGCCGGGCAACCGGCTCACGCCGGGCCGGAGGTCCGTGGCGCCGGACCGGCCGCCCCACCGGCTGCCGGGGCTCAGGCCGAGCGGTACTCCAGATAGCGGTGGTAGGCCTCGCGGCCGTCCGGGACGAAGTCCCAGCCGTCGTCGGCGAGCCGTTGTGCGAGTTCGTCCTCGGTGAGCCAGCCGTGCCAGGCGACCTCCTCGGCCTGGGGGGAGACCGGGCCGTCCCAGCGGGCCTCGTACATGTCACACCACCAGGAGAGCCGGGGTTCGGCCTGGAAGAGGAACTTGAACAGTGGTAGCGGCCTGATGCCGCTCACCCCCAGTTCTTCCTCCGCCTCCCGTACGGCGGCACTCGCGTACGTCTCGCCGCTGCCGACCACGCCGCCGACGAAGCAGTCGTAGGCGCCGGGGGCGAAGAGCTTGGTGCCGGTCCTGCGGTGGGTGAAGATCCGGCCCTGCGGGTCACGGACGAGGATGAAGACGCAACGGTGTGTCAACCCCTCGCGGTACACCTCGGCGCGGGTGGCGGTTCCGATGACGTGGTCCTGGGCGTCCACCACGTCGAGCACTTCTTCGGCAGGGTTCGTCATGCCGTTCACGGTAGTGGGGGCCGGGAGCCACCTGACACCGGCTCGGCGAGGTTTCGATGATCCGACTATCGTTCGGAAGGGAGACGTACGAGCGAGAAGGTGACGCGCGGTGGTCGAGATCTGGGGCGAGGCGGCGGAGGGCTTCGAGCCGGTCCGGGAGGCGTTCGCGCAGAACTTCCGCGAGCACGGCGAGCTCGGTGCGGCCTTCGCGCTCTACGTCGACGGCCGCAAGGTGGTCGACCTGTGGGGAGGCGACGCCCGCCCCGAGGTCGGCGAGCTCCCGGCCCCGGCCGTGCCCTGGACGGCGGACACGGTGCAGGTGTTGCGCTCGGTCACCAAGGGGCTGACGGCGGCCACCGCGCTGCACCTGGTCCAGCAGGGCAAGCTCGACCTGGACGCGCCGGTCGCCTCGTACTGGCCGGAGTTCAAGGCCGAGGGCAAGGAACGGGTGCCGGTGCGCTGGCTGCTCTCGCACCAGGCCGGCCTGCCCGCCCTGGACACCCCGCTGCGGCTCGAGGACGTGATCGCCTGGGAGCCCGCCGCCGCCGCGGTCGCCGCCCAGGCGCCCGCCTGGGAGCCGGGCACCGCGCACGGCTACCACCCCTTCACCTTCGGCTGGCTGGTCGGCGAGGTGATCCGGCGGGCGAGCGGGCGCTCGGTCGGCCAGTACTTCGCCGAGGAGATCGCCCGTCCGCTCGGCCTGGACCTGTGGATCGGCCTCCCGGCCGGGGCGAGCCCCAGGGTCGGACGGCTGGTGGACCTGCCGGCGCCCACGGCGGCGCACAGCGGTCCGGCCGGGCTCAGGATGCGGCCCAAGCAGTCCGTGGTGGACGCCTACCGGGACCCGCACTCGCTCACCGCCCGCGCCTTCTCCTCGGTGCGCCCGACGGTCGACTTCAACGACCCGGCGGTGCAGGCGGTGGAGATCCCCGGCGCGGGCGGGATCGGCACCGCGCGGTCGGTGGCCCGGTTCTACGCGGCGCTGATCGGTGCGGCGGATCGGTACGGCGGCACGCCTGGAGAGTTGCTGTCTCCGCTGCTCAGCGCCGAACTGCTGGACGAGGCGATGGGGCCGGCGGTCAGCGGTCCGGACCGGGTGCTGGTCATCAAGACCACCTTCGGCCTGGGCTTCTTCCGGCACGGCGCGACCTCGCCGATGTCCTCCCCGGCCGCGTTCGGCCATCCAGGGCGCGGCGGCTCGCTGGGCTTCGCGGATCCCGAGCTCGGGATCGGGTTCGGCTACGTCACCAACGGGATGCAGCCCGGGATCACGGGTGACATCCGGTCGAAGACGCTGATCAAGGCGGTGCTGAAGTGCCTCGGCGTGTGACCGTGGCGCCTGGTAACCGGCGGTCGATCAAGGTGATCTGATGGCGTGTCAGTTGATGATTCGTCGCGGCGGCGAGGGCGGACAGTCGGTCTGGGACGCGGGGTGGAAACCGGCGATCGAAGCGGCCGGCTGAGGCGGTCGGCCTCGGTCGAGACAGCTGCAGCTGGACCCGGACGGGGTGGAGCGGAGGCGGTGGAGCCTCCGGTACCGCCCGTCTCCCGTCGTCGCGTGCCGATAGCTCCCTCTCCCTCCTTGCCCGCCATCGGGCGGGGGCACCCCCGGCCGGAGGCTGGGGGCGAGGGGCAGTCCTTGCCCGCCATCGGGCGGGGGTGAGGGGCTCTCCGGCGCATATCCCCCGCCGCGCGCAGCGCCGCTGCGCTCTTCCCCCAGCCTTCGGCCTGGGGGTCCCCCCGGCCGAAGGCCGGGGGATGGGGTGCCCCCCGCTTCTCCCAAGCTCCCTATCGCGGGTCAGCCATATTCCCGGTGTGACGGCGGCCATAGACAGTATGCGAAGCGTCGGGAAAAAATCCGGTCACCCGGCGCCGCCTCGCTTCCGAAGCCAGCTACTGCGCTGCAGGTCAGATCGTTCGATCGCCTCCGTGGTAGCTGTGTCGCGTGACGTGCGCCGGGTCCAAAGAGAACCCCTCCTCGAACCCTCCTGCCCAGTTCCGTCCTGCCTGTCCCGCCGTGTCCGCCCAGCGACCCGGAGGCCTTTGCCAGAAAGCGCTCGATGCCTGCCTCGACCCGTCCACCGTCCCTCGCCCCACCTGTCCGCGCGGTCGCCCTCGGGGCGCTCGGCGTAATGGCGGCCCTGGTCGCCACCGGCTGCGGTGGCACCACCGGCCAGCTGTCCGCCGTCCCGGCCGGCAGTGCCTCGACGGCGTCCGCCGTCGGACAGCCCGGGTCCACCGCCGCGGCGCGACTCTCGGCGGAGCAACTGCCCAACGGTGTCGCCGAAGGCTGGCAGCCGCTCTCCCAGCCCCGCGTCCAGGCCGTGACCGGTGACATCCAGCTCAACGAGTGCGCGTCCGTGTCCGGTGCCGCCACCTGGTGGCAGCAGGGCTACGTCGGCGTCCACCGCACTCCAGCGGAGCAGGACCTGTTCACCTTCCGGGACGCCGCTGCCGCGCAGGCCGCCTACCAGGGCCTGCTCACGCAGATGGACGGGTGCCAGAACCAGTCCCGCGCCGTTCAGGCCAAGGCCCTCGGCCTCGCCGACGCACAGGTCGCCAAGACCGCCGTGACCGACCGGGGTACCTCCTGGTCGCGTCAGTGGACGGGTGTCGAGGGCCTGTCCGCGGCCGGTCCGCAGACCGACCACCTGTACGCCGTCCTGCAGGGCACCCGCCTTGCGGTCGTCCACTACGACGAGTGGGCCGGCACCCACGCCGCCCCCTACAGCACCCGATCAGACGGCGACCTGCTCACCTCGGTCGCCCAGCAGCTCGGCTGAGCCGCACGCCTGCCACCAGCACATCCCCGGAGACTCCCATGCCCAAGTACGGACCGTTCCTTCGCCGCTGCCTCGCCGGTCTCCTCGGAGCCGGTGCCGCCTCCGTCGCCATCGCCGCTCCGGCGCACGCCGCCTCGTCCGTCGGCGGCAGCATCTCACGCGACGAGGTGATCCAGCGGGCGAAGAGCTGGGTCACCGAGGGTGTGCCCTACAACCAGGGCGCCAGCCACACCGACGCCAACGGCACCTATCGCGAGGACTGCTCCGGCTTCATCTCCATGGCCTGGCACCTCGGCTCCAGCATGGTCACCTCCACCCTCCCGAACGTCGCCACCAAGATCGCCATCTCCCAGCTCCAGAGCGGCGACGCCCTCGACTACACGGCCGATCACGTGATCCTCTTCGGCAACTGGATCAACCAGTCGGCCGGAACCTTCAACTACTACTCCGAGCAGAACCCGAGCGTGCGCACCAGCGAGTACCAGGGCAACACCAACGCCAGCTCGCTGGCCGGCTGGCCGACCAGCTACTACACGCCGCTCCGCTACAACAAGATCACGGGCACCGGGACCACGTCGTCCACCTCGACCGCGTCGACCACGTCGTCCACCTCGACGACCTCAACCACGTCGACCACGTCCACCGCGCCGACCACGTCCACCGCGCCGGCTCGCGAGCCCAGCTGGCACCACGGCGGCCGCTGGTGACAGGAGCGCACCGTACGGCCCCGTGAGGAACAGCACCGTCGAGGCCGGCCCCCGCACTGCGGGGGCCGGCCTCGACGGTGTCCGGTGCGGGAAGGTGCGGTGGGCGGTTCACGAGGTGAGACGGCGAGGTGTGAGGTCGCTTACGGTCCGGGCCTGGAGCGGGGATGCGCCGACCGGTCGGAAGGTCAGGCCTGGCCGGTCTCGAAGCGGCTGATCCTGCCGTCGCTGACCATGAACCGCCAGGCGGTGCGCATCTCGCCCCAGGTCTCGTTGGTGAAGTTGGCGATCAGCGCGCGGCCGCCGTCGGACTCGGTCTGGACCTCCATGTGGCCGTGGGAGGAGAAGATCTCCTTGTCGAGCCACGGCAGCAGATCGCGGTCCGAGCCGTCGTCGGACATCGTCGCGTCCTCGGCCAGCAGGGCCAGGAAGGCCTTGCGGTCGTTGGCGTTGATCGCGGTGACCGCGGCGCGGACGGTCGGGTCGGACAGTTTGGCTACGGCGATGGTCATCTGACGGGTCCTCAGATCGTGGGTGGATGGGTCGGCAGCACTGTCGCACAATGTGGCGGACTGCGCACTCTCCGTCGAGGGTGTCGCTCGGGGGGCGGCCGACGCCTCCGGTGAATCGGCGTGGCGGTGTGCTTAGATCCCGATATGGGGCAATTCCGACCGGAAGGGAGCCTCGGATGGGGCCGGCCGAACTGCTCGTCCTGACGTTTCCGCAGGAGACCATCACCGTCGAGGCGGCGTCGGCCCTGTGCAAGCTGCGGACCGGCGGTGACATCCGGGTGATCGACTCACTGGTCGTCACCCGGCACCCCGACGGCGAGGCCAGCTACGGGGAGCTCGCCGACTTCGAACACCTCAGGGGCGTCGTCGGGGGCGGCGGTCACGCACAGGTGCTCCCGCTGATCGGTCCCGAGGACGCTCAGGAGGCCGCCGGACTGCTGGAACCCGGCACGGTGGCGCTGCTGGTGCTGATCGAGCACGTGTGGGCACAGGCCGCGGCGGACGCGCTGCGCGGGGTCGGCGGACGGATCGCCTCGGGTGTGCGGATTCCGCCGGAGAACATCGAGGAGGCCGTGCGCGTGGCCAAGGCTCGTGCGGCGGCCGGGAAGTGAGGGTGTGATGGTCCGTACGCCGTATCCGGTGCGGTCGGTCCGTGCGCTGGGGGCCGCCAGGCCGGCGGGGACTCCGTTGATGCGGCCTCCGGGCGGTGGCGACCTGGCCGGACAGGTCCTGGGCGAGCTCGGCAGGCTGGTGGAGCGAGGGGTGCTCACCCCGGAGGAGTTCGCGGTGGTGAAGGCGAGGCTCCTGGCGGGGTGAGCCACCCGCGGGTGCGGTGCCGTGCGTGCGGACGGCGCCGCGGGGCCCGCGGCCCCGGGCTACCGTCCCAGGGCCGCGGACTCCTCGTCGGTGAGGAGGCGGGAGCGGGTCAGGAAGCGAAGGCCGGTGGGTGCCTCCAGGGAGAACCCGCTGCCCCGGCCGGGCACCACGTCGATGGTGAGGTGGGTGTGCGACCAGTACGCGTACTGGTCCCTGGCCATCCAGACCGGGACCGGGTCCAGCCCGTCCACCTCGAGCTCGCCGAGCAGCCGGTCGGTCTCCGGCGAGACGTGCAGCTCTCCGGCCGGGTAGCACATCGGTGCCGAGCCGTCGCAGCAGCCGCCGGACTGGTGGAACATCAGCGGTCCGTGCTCGCCGCCGAGCTGCCGCAGCAGCTCGGCGGCCTGCGGGGTCACCGAGACCTGGGAGGGGCGCATCCTAGAAGAATCCCTGCGCCTGTCCGCTGTAGCTGACCAGCAGGTTCTTGGTCTGCTGGTAGTGCTCGAGCAGCACCTTGTGGGTCTCGCGGCCGATACCGGAGTTCTTGTAGCCGCCGAACGCGGCGTGGGCGGGGTAGTGGTGGTAGCAGTTGGTCCACACCCGGCCGGCCTGGATGGCCCGTCCTGCCCGGTAGGCGGTCGAGCCGTCGCGGCTCCAGACGCCCGCGCCGAGCCCGTACAGGGTGTCGTTGGCGATGTCGACGGCCTCCGCGAAGTCCTCGAAGCGGGTGACCGCGACGACCGGGCCGAAGATCTCCTCCTGGAAGATCCGCATGTCGTTGGTGCCCTCGAAGACGGTCGGGGCGACGTAGTAGCCGCCGGACAGTTCGCCGCCGAGGTCCACCCGCTGGCCGCCGGCCAGCACCTTGGCACCCTCGGCCTGGCCGATGTCGATGTAGGAGAGGATCTTCTCCAGCTGGTCGTTGCTGGCCTGGGCGCCGACCATGGTCCCGGTGTCCAGCGGGTTGCCCTGGCGCATCGCGCGGACCCGCTCCAGGCCGTCGCCGAGGAAGGAGTCGTAGATCGACGACTGGATCAGCGCCCGGCTCGGACAGGTGCACACCTCGCCCTGGTTGAGGGCGAACATGGCGAACCCCTCAAGAGCCTTGTCGTAGAAGGCGTCGCGCCGGTCGGCGACGTCGGCGAAGAAGAGGTTGGGGCTCTTGCCGCCCAGCTCCAGGCTGACCGGGATCAGGTTGCCGCTGGCGTACTGCATGATCAGGCGGCCGGTGGTGGTCTCGCCGGTGAAGGAGATCTTCCGGATCCGCGAGCTGGAGGCCAGCGGCTTGCCCGCCTCGACGCCGAAGCCGTTCACCACGTTGATCACACCCGGCGGCACCAGGTCGGCGATCAGCTCCATCAGCAGCATGATCGAGGCCGGGGTCTGCTCGGCGGGCTTGAGCACCACGGCGTTGCCCGCCGCCAGCGCCGGGGCCAGCTTCCACATCGCCATCAGCAGCGGGAAGTTCCACGGGATGATCTGGCCGACCACGCCCAGCGGTTCGTGGAAGTGGTACGCGACGGTGTCCTCGTCGAGCTGGGAGAGGCCGCCCTCCTGAGCGCGCAGCGCACCGGCGAAGTAGCGCAGGTGGTCGACGGCCAGTGGCAGGTCGGCGGCCAGGGTCTCGCGGACCGGCTTGCCGTTCTCCCAGCTCTCGGCGACCGCCAACTCCTCCAGGTGCTGCTCCATCCGGTCGGCGATCCGCAGCAGCAGCCCGGCCCGCTCGGCCGGGCCGGTGCGGCCCCAGGCGGGTGCGGCGGCGTGCGCCGCGTCCAGGGCCGCCTCGACGTCCTCGGCGGTGCCCCGGGCGATCTCGGTGAACGGCTGCCCGGTCACCGGCGTGGGGTTCTCGAAGTACTGGCCGCGGACGGGCGGCGTCCAGGCGCCGCCGATCCAGTGCTCGTAGCGGGGGTGGTAGCGGACGATGCTGCCGGGCCGGCCGGGGGGCTGGTACACGGTCATCTGATACCTCCGAGGAGACCCCCGGCTTCAGCCGGGGGTGGGGTGCCCCCGCTTGCGGGGGAGGAATCGGACCTCCTGCGCAGCAGGTCAGGAAGCGGCGTTTCGACGTCAAGGCGGACCGCCACCCCCACTACTGACAGTAAGTGGTTTTGAGCGGATGGTAGGCTTCGTGGTGCCCGGTGGGCGACAACCAAGCTGGCCGGGCCTACCGCCGGGCTGGCGGGAAGTCAGGTCTGTGGAGCTGATCTAAGGCCGATGGGCGGTACACCGTCCCTCCGCTGGTAACTCCAGGTCGGCCGTCGGCCGTGAAGCAGAAAGCCCGACCCGCGAGGGTTGGAATCCCCTCGTTCGCGAGGGGGAGGAGGCCAGCTGGGTAGTGCTCCTCGCTGCGTCGGGTTGCCGTCCGCGGGACGGCGGGACGGCGCACGGGCCCGGTTCGCGGGCCCGCGCGGACAGTCGGGAACGTGCTCGGAGAACGCTCGGTCGCCGGGGCGGGGTGTCCTCGCACTGCACCCTAGCCGCGCTCGGCTCGGGCCGCCATGGCGCGCACTTGATCAAAGAAGGGGCGTGCAACGGGAGTTGCGCGCCCGATGCCGTCGTTGGAGCGGCGGGCGCGGGGAGTGTCCGCGACATGTGCCGCGGGCCGGGGCGAGCCGGCCACGCGGTAGCCCGTTGCTCCTCGCCCGTTCGTCTCCGGGCGCTCCCCGCGGCGGAGCCGCCGATCGACGGAGTCGGCGCCGGCACTCGCCCTCGTTGCCCGACCTCGGGCGGGGGCGCCCCCGCCCGAAGGCCTGGGGGCGAGGGGCCCTGGCTCCGGCACTCCCCCCAGCCTCCGGGCCCGGGGACCCGGCCGAAGGCCTGGGGATGGGGGCCCTGCGCCCGCTGTCGCTCGTCGCCCTTGGTACCAGCGCGCCCTGCGGCTCGGGGTGCGCGGAGCGCCCCGCTGTGGATCCGGGGCGTCCGGCTCAGTCGTGGTGGTAGCGGAGGGTGCGGGACTCCCAGCGGAGGTAGCCCGCGATCCAGAACGCCATCCCGTCGGCGTAGCGCCGCGCGGCCCGCTGCTGCGCCTCGTCCAGCGCCATCCAGCGGCAGAGGTCGGCGAGCTCGTCCCGGAGGCCGCAGAACCGGTCGGCCATCCGCTGGGCCTCGTCCCAGACCACCGCGCAGGCCTCCTCGGCGGAGCAGCTGCGGTCCCGTTGGACGATCATCACCAGGTTGGCGACGTCGCCGCGCCTGGCCTCCTGCGGGTAGGAGCGCACATCGTTGGTGAACGACGGTATGTCGGCGGCTAGTTGGCGCATCTGCCGGAGCAGCGGGTGGTGCATCACCTGCTGGGGCACCTCGAAGCGGCCGAGCCGCTCGATCATGTCGAAGATGCTCTCCATCGCTGCGGTCCCGCGTCTGAGGGTCAGATAGCTCTCCCGGTCCGGCGGCTGTCCGATGTTCCGGCCGGCGGCCTCGGCGGGGTGGCAGGCGAAGTAGAACTCCCAGTTGTAGGCGGCGCGCGCCCTCCAGCGATCCGTCATGCCGCGGCTGATGCGCCGCCACAGGTCGGCGAAGGCGCGCTCGGCGGGTGAGGTGCCGGCCGGGTGGGCGCCGTACGCGATGGCGGTGAGGCGCTCGCAGACCAGGGCGACCTGGTCGGGGCGGCGCCCGAGCGGGCCGTCGAACTGGTCGTCGAACAGGAAGTAGAACCCCATGAGGTCAGCGGCGAGTGCCAGGTCCTCGGCGGAGCTCTCGGGGTAGACCAGGGAGGCGAGTTCCGTGATGTCCCAGCCGGTGTAGGTCGGCTCGCTGACGACGGTGACCAGCTCCCGGTGGCGCCGGAGCCATTCGAGGTGGCGGTCGGCGGCCTCGGTCTGGTGGGGGTTGCGGCGGTGGGTGAACGGAAGCTCAAGAAAGGTGTCGTCGGACATCGGACTCCCGGTGCTGCTGGGGAACAGTGGTGCTGTGTGCTGGCGGACCTGTGCTGAACTCCTGCTGGCGGTGGTCGAATAGCGCTGATCAATTGCCATTGACGGGCGGAACAGTAGTCGATCTGATCATCAGGTGTTAGAGATAACAGGGCATTTGCCCCCGGCGAGGGCTCCGAACCCCATAAGACCACCGCAGCCTGCGGGAATGGACCACACTCGGAGGTTTGCGGGGATAGTCTCGGCAGCGGACAGACCATCAGGTGACGCGGAGGGGCAGCGGTGGCTGAACAGCAGCACGGACCAGCGGGCGAGGCTGCGCCGGAAGGAGGTGTCCCGCCGATCGGTACCGCGGCGTCCGGTGCCGCGGAGCCGCAGACGCTGCACGAACGCGAGGCCGAACTCCGTTCCGCCGAGCACGCGTTGGACCGGCTCTGCCGCCGCTTCGCGGCCGGCGGCACCGAGATCGGCGAGCTGCTGGTCTTCTCCGCCCCGGCCGGCGGCGGCAAGACCAGCATCCTGGACCAGGTCCGCCGGCTGGCCGGGCTGCGCGAGGACTGCACCGTGCTCTCCGGTCGCGGCGGCGAGCGGCAGACCACGGAACCCTTCCACGTGCTGCGGCAGTTGCTGCTCCCGGTGCTGGGCACGCTCGACAAGGACGAGCTGGCCGAGGTCTTCGGCGCCTGGTACGGCATCGTCGGCCCGGCCATCGGCCTGGTCCCGCCCTCCGGCGAGGTCGAGCGGCTCGACCCGCAGGGCGTGCAGGACGGCCTGGACTACCTGCTCAGCCAACTCGCGCCGCGTCGTGCGCCGTTGGTGATGGTGGTGGACGACCTGCACTGGGCCGACCAGGAGTCGCTCGGCTGGTTGGCCTCCTTCGCGGCCCGCACCCGCCACCTGCCCGTCCTGCTGGTCTTCGCCTACCGCGACGAGTTCCAGGAGGAGGCCCAGGCCCTCCAGCAGCAGATCCAGGAGCAGGCCACCCGCAGCCACGAACTGCGCCCGCTCAACCCCGCGTCCGTCGCCCGGCTGGTCCGCGCCGCCCTCGGCGAGGAGGCCGAGGACGCGTTCTGCCGCCAGGTCTGGGCCGTCACCGCGGGCAACCCGTACGACACCACCGCGCTGCTGCGCGAGGTCCGCGACCAGTGCCTCGACCCGATCGAGGCCAACAGCCCGCAGCTGCGCGACCTGGCCGCCGCCGCCAAGGGCATGACGCTCCAGCACTGGCTGGCCAAGCTCGGTCCGAGCACCCTGCGGTTCGCCTGGGCCGCGGCCCTGCTCGGCACCGAGATCAAGCAGAGCTTCGCGGCCAGCATCTCGGCCCAGGGCGCGGCCGAGGCCGACGAGTCCGTCCGCCAGCTGCGCAAGCACCGGATCCTCACCAGCACGCCCAACGGCCGGCTGGAGTTCGTCCATCCGCTGATCGCCACCTCGATCTACCAGTCCATGCCGGCCGGCACCCGCACCGGGATGCACGGGATGGCCGCCACCATCATCGAGAACAACGGCGGCTCCCTGCTGGAAGCCTCCCGCCACCTGCTGGAGACCCACCCCGAGGGCGACGACCGGATGGTCCGCAAGCTGCGCGCTGCCGCCGCCGAGCACCTGGCGATCGGCGCGCCCGAGGCCGCCCAGCGCTGTCTGGCCCGCGCCCTGGACGAGCCACCGGACGACGACGACCGGGCCGAGGTGCTGTACGAGGCGGGCTGCGCCGCGCTGCTCACCGACCCGAAGACCACCGTCAACCAGCTGAAGCTGGCGCTGTCGCTCAATCCGGGACTCAGCCCCGGCCTCCGGGTGGACGCCACCTTCCGGCTCTCCGAGGTGCTCGCGCACGCGGGAGAGCTGGTCGAGGCCGCCGAGGTCTGCCGCCGCGAGGCCGAGAACACCGAGCCCGGGCCCGGCAGGCTGCGGCTCCAGGCCCTGCACTACATGTGGGTGGCGTGGCGGCGCGACGAGGAGGACGGCCCCGGCCGCTCCCGCAGGCTGAAGGAGCTGACCACCACCCTGACCGGCAGCACCGTCCCCGAACGGGTGATCCGGGTGATGCGCGCCTGGGACCTCACCCTGCGCGGCAGGCCCGTGGCCGAGGCGATCGACCTGGCCGACAAGGCCCTGGAGAACGGCCGGCTGCCCAAGGAGATCGGCTGGACCAACACGACCTGGGGCTTCGAACTGCCCGCGCTGATCGGCCTGACCTACACCTACACCGACCAGCTCGCCCGCGCCGAGAAGCTGTTCTCCGACGCCGTGCTCGGCTTCGAGATGGCCGGCTGGAGCGGCGCGCACAAGGGCTTCGGGTACTTCCTGATGGGGCTCACCCGGTTCCGGCGCGGCTTCCTGATGGAGGCCGAGGACTACCTGCGCCAGGGCCTGCGGATCTCCGAGCGGATCGCCCCGGACATCCCGCTGCAGTGGGACATCGTCGGCGTGCTGGCCGACACCCTGCTCGCCCGCGGCCGCGTCGACGAGGCCTGGGAGCTGGCCCAGAAGTACCGCTTCGGACCGCCGTACCACCCCACCGCGATGGTGCTGCCCGACGCGCCCACCCTCTACGGCAAGCTGCTGCTGGCCATCGGCGAGCACGCCGCCGCGGCCGAGGTCTTCGAGGAGGTCGGTGAGCAGCTCACCAGGCGGGGCTGGCGCAACACGATCTGGGCGCCCTGGGTCGGACACCTCGCCCAGGCACTCTTCCCCACCGAGCCCGACCGGGCGCGCAAGCTGGCCGCCGAGGCCGTCGTGCTGGCCAGGGACTTCGGCTCGGCGTCCGCGATCGGCACCGCGCTGCGGATGCAGGCCGAACTCTGGGACGGCCAGCGCGCCGTGGACCTGCTCGAACAGGCCGTCCGCTGGCTCTCGCAGTCCCCGGCCGGCTTCGAACTCGCCTGCGCCCTGGTGGACTTGGGTGCCGCGCTGCGCAGGGTCGGACAGCTCACCGACGCCGCCGAGTACCTGTACCAGGGCATGGAGCTGGCCCAGACCTGCGGCGCCGACGGCCTGGTCGACCGGGCCAGGACCGAACTGGCCACCTCGGTGCTGCGTCCCAACCGCCTGCGCACCCTGAGCAAGGAGGGCCTCAGCGAGCCCGAGTGGGACGTCGCCAGGTTGGCAGTCCGGGGCGTCCCGCCGCAGCGGATCGCCGAACGGCTGGACCTCCCGCTCAGCCTGGTGCACCGACGGCTGGCCGCCGTGCACCGCAAGGCAGGCAGCGGCCCGGAGGGTCTGGCGGCGGCGCTCGGGCTGACCGCAGGGCCGGAGCCGGACGGCGAGCCGGGATCGACGGAGGGACGACCGGGAAAGGAAGACTGACGAACCACCGGGTGCGGGAGGGTCGCAGCCGATCCGGGCACGGAGGCCAGGGCTAACCTGGCGAGCGTACAGATCCCCAAGCAGGGGCGGTCCTCGGGCGAAGGGCCGCCGGGAGGAGCGAGTCATGACGGGGTCGGCCGGGACGACCGAGGTCAGCCGGGCGCCGTTCGCCGCCAGCGGCGCCGGAGCCGCGATCGAGCGCTGGACGCTGCGCAGTGGCCCGATCACGGCCGGCGTGCTCACCCTGGGGGCGACCCTGCACGCCCTCACCGCACCCGACCGGGCCGGCGCCGATGCGCAGATCCTGCTCAGCACGGAGGACCTCGGCGCGCTCCTCGGTCCCGCGCGCACCTACGGCAGCGTCGTCGGCCGCTACGCCAACCGCATCGCCGACAGCCGGATCACCATCGACGGCGAGGAGCACCAACTCGCCTCCACCGGCGGCGGTGTCACCCTGCACGGCGGCCCCGACGGCTTCGCCCACCGGATCTGGACGGCCGAGGAGGTACCCGGCGGAGTCCGGCTCCACCTGCACAGCGCCGACGGGGACCAGGGCTTCCCCGGCGCACTGGAGGTCCGGGTCGGCTACACCCTCGACGGTGACACCCTCACCATCGACTACCGGGCCACCACCAACCGCCCCACCGTCGTCAACCTCACCAACCACGCCTACTTCAACCTCTCCGGCGAGGGCAACGGCGACATCCTCGGCCATCTGCTCACCCTGGAGGCCGACCAGTACACCCCGGTCGACGACCGGCTGATCCCCTACGGCCCGTACGAGCCCGTCGCCGGAACGCCGTTCGACTTCACCTCCCCCCGGCCGATCGGCAAGGACATCCACGACGAGCACCCGCAGCTGCGGGCGGGCGGCTACGACCACAACTGGGTGCTCAGGCCCCGCCCCGCGGACGGCACGCCGGCCCGTGCGGCGTTTCTGGAGGACCCGGTCAGCGGCCGCACCCTGGAGGTGCTCACCACCGAACCGGGCATCCAGGTCTTCACCGCCAACACCTTCCACGGCGCGGTCACCGGTCCGAGCGGCGTCCCGTACGGTCCGTACGCGGGTGTCGCCCTGGAGACCCAGCACCACCCGGACTCCCCGCACCAGCCCTCCTACCCCTCCACCGAGCTGCGGCCGGGGGAGGAGTTCCGCTCGACCACCGTGCTGCGCCTGGGCGTGAGCGGGTAGCCGGACCGCACGGGCGGGGCGTGGGATCGCAGTGCCGGGGCCGGGGCGGGCGGTCTCCCGGGGCTTCGCACGTCCGGCCGTAGTATTGGGTGAATGGAGAGCTCGGACCCCGGTGTGCACAAGGCCCTCGCGGTGCCCGCGCGGCGGGCGCTGCTGGCGGCACTGACCGACGCGGCCGAGCCACTGGACAACCGGCAGCTGGCCGAACTGGTCGGGCAACACATCACCACCGTCCGCCACCACCTGACCGCACTGGTGCAGGCGGGTCTGGTCGAGGTGCGCCAGGAGGAGCCGACGGGCGGCCGCGGCCGGCCCCGGCTGCTGTACGCGGCTGCTCCCGTACGCGAGCAGCTGGTCGCCTACCGGACGCTGGTGGACGTGCTGGCACTGGGCCTCGGCGACAGCAGGGGTGAGCGGGCCCAGCGGGCCGGGGAGGCCGGCCGGCTGTGGGGTGCCACCGAGCAGGCGGCGGACGGCTCGCTCACCGAGCAGGTGATGGCGGCCGCCGACGGCTGGGGCTTCGAGCCGGAACTCCGCACGGACGGCGACGCGGGCGGCGGTGAGGTGCTGCTGCACGGCTGCCCGTTCCAGCACAACGCGGAGCGCAACCCCGAGGTGGTGTGCTCGGTGCACCAGGGCCTGCTGGACGCGATCGCGGAGCGTGCCGGACAGCCGGGCGCGCTCCGGCTGCACCCCTTCGTCGGCCCCCACGTCTGCAGCATCTCGATCGGCCGTCGCGGGAATTGAGCTGAGTCGGCGGCCTTCCGGGGTGTTGCGGAGGCCGCCGCGCGCTTTGGGCGGCTGGTCATGAGCGCGCCGGGCGGCCGGTCGCGAACATGCCGGACGGGCAGCACCCCGTGTCACCGGGGTGCTGCCCGTCGCGAGCCGGTTCAGTTGCCCGAGGCCAGCCAGAGGTCGGGGCCGAAGACCTCGTAGTGGACCGACTGGGCCGGGACGCCGCGCCGCAGCAGTTCGGCCCGGGTCGCGCGCATGAAGGGCAGCGGTCCGCACAGGTAGGCGCGCACACCCTCCGGTACCTCGATCTGTGCCAGGTCGACCAGGCCGGTCCGCGCCTGGGCGTCGTCCTCGGCCGGCTGCTGGTACCAGCGGTGCAGCTCGGCGCCGGGCAGGGCGGCGACGAGGGTGCGCAGCTGCTCGGCGTGGGCGTGGTCGGCGGGGGAGCGGTCGCCGTGCACCACGATGACCGGGCGCTTCGAGCCGCTGGCCACCAGGTGGTCGAGCATGCCGATCATCGGGGTGCAGCCGATCCCGGCGGAGGCGAGCAGCAGCGGCTCGGCGCCCTCGGCCAGGGTGAGGTCGCCGAACGGGAGCGAGACGGTGAGCTGGTCGCCGGGCTGGACGTTGGCGTGCAGCCAGTTGGAGACCTCGCCGTCCGGGGTGTCCCCGCCGTGCACCCGCTTCACGGTGATCCGCCAGTGGCTGCCGCCGGGGGCGGCGGACAGGCTGTACTGGCGGATCTGCCGTGCGCCGTCGGCCAGGTGGACGGCGACGCTGACGTACTGGCCGGGCCGGAACTCGGGGGCGGGGCTGCCGTCGGCCGGGCGGAGGGTGAAGGAGACGGCGCCGCGGGACTCCTGGGTGCGGGCGACCACGGTCACCGGGCGCCAGGTCTCGCCCGGGGCCACACCCGCCTCGGCGTACAACTTGGCTTCCAGGGCGATGAGTTCACCGGCCATCAGCCAGTAGACCTCGTCCCAGGCGGTGGCCACCTCGGGGGTGACGGCGGCGCCGAGTACCTCGACGATCGCGGCGAAGAGGTACTTGTGCACGATCTTGTACTGGTCCTCGGTGATGCCCAGCGAGACGTGCTTGTGGGCGATGCGGGCCAGCATCGCAGCCGGACGCACCTCCGGCTGCTCGACCAGCATGGTCGCGTAGCCGGCGACGGCCCCGGCCAGCGCCTTGGGCTGCTCGCCGGCGGCCTGGTTGCCGCGGTTGAAGAGGTCGCGCTCCAGCTCGGGGTGGTCGGCGAACATCCGGCCGTAGAACAGCGTGGTGATCTCGCCGATGGCGGCCCCGACGGCGGGCAGGGTGGCGCGGACGATCGCGGTCGATTCGGGGGAGAGCACGGGTTCCTCCAACACGGTCTGACGGATCTGGCTGCGTTCGGCAGCGCCATCAATATATAGGAGGATCATCCTTTTAAATGCAGGGGATGCCATCTGGGGCCTTGTGAGGCTGCGCACAGGCCGGAATATGCCCTGCAAATCGGACAATTGCTAAGAGAATGGCCACAGGTCGACTACCTTGCGGCAACGCGGAGGACACGCGGGCGTAACGATCGCAAGATGTTGCAGAAAGTTGCTGCAAGGACTTTCGTTGCTGATTGCGCGCCTGTTACGTTCCTGCCCAAGCCCGACGGCCGCAACGGCGCAGTCGGCACGGGACAGCCATTATGCGCGCTCCCCCCACCATCTCGGGCACCCCCACCTTCTAGGAGTTCTCATGCGGCGTGGCATCGCGGCCTCCGCCCTCATCGCGGCCCTCGCGGTCACGACTGCTGCGTGCGGCAGCAGCGGCGGTTCCGGTTCGGACGGCAAGGCCGACGGCCCGGTGACCATCACCTACTGGGACACCTCCAACGCCACCAACGAGGCACCGAACTACAAGGCGCTGGTCGACAAGTTCCAGACCGCGAACCCCGACATCAAGGTCAACTTCGTCAACGTGCCGTTCGACCAGGCGCAGAACAAGCTGCAGACCGCGATGGGCGCCAAGGGCGCGCCGGACGTCTTCCGCTCCGAGGTCGGCTGGACCGCCGCCTTCGCCAAGGCCGGCTTCCTGGCGCCGCTGGACGGGACCGCCGCCGCCAAGGACGTCTCCGCCTTCCAGTCCAGCCTGATCAAGCAGGCCACCTACGAGGGCAAGCTGTACGGCGTGCCGCTGGTCACCGACACCCTCGGCCTGCTCTACAACAAGGAGATCTTCGCCAAGGCGGGCATCGACAAGGCCCCCACCACCTGGGACGAGCTGAAGGCCGACGCCGCCCAGATCAAGGACAAGGCCGGCGTGGACGGCCTGTTCATGCGGGCCGGTGACGGCTACTACGCGATGCCGTTCCTCTACGGCGAGGGCACCAACCTGGTGGACGCCGCCAACAAGAAGATCACCATCAACTCGCCCGAGGCCGTCAAGGCGATCGACACCTACAAGTCGATGTTCACCTCGCCCGGCACCGTCAAGGCCGACGTGACCACCGACTCGTACGCGCACATGATGGACGCGTTCAACAACGGCAAGGCCGCGATGATCATCCAGGGCCCCTGGGAGATCACCAACATCTACAAGGGCGCCGCCTTCACCGACAAGAAGAACCTCGGCATCGCCCCCGTCCCGGCCGGCTCCTCCGGCAAGGCCGGCGCGCCGACCGGCGGCCACAACGTCTCGGTCTACGCCGGCTCCGACAAGGCCCACCAGGAGGCCGCCGAGAAGCTGGCCGCCTTCCTGACCTCTGCCGAGAGCCAGACCTTCCTCGCGCAGAAGAACTCCACCCTGCCGACCCGTGCCGACGCCTACACCGCCGACGTCAAGGCCGACCCGGGCATCGCCGGCTTCCAGGCCATCCTGCCGGTCGCCCAGCCGCGCCCCGAACTGCCCGAGTACAGCTCGATGTTCACCCCGCTCGGCACCGACCTGACCAAGGTCGCCCAGGACCAGGCCAGCACCCAGGCCGGCCTGGACACCGCCGCCACCGACTTCGCCAAGCTGCTCCCCGGCTTCAGCAAGTAAGTCCCCAGCCGCCCGGCCCACCGCACCACCGGTGGGCCGGGCGGCCTCCCGTATGCACAGCAGTCGCCGCAGCGAGGCGGCGGACCTCCCGAGAAGGTGTCAAAGATGGCAGTCGCCGTGCAGGGCGCTCCCAGCCAAGGCAGCCGCGAACAGCGGCCCGGCCTGCTCCAGCGCCTCAAGCTCTCGTACAGCAAGCACTGGTACGCCTATGCGATGGTCGCGCCGGTGGTCATCGTGCTCGGCGTACTGGTCGGCTACCCGCTGGCACGGGGCGTCTACCTGACCCTCACCGACGCCAACAGCCTCAACGTGGGCCGCCAGATCGGCGTCAACCACATCCCGGACAGCTTCAACTTCGTCGGCCTGCACAACTACGCCGACGTGCTCTGGGGCCCCGGGTCGTACGACCGGTTCTGGTCGCACTTCATCTGGACGGTCCTGTGGACCGTCTTCTGCGTCGCCCTGCACTACACCCTCGGCCTGGGCCTCGCCATGCTGCTGAACCAGAAGCTGCGCGGCCGCCTCGCCTACCGGATGCTGCTGATCCTGCCCTGGGCCGTGCCCACCTTCGTCACCGTCTTCTCCTGGCGGCTGATGCTCTCCGACAGCGGAGTGGTCAACAGCTTCCTCGGCTTCCTGCACCTGCCGCAGCCGTCCTGGCTCAGCGACCCGCTCGCCTCCAAGTTCGCCGTCGTCATCGTCAACACCTGGTGCGGCGTGCCGTTCATGATGGTCTCGCTGCTCGGCGGACTGCAGTCCATCCCGGCCGAGCTCTACGAGGCGGCCGAGATGGACGGCGCCACCCCCTGGCAGCGCTTCCGCTACGTCACCCTGCCCGGGCTGCGCACCGTCAGCAGCACCGTCATCCTGCTCGGCGTGATCTGGACCTTCAACCAGTTCGCGATCATCTTCCTGCTGCTGGGCGACGGCTCGCCGGACACCCAGATCCTGGTCACCTGGGCCTACCGCCTCGGCTTCGGCCAACAGCCCCGTGCCTACGCCGAGTCGGCCACCTACGGGGTGCTGCTGCTCTCCATCCTGGTCGTCTTCACCAGCTTCTACCGCCGCTGGCAGGTCCGCAACGAGGAGAACGCGTGATGCCGCGGACCGGCGCAGTCACCCCACCGACCACGACGAGGCAGGCCAGCGAATGAGCGCCACCACCACCGAACTCCCCACCACTGCAGCGCAGTCCGCGCCGGCCGCCGAGCCCCACCGAAGGGCGCGCGGCGAGCGTGGTCCGCTCCGCACGGCACTGCTGCACGGGCTGCTCACCGTCGCCTCGCTGGTGGCGCTCTTCCCGGTGCTGTGGATCGCCTGGATCTCGCTCGGCCCGGACAAGACCGACTACCTGCACCCCGGCGACATCCTCGGCAAGATGAGCCTGGGCAACTACGGCTTCGTGCTGCAGCACACCGACTTCCTCGTCTGGTTCGGCAACTCGCTGCTGGTCGCGCTCGGCACCACGGTGTTCTCGGTGCTGGTCGCCGCCACCACCGGCTACGCGGTGTCCCGGATGCGCTTCCCCGGCCACCGCCAGTTGATGTGGACCCTGCTGCTCACCCAGATGTTCCCGATCGCCGTGGTGATCGTGCCCATGTACACCATCCTGTCCAGCCTCAACCTGCTGGACAACTACCTCGGCCTGATCCTCACCTACGCGGGCACCATCGTCCCGTACTGCGCCTGGCTGATGAAGGGCTACTTCGACACCATCCCGGTGGAGATCGACGAGGCCGGCCGGGTGGACGGGCTCACCCCGTTCGGGACGTTCTGGCGGCTGATCATGCCGCTGGCCCGTCCCGGCCTGGCCGTCGCCGCGTTCTACTCCTTCCTCACCGCCTGGGCCGAGGTGCCGTTCGCCTCGACCTTCATGCTCAGCTCCGACAAGTACACGCTGGCGGTGGGCCTGCAGACCTACATCAGCGAGCACGACGCGCAGTGGCACCTGATGGCCGCCACCTCGGTGCTGATCGCGCTGCCCGCCGCGCTGTTCTTCTACCTGGTCCAGAAGCACCTGGTCACCGGCCTGACCGCCGGTGCCGCGAAGTCCTGACCCGTACCTGGCCTGATCGCCACCCCACCTGATCAGCAACCGTTTCCTCTGATTCCTCAAAGGATGACTTGTCCGATGACCCAGAACCTGGCCGACACCTCCCGGCCCGCCGCAGCGCCGACCGCCGCGAACGCCGGTGAGAGCAGAGGCTGGTGGCGTGACGCGGTCATCTACCAGGTGTACCCGCGCAGCTTCGCCGACTCCAACGGCGACGGCATGGGCGACCTGCCCGGTATCCGCAGCCGCCTGCCGTACCTGCGCGACCTCGGCGTGGACGCGGTCTGGCTCTCGCCGTTCTACGCCTCCCCGCAGGCCGACGCCGGGTACGACGTGGCCGACTACCGCGCGGTGGACCCGATGTTCGGCACCCTGCTGGACGCCGACGCGCTGATCCGCGACGCCCACGAGCTGGGCCTGCGGATCATCGTCGACCTGGTGCCCAACCACTCCTCGGACCAGCACGAGTGGTTCCAGCGCGCGCTGCGCGAGGGCCCGGCCTCCCCGCTGCGCGACCGCTACCACTTCCGCCCCGGCAAGGGCGAGACGGGTGAACTCCCGCCCAACGACTGGGAGTCCATCTTCGGCGGCCCGGCCTGGACCCGGACGAAGAACCCCGACGGCACCCCCGGCGACTGGTACCTGCACCTGTTCGCCCCCGAGCAGCCCGACTTCAACTGGGATAACCCGGCGGTCGCCGACGAGTTCCGCTCGATTCTGCGGTTCTGGCTGGACATGGGCGTCGACGGCTTCCGGATCGACGTGGCGCACGGCCTGGTCAAGGCCGACGGACTGCCGGACATAGGCTCGGGCGACCAGCTCAAGCTGCTCGGCAACGACATCATGCCGTTCTTCGACCAGGACGGCGTGCACGAGATCTACCGCTCCTGGCGGAAGATCCTCGACGAGTACCCGGGGATGCGGATCGGCGTCGCCGAGGCCTGGACCCCCACCGTCGAGCGCACCGCCAACTACGTCCGCTCCGACGAGCTGCACCAGGCCTTCAACTTCCAGTACCTGAGCACCTACTGGGATGCCGCGGCCCTGCGCGAGGTCATCGACACCTCGCTGGACTCGATGCGCCCGGTCGACGCCCCCACCACCTGGGTGCTCTCCAACCACGACGTCACCCGGCACGCCACCCGCTTCGGCAACCCGCCCGGCGGCACCCAGATCCGCACCCCCGGCGACCGCGAACTGGGCCTGCGCCGCGCCCGCGCCGCCACCCTGCTGATGCTCGCCCTGCCCGGCTCCGCCTACCTGTACCAGGGCGAGGAACTCGGCCTGCCGGACGTCACCGACCTGCCGGACGAGGTCCGCCAGGACCCGTCCTTCTTCCGCCAGGCCGGTCAGGACGGCTTCCGCGACGGTTGCCGGGTGCCGATCCCGTGGTCCGGCACCGAGGCCCCGTACGGCTTCGGGCCGGTGGCGGGCGGGCCGTCCTGGCTGCCGCAGCCCGCCGAGTGGGCCGAACTCAGCGTCGAGGCGCAGACCGGGGACCCGACCTCCACCCTGGAGCTCTACCGCTCCGCCCTCGCCGTCCGCAGGGCCCAGTCCGCGCTCGGCGCGGGCAGCGAGGTGACCTGGCTGGACAGCCCCGAAGGCACCCTGGCCTTCCGCCGGGACAGCGCCGAGGGCGCCTCCTTCGTGTGCACCGTGAACACCACCGCCGAACCCGTCACCGTCACCGCCCCCGGCAGGGTCCTGCTCAGCTCGGTCGGGAGCACCGAGGTCACCGGCGGTCAGGCCGTGCTGGAACCGGACAGCACCACGTGGTGGGCGGTCTGAGATGGTTGCAATAGGCTTCGGGACCGTGACTACGGCGCGACTCTCGGACATCGCGGCGCAGGCGGGGGTCAGCGAGGCCACCGTCAGCCGCGTCCTCAACGGCAAGGCGGGCGTCTCCGCCACCACACGGCAGAACGTGCTGGCGGCGCTCGACGTGCTCGGCTACGAGCGGCCGACCCGGCTGCGCCAGCGCAGTGCGGGCCTGATCGGTCTGATCACTCCCGAGCTGAGCAACCCGATCTTCCCCGCGCTGGCCCAGGTGATCGAGCAGGTGCTCAGCCGCCACGGGTACACCCCGGTGCTGTGCACCCAGACGCCGGGCGGGTCCACCGAGGACGAACTGGTCGAGATGCTGGTCGACCGCGGCGTGGCCGGCATCGTCTTCGTCTCCGGGCTGCACGCCGACACCACCGCCGACCACGACCGCTACGCCAAGCTGACTGGCCGCCAGGTGCCGTTCGTGCTGATCAACGGCTACAGCGAGAAGATCTCCGCACCGTTCATCTCGCCGGACGACCGGGCCGCGATGTGGATGGCCGTGCAGCACCTGGTCGAGCTCGGCCACGAGCGGATCGGACTGGCGGTCGGCCAGCGCCGGTACGTCCCGGTGATGCGGAAGATCGAGGGCTTCACCGCGGCCGTCCGGGAACTGCTCGGCAGGACCGAGGAGGAGGCCGAATCCCTGGTCCACCACACGCTGTTCAGCGTCGAGGGTGGACACGCGGCCGCGGGCGCCCTGCTGGACCAGGGCTGCACCGCGATCGTCTGCGGCAGCGACATGATGGCGCTCGGCGCGATCCGCGCGGTCCGCCAGCGCGGTCTCTCGGTCCCGCAGGACATCTCGGTGGTCGGCTTCGACGATTCGCCGCTGATAGCTTTCACCGAGCCGCCGCTGACCACCATCCGTCAGCCGGTCGAGGCGATGGCCACGGCCGCGGTGGACGCGCTGCTGGAGGAGGTCGGGGGGAACCCCGGGCAGCGTGCCGAGTTCATGTTCCAGCCGGAGCTGGTGATGCGGGGCTCCACCGGGGCCCGGGCGCACTGAGGGGCTGGGAAGGCTGAAGACCCGGAGGTAGTGAGGCTCCGGGTGTGCGTCGGCCCGTCGGGTTCTGCCCGGCGGGCCGACGCGCTGCCGTTTCGGGGTTCGAGGGGCGCGCCGTCATGGAAGTGCGCGCTGCCACGGGGCCGGTGCCTGTTCTGGTGCGCAGTCACGGGCCGGTGCCCGTGCTGGGGCCTGCACCGTCCCCCGGATGGAGCAATGCCGGGTCCGAGGGCCATCGACCGTCCGTTGAGCCCGTCTGCCGGACACCGGCGGGCAAGGGGGTCTCGGCTCGCGCTGCGAGTGGGCCCGCCGGTCGCCAGCATCGAGACATGAGAGCTGGTCGGACGGGGGAGAACGCAGCGGCACCGATCTGGCGCAGGCGGTTGCTGCTCGGCGGTGGACTGCTGGTCGCCGGGGCGGTCGTCTACTTCGCCTGGGCCGCGACGATCCCGCGCTGGTGGGCGCAGCGGGTGGGCAACATGGTCAACGGGCACCTGAGCGCGGGACTGCTGCTGGGGCTCGTCTTCGGGATCTGCTTCACCCTGCTGCCGCTGCTGGCGGCGTGGGCCGGCCTGCACCGGCGGCGGCCCTGGAAGGTGACGCTGGCCTGGTTGGTGCTCGCCCTGCTGCTGGCGATGCCGAACCTCTGGACGCTCGGCATCGCGGTGGGCAGCGGCAGCGCAGCGCATGCCGGAGAGCGGGTGATGGACGTCCGGGCGCCCTGGTTCCGCGGCTCGACCCTGATCGGCGCGATCATCGCGGCCGTGATCTTCGCGGGACTGATGGTCTTCACCCGTGCACGCTGGCCCGGGCGCGGCAAGAAGCCGGGCAAGGGTAGGGGCAACGGCAAGGACCACGGCGAGAGTGCGGCCGACGAACCGGGCAGCGCGGGGTGACCGTCCCTCAGCCCTCCTCGGTGGCGGGCCGTCCCTGGCCGACCCGGTGCGCGTCGGCGGCGTCGCCGGTACGGGCCTCGGTACGGCGGCCGGTGGCCAGGTAGTCGCGGACGATCAACTCAACCGCGTCCTGCGGACTCCTGGTGCCGGACAGCAGCATCGCCTCGATCGCCAGATCGCTGTCGAGACTGACGGTGACCTTCGTCATGGCGTTCCCCTTCCTGTGGCTGCAGGCGCAACCGACGTTAGAGGGTGGGGAACCGAGCCACCAGCCCGCGCGGCACACGGGTTCTCCGAGCATCTGATGCGGTGCCCGCCCGGCGGCGCGGGGAACCACGAGCGGGCGGGGGACCGTGCGACCGAGCCGCCCCGTGCACTCGGGATCCGGTGAGGCCGCTGTCCCCGGCGCCGACCAGAGCACCGGGGACAGCGGCCTCACGCGGAGAGCCGGGACCGTCAGACGCGGCCGGCGAAGTCCGGGGCGTAGTTCGCGATGGTCTCGACCTTCACGCCCGCCTTCGGGTTGGCGGCCTCGACGTACTTGCCGTCACCGATGTAGATGGCGACGTGGTAGACACCCGAGTTGCTGCCGTTGTTGGACCAGAACAGCAGGTCGCCCGGCTGCAGCTTGTCCAGCGACACCTTGGTGGTGACGTCGGCCTGGTCGGCGGCGACGCGCGGCAGCGAGATGCCGGCCTGGCGGTAGGCGGCCTGGGTCAGACCGGAGCAGTCCCAGCCGCCGTCGCTGCTGCCGCCGTAGACGTAGGCCTGGCCGACCTTGGAGAGCGCGAAGTTGACCGCGGCGGCCTTGCTGCCGGTCGCGGTCGCGGCCGGAGCCGGGGTGGCGGGCTTGGCCGGAGCCGGCGCCGGAGCCGGGGTGCTGGAGCTGCTCGGCTTGGCGGCCGGCTTCTGGGTGTCCTGCTTCGGAGCGGCGGCCGAGGTGCTGCCGAGCGCCAGTTGCTGGCCGGGGAAGATCATGTCCGGACCCTGGGGCAGCACCGACTTGTTGAGGTCGTACAGCTTCTGCCAGCCGCCATCGACATTGTTCTTGGTCGCGATGGACGACAGCCAGTCGCCCGCCACCACGGTGTACTTGGCGCCGCTCGCGGCCTGCGGGGCGGCGGCCGGGGCGCTCTTCGGCGTGGCGGCCGGAGCCGGGGTAGCCGGGGCGGCGGGAGCCGGGGCAGCGGCTGGCGCGGAGGTGTCGACCTGGGCAGGAGCGCTGTCCTTGGTCAGACCGGCCTTGACCGAGCAGACCGGCCAGGCGCCGGGGCCCTGCGAGGCGAGGACCTTCTCGGCGATGGCGATCTGCTGCGCCTTGGTCGCCAGGTTGGCCTGCGGGGCGTACTGGGTGCCACCGAAGGCGGCCCAGGTGGAGGCGGTGAACTGCAGGCCACCGTAGAAGCCGTTGCCGGTGTTGATGCTCCAGTTGCCGCCACTCTCGCACTGGGCGACCTTGTCCCAGGTGGAGACGGAAGCGGCGGAGGCACCGGAGGCAGCGAGGGCGGGGATCGACAGGCCGAGACCGACCACACCCGTGGCGGCGATCAGACGGCGAGCACGCTTGTTGGCGTTGATGGGCAGCATGAAGGTGCGTTCCTCTCCCACGCCTGCGAGGTGAGCTGTCGGATTCGGGCTGGAGTTGCCCGGCCGTGCTGCGCACGGCTTCACCCCTAGCCCGGAACCGGCCGAATACTGGCCGGCTCTCGGGCGACTTACCTGGTTCCCCCGCCCCTGCCGTCGGTGCGTTCTGCGGTGCCAGCTGCTCCGGCGGCAGGACTCGGCGTTCCGGAAGAGCTGGGTCCGTGTGTCAACGAACGGAGAGCACGTTAAGCAGACTTAAGTTGAATCCGCAAACACCTGTGAGTTCCCTCACAGGCCATTCGCGGATTCCTCAAGATCGAATGCACGCCGGCATTTCCAGGGAATCCGATGGGGCTCTTTCAGGTATGCGGCCCGAGTGGGAATCTGCCTTCCTTTCAGGTGATGCCGCGGCATTTTCGGGGGGTCGGGGCGACCAGTTGTGAAGGTTTTGAAAAGCCATGATGGGGAGTGGGGTCCGGGTCAATGCGGCCCACTGGAGAGGGTGATGGCAAATGTCCGAATTGCGAGTCGATGCGGCAAATGTCGCGCGGGGGTTTGCCAATTCGCCATCCGACTCCGGCCGCACGGCTCCAGGGGTCCGCACCCCGCTCGACCTGGGCCGAGCGGGGCCGCGGACCCCTGGGGATCCCGGAAACGCCGAGAGGCCCCTCGCGGGGGCCTCTCGTACGGTCTTGTCGGGTGCTCAGTCGGCGGGCTGCTCCGCGACGACGGCCGGGGCCTCGCCCGGGCCCGGGATGTTGAGTGCGGCCAGGTAGGTGGACGCGATCAGCTGACCGACGGTCGGGTAGGCGCCGAGCGGGGCCGCGCTCGGGCAGCCGGTCTCCTCGGCTGCCGCGGCCAGCAGCTCGGGATCGGCCTCGGGGCCGATCACCAGCGGGGCCAGTGCCGGCCGCTGGGATCCGGTGGCCTTCAGGTGCTCGACCGCGGCGGCGACCGAACCCGGCACGTCCAGGGCGGCGGCCACCACGGGTACCGCGAGCCGGGCGGCCAGCAGTACGCCGGTGATCCCGGCCGCCGCGGCGGACTCCTCGCCGCCGACGGTGGTCAGGACCACGCCGTCCGCCGCAGTGGTGATGGCGAACAGGCGCGCCCGGTCGGCGCGGGCCAGGCCGGCCTCGGAGAGCCGTACGTGCACCGCCTCGGCCAGCAGCGGGTGCGGGCCGAGCACATCGGTGACGGTCGCCCCGGTCTCGCCGGCGAGCTTGTGCAGGGAGGTCAGGAAGCCGTGCGGGCCGGCCAGCAGCGGAATCACGACCGGCGTGGGCATGCCCGCCTCGGTGGCCTGGGCGAGTACCTCGGCCACGGTCGGGGCGGCCTGGCCGTCTCCGTCCGCGACGTCCTCCGCCGTGTTGGCGTCGGCCTGTTCGCCGGCCAGGTAGCCGGCCGCGGTCTCGATGCCGGGCTGCTCGCCGCGCACGATGGACAGCAGTTCCTCGACGATCGGGCTCGCCTCGGGCCCGGCCGCAGCGGGGACGGCAAGCACCAGTGCCGGGGAACCGGCCGGGATCTCGGGGCGCTCGGGACGGCGGTGGCGCCCCCGCGCACGGGAGCCTGGAGTGCGGACGGGCAGTGGCGCGCCCGGGATGGCTGCGGTGCTCATGGCGGAGATCGTAGGACATTCGGCAGGCGGGACTGCATCCGGATCCCCAGAGTGGGCGCCTAACCCGCGCAAAATCTGGACAATTGCCATCAAATTACCCAATCCTTGCTGACGACCTGTTGCTCCGCGCAACCGAAAAGCAGTCAGTTGCCGTCCTGGGTGACGTGCCTCACAGGTGATCGCGGGGTGCGGCGCGGGTGTCCGGTGCCGGGCGCACGAAGATCAACACGGTGGCGCGGGCCCGGTACGGGCAGTCATCGGACGAACTGTGATTCGCTGGACTATGTCCACTTACGTTCCGTCAAAGCCGAACCAAGTGGAGTGGTTGGCACACATTCCGACACGCTTGACTGCACGGGCAATGTCCCGTGCTGATGCACGTGCACTGGAGCTATCATCGCGTCAAGTAGGGCGTAAGCCCGGCAGGTCGGGAGAATTCGGTGCAGGAGATGCAGGAAACGTACAACGGCATGGCGGCTGCGGACCTCGAAGGTGTGGTGTGGCAGAAGAGCCGGCACAGCAATTCGCAGGGTAACTGCGTCGAGTTCGCCGCTCTGCCGGGCGGTGAGGTGGCGATGCGCAACTCGCGCTTCCCCGAGGGGCCGGCGCTGATATACACCCGGGCCGAGATCGCCGCGATGCTGCTCGGCGTGAAGGACGGGGAGTTCGACCATCTGACGGCCTGAACCGCCGTCAGCTCTGCGGCTAACAGGCCGTCGTGGGACCGTCAGCCACGACGGCCTTCATCGTCTTCGCGGGCATTCAGGGGCCGTCCGGGCCGTCGCGGCCCGCAGGGGGCTGGTCGGAGGAGTGCGGAGCCGAGTGGTTCGGGGTCGCTCGCGGACTCGCACCGGTCCACGGTTGCTGCCGGTTCGTGGTTGCCGCTGGTCCGTGGTTGCCGCCATGAGACCTGCGGGGTCGGCGGGACCGTGGCTCGGGAGTCGGTGGATGTGGCCGTCCGCCCGGATGTGCGGTGGGTCCCGAGGCCGGGTGGTGAACCGGCGGGATGCGACCGGCGGCTGAGGGGTGGCCGGGTCGCTCGGATGCGGTGGGTGGCGGCGGAGCGGCGGCCCACCCGGGGATGCTCGGCTCGATCGGCCGGGCCGGGCGGTTCAGGCGGAGCGGCGATGCCGACCGGACGGTGCCAGTGCCGGCTCGGGCTGAGCCTTGGCCTCGAACAGGGCCCAGACCACCTTGCCCGCACCGGCCAGCGGGTGCCAGCCCCAGGAGCGGCTGAAGGAGTCGACCAGGTGCAGCCCCCGGCCGGACTCGGCGACGAAGTCGGGCTCGCGGGCGATCGGGCCGGCGCAACTCGGGTCGCTCACCGCGCAGACCAGCTGAGGTGCGCGGTGCACCAGGCTTATTCGGATCGGCAGTGACTCGTCGGCGGCCTGTGGCGCACCCGTCGGCGCCAGGCCGGGGGCGATGGCCGACCACTCGTCCCGGCGGGCGCCGAGCGCGTGCCGAAGGGCGTTGGTCACCAACTCCGAGGCGACCAGGGAGACATCGTCGAACAGCTCACCGAGGCCCCAGCCGTTCAAGGTCGATCTGGCGAACTCGCGAGCGGTTCTGACGGCTTCGAAGCGTGGTGCGAGCGTGCAGGTGACCACGTGGGGGTCGGCCAGGACAGCCGTACCGGTGCCCATGAAGAGCTCCTCCCATAAGGGGGCGGACACGGCTGGACCCAGGGGGGTCATGCCGGTCACCTCCGACTCGCTCGGCCGCGCGCCAGCCTCCTCGACGGCCCACACGCGCGCACGCGCGCCCGACCGTGCTGCTGTGCGGCCGAGTGGGTGTGCGGAGTCGCGCGCGGGGTCGAACGTGGAGCCCGCGGGATTGCCAGGGATGTGCAGGTGCACGTGCACCATGGTCCTCTGCGCTCACTGCAGATGCAAGAGTCGATTCACGTGCAGTCGCACTATTGGCATATGCAAGCGCCGAATGCACGTGCATGATGGTGTTCCGGTGATAGATCTGATAGATCGTTCTGCCAGTACCGGCACCCAGAGCGCTCAACTGATGGCAGACTGTGCCCTGTTTGCCCTAGGCGGAGGTTTCGACGGCATGACCACAGTCCAGCCCAACGGTGGTTCGATGGTGCGCCGCATCCTCCTGGGCTCCCAACTGCGCAGGCTGCGCGAGGGGCACGGGATCACTCGCGAGGATGCCGGCTACCAGATCCGCGCTTCCGAGTCGAAGATCAGTCGTATGGAGCTCGGCCGGGTCAGCTTCAAGGAACGCGACGTGGCCGATCTGCTCACCCTCTACGGTGTGCACGACGGAGCCGAGCGGGAGGCGTTGCTCGGCCTGGTCCGCGAGGCCAACAAGCCGGGCTGGTGGCACAGTTACAACGATGTGCTGCCCGGCTGGTTCCAGACGTACGTCGGCCTGGAGGAGGCCGCCACACTGATCCGCACGTACGAGGTGCAGTTCATCCCCGGCCTGCTCCAGTCCGAGGAGTACGCGCGTGCCGTCTTCGGGCAGACCCGGCCCGTACTCAGCAACGAGGAGCTCGAACGCCGGCTCAGCCTGCGGATGCGCCGCCAGAAGCTGCTCACCGAAGGCCAGAGCCCCCGGTTGTGGGCGGTCATCGACGAGGCCGCGCTGCGACGCCCGGTCGGTGGGCACGGTGTGATGCGCCGTCAGGTTCAGTACCTGATCGACGTGGCCGAGACGTCCAACGTGGTGATCCAGGTGATGCCGTTCCGGTTCGGGGTGCACGCCGGCGAGAGCGGCGCGTTCAGCATCCTGCGCTTCCCCGAACAGGACCTGGCCGACGTGGTCTACCTGGAACAGCTCACCAGCGCGCTCTACCTCGACAAGCGTGACGACGTCGACTCCTACGTCCAGGTCATGGAACGGCTCTGCGTCGACAGCCTGACCCCCGACCAGACCATCGACCTCTTCAGGTCGATCCTCGCCGAGAGCTGATCCGAGCCCGGAGCGGCTCCGGGGCGCAGGTGCCCGGCGAACGGGGACAAGAAAGACTTCGGTCGCTTCGCAGCGGGCCGGTCGCGCGGGCGAGTAGGGCCCGTCGCCCCGGTCGCCGAGCGGATGCTCAGACGCGGACGGACAGCTGGGGCCGGAGCGGGGCCTGCGGCTGTGGCGGGACGCCGAGTTCCCAGGCGAGCCCGTAACGTGCGAAGAGGTCGGCCCGGATCGGGGCCAACGGTAGTGCGGCGCCCGGCAGCAGCACGCCGATGCAGCCGCCCATCAGCGCACTGCGCAGCACCGCGTGCTCCGCGACCGGATCCTCCGCACCCCAGTCCTGCAGTAACTCCCGCAGGATCGCCCCGAGTCGCTGCTGTTCCGGGTCCTGGACGAAGGTGCCGGCGTCCGGATCGAGGATCAGTGCGAGATGCGAGCGCATCACCCGCGGGTGGTCCAGGGCCAGGCCGAGCACGGCGTCGATGGCACGTGCCAACCGGGCCTCGGGGCCTGTGCCGGGGGGTAGTTCGGCCAGTACCGCGGCGAGCTCCAGGTGCATCAGCCGGTGGGTGGCGGCCTGCATCAACAGCCGTTTGCCGTCGAAGTAGTACGACAGCAGCCCCCGGGCGAGCCCGGCACGTGCGGCGATGTCGCTGAGCGTCGTCCCGACGTATCCGTTCTCGTCCACCAGCTCGATGGTCGCCCGCATGATGCGCCGGCGGGAGCGCGCACGCATCTCCTCGTTGACCGATTCCCCGCGAGGTGCCATCGTGTCTGCTCCGTACGTTGACTGGCTCTCGGCCAATATACTGGCGGGGCCAGGTCCGCCGTGCCCGAACCCGGGGAGATCCGTGTCCGGACCACCCCCGCTGCTTCCCAGCGGGCGGACCCGTACGGCGAGTCGACTCCACCAACACGGGGGTTTGGTGGAGTCGGCTCTCAACGGCACCGCACTCGCCCGGTGTTGGAGCGCTTCCTGTTCGTGCCCGATCGCCGATGAGCGGTCCTGAGCGTCATTGCCGCGGACGCCTGGTGTTCCTGATCCCGCCTGCCGGGGCATCGCCGTCCGTGGGGCGACGCAGGGGCGGTCGGGACGGGGCGTCAGAACAGGGTGGCCAGTCCCGGTGCGACGGCCAGCAGAACGACGGCGGCCGGGGCCGCGAGGGCGGTGATGGTCAGCCGCAGGCGGTGGTGGACGGGCAGGCGCGGTTCGCCGGCCAGTAGGCGGTCCACCCGGCGCGGTGACTGGGCCAGTTGCTGTGGCAGGCAGGACCCGAACAGCCCGCGGCCGGAGTTGAGTTCGACCAGGGCGAGGGCCGTGGTCACCCGGCCGTGACGGCGGGCCGCACGGTCGTCTGCGGCCAGTTCGACCAGCTCCCCGACCTGGGCGCGGAAGGCGCTGAAGACCCCCACCCCGGGGAAGCCGGTGGCCAGTGCCTCGGCGCACTGGGCCAGCCAGTGGTGCCTGGCCCGGACATGGCCGCGTTCGTGGCTCAGCACGGCGGCCAGCTCGTGGTCGCTCAGCTGCCGGAGGGCGCCCGTGGTCACCACCAGCCGGGCGCCGGGGCCCGGCAGGGACCACGCCTCGGGGCGCGCGTTCTCCAGCACCACCAGCCGCTCGCGGGCACTCCTGGCCCGGTCAGCGGTCAGTTCGGCGGGCAACTCGGGGGCCCGGTGGCGGAGTTCGGCATGTCGGTGGTCGCGCAGCGCACGGGCGGCACGCACCTCGCGGGTGAAGGAGACCGCCGTCCACACCCCGCCGAGTGCCAGCAGCCCGGCGCACAGCCGTCCCCAGCCCTCCGAGCCCGACAGGCCGTACGCCGCCTCGACCTCCCTCGGTGCCCCCGTGAAGAGCAGTGCGCGCAGTTCCGGCAGCGCGGCCGATGCGGCCAGCAGCAGGCCGAGCACACAGCACAGCAGGACGGCGACCACCAGACACTGCCAGGCCCACAGGGCGAGCACGGGTTCTCGCTCGGCCCAGCGCGCCCGGGCCAGCCGCCCAGGAGCGACGGTGGCCAGCAGTGTTCCGAGCAGCAGCAGGCTGAGCAGGGCCGTCATGTCGAAATGCTCCCCCAAGGACGCGCGGGAGCGCGGCATCGCGCTGCCCCCAACCTATGCGCTGCCAAGTCCTCGGGGAACGTCCTTGACACGCAGGTGACCAACACCACTGGGCGGCCAGCACTGAACGCCTGTCAGCGGCGGCGGGTGGACTCCTCGGGGTAGGTGGGGCTTGCCGGCGGATGGGGCGGGGCCGGGCAACAGGTCAGGGATCGGACATGAGGATCAGCAGTCGTGCCCTCCTCCCGGCGCCCTCCGGCGGACCGAGCGCGGTTCGGCCTCCCGGGCCGACCCGCCGACGGGGGAGCGGCACAGGCACCGGGGCCCGGCCACCCGACCATCCGTCGTGCCCTGGCCCCGGGCCGCGTCGAGCGGGCCGCGCACCCACCGCGGGCGGCAGCCCCCACCAAGGGCCGGCCACCGTCAGTGCGGTCTCGGCGACGGTGGCCGCGGGGACGGCGATGTCCGGGGCCGGCAGTGCTCGGGTGATCATCTTTGGTTGCGACGGTAGGCGGACCGCCGGTGCGACCGGAACCGCCGAAAGTCCAAGCCCGTCCGCCGAGCCGCATGCACCGCACGAGCGGCCTTCCCGGAGTCACATCGACAGCAGCATCGCGAACATCCCGACACCCATGGCCAGTCGGCAGGCCCGGGAGACGCCGTCGGTCGTCCCGGCGTCGCCCGCTGCCACAACCGCCCCGTGCGGTGTGGTCAGCAGCCGGCTGCCGCTCCAGAGCGCGTAGCAGCCGAAGTAGAGCAGCAACGCGCCAGTCAGCAGCGGCAGTCCGGATGGCGCGCCGTGGTGGGCGTGTGCGTGGTCGTGCGCCGGCGCGTCGGCCATGGCGAGCGCCATGTACGTCATCGCGAGCGCGCCTATCCCGTGGTGCAGCCGGTGCGCCCGGAGGGCCGGACTGCCGCGGCGCAGTGCCGCGAACACCTGGGCGGCGGCGAGCAGCGCGAACAGCCAACCCCAGAGAACGCCCGGGCGCAGGGCCATGCCCGCCATGCCGATGCCCATCAACGCCTCGGTGGCCTCGGTCCGGTGGCCGGTGCGGCGGCCGGTGCCGCTTTGAGCGGCGCAGGACGGAGCTGGTCCGCACAGGCGGACCAGGCAGTACCCGCTGGACGCGAGGGCCAGTGCGGCCAGTAACCAGGTGACGAGTGCGGGTCCGTGCATCGGTGCACCTCTCGGCCGATCACGTTGTTCCCGTCCACGATCACCGATCAGGGATGGGCGTAGCAGGGCGCGTGCGGGGGCGCATAGAGGTGTTCGGGCCTGTGGCCCGCGGGGCAACTCCCCGGGAGCGCGGGAGACCGCGCGGGTCACCGGATGGCGCGGAGCGGTTCGCCGGACAACTCATCGGTGGCGAGAGGAAGCGCGGCTCGCGCGGTTCCGCTCGCCACCCGGGTTTCCGGAGGGTCAGGGCGCGAGGCGGCCGGTGGCGACGATACGGCTGAGGAACCGGCGGGTGCGGTCCTGCCGCGGGTCGCCGAAGACCTGCTCGGGCGGGCCCTGTTCGAGGACGGCCCCGTTGTCCAGGAAGCAGACCTGGTCGGCGACTTCGCGGGCGAAGCCCATCTCGTGGGTGGAGAGCACCATGGTCATGCCCTGCTCCTTGAGGTCCCGGACCACCGCGAGCACCTCACCGACGAGTTCGGGGTCCAGCGCCGCCGTGATCTCGTCCAGGAGCAGCAGCCGCGGCCCGGTGGCCAGGGCCCGGACGATGGCGACCCGTTGCTGCTGCCCGCCGGACAGCCGGTCGGGGTACTCCCCGGCCTTGGCGGCCAGGCCGAGCCGGTCGAGCAGTTCCCGCGCCCGGTCCTCCGCCTCGACCCTTCCCACCCCGTGCACCCGGCGCGGGGCGAGGGTGATGTTGTCCAGCACGGTCATGTGCGGGAAGAGGTTGTACGCCTGGAAGACCACGCCGATCCGGCGCCGGACGCCGTCCTGGTCGGCGCGCGGGTCGGTGATCTCCTCGCCGTCCAGGAAGATCGCGCCGTCGTCGATCTCCTCCAGCAGGTTGGCGCAGCGCATCAGCGTGGACTTGCCGGAACCGGAGGCGCCGATCAGCGCGGTCACCGAGTGGGCGGGTACGGCGAGTTCGACGTCGCGCAGCACCAGGTGGCCGCCGAAGCTCTTGCGGACGGCCTCCAGCCGGAGCACGGGCTCGGTCATACCGTTCCTCCCTGGTGCCGGCGGCGGTTCATCCGGGCCGTCGTCCAGTCGGTGAACCGGGTCATCGGGATGGTCAGGACGATGAAGACCAGTGCCGAGACCAGGTAGGGCGTGTAGTTGAAGGTCTGCGAGGTGATGATCTTCGCAGCGTAGACCGCGTCGACCACACCGCCGATGGAGACCAGGCCGGTGTCCTTCTGCAGCGAGATCAGGTTGTTGAGCAGTGGCGGCACCACCCGGCGGACGGCCTGCGGGAGCACCACGTACCGCATCGTCTGCGCGTTGCTGAGGCCCAGCGAACGGGCGGCGGCGCGCTGGCTGGGGTGGACCGACTGGATCCCGGCGCGGAACACCTCGGAGACGTACGCGGAGTAGGTGAGCACCAACGCCGCGCCTCCGAGCAGCAGCGGGTCGGTGATCACCCCGGTCAACCGCAGTGCGGGCACGCCGGTGATCATGATCAGCAGGCAGATGATCATCGGCAGGCCGAGGAAGAAGTCCACGTACGCGGCGGCCAGCAGCCGCACCGGCAGGAAGACCGGCCCGCGCAGGGTGCGCAGCACCGCCAGCAACAGGCCGAAGACCAGGATCAACACCCCGCAGACCGCCATCAGTTCGAGGTTGATCCGCAGGCCCCTGAGCACCTCGGGCAGCGCCTGCCAGGCGTAGTGCGCGTTGAAGAAGGTGTCCCGAGTGCGTTGCCAGCCTGGCGAGTTGACCACCACCAGGTAGAGCACCAGCGCGGTGCCGGTCGTGCTGAGCGCGGCGATCAGCGCCGAGTTCCTGGCCCGCCGCCGGTGGTACGCCTCACGGGCCAGCCGGCGGGCGGACGGGCGGTACGGCTCGTCCGCACCGTCGCCGCGCGTCCCGCCGTCGGACAGTTCGCCCGCCGCCGTGCGGGCGGTCACGTGAGCACCGGTGCCGAGACGGCGTCGGACAGCCACCGCTTCTCCAGCCCGGCCAGCGTGCCGTCGGAGCGCAGCCCGTCCACCGCCCGGCTGACGCAGCCGGTCAGCGCGCTGCCCTTGTCCAGCACCAGGCCGAACTGCTCGGCGCTGCTGCCGCCTTCCAGCTGCCCGACCACCTTCGCGTCCGTGATCTCGGCAGCGGTGATGTAGAGGGCGGTCGGCAGATCGACCACCAGCGCGTCGATCTGACCGTTCTTCAGCGCTGCCTTCGCCAGGTCGTTGTCGTCGAAGACTGCCGGCCCCTGGCCGGGCTTGATGACGTCGTTGATGCTCGCCAGACTCGTGGTGCCGACCTGGGCGCCCAGCTTGGCGCCCTTGAGGCCGGCCAGGCCGGCGGCCGACGCGAACCTGGAGCTCTTCAGCGCCACCACCGCCTGCCGCACGTCGTAGTAGCCCGAGGAGAAGTCCACCGTCTTCCTGCGGTCCTCGTTGATCGAGACCTGGTTGATGTCGAAGTCGAAGTCCTTGGCGCCCGGTGCGAAGGCCCTGTTGAACGGACTGACCACCCAGCTGACCTTGTCCTTGGGGTAGCCGAGCCGGTCCGCGACGGCGTACGCCACGGCGGACTCGAAGCCGTTCCCGTTCTCCGGCCGGTCGTCGGAGAACCAGGGGGCGTACGCCGGCTTGTCGGTGCCGACGGTCAGCGTGCCCGCCTTCCTGGTCGCCAGCGCGCCCTTCGGGCACCCGGCCGCGGTTCCCGCCGAAGCGGAGGCGGTGGCCGAGGAGGCGCCGCCGGCGCCCGCCTCCTGCGGGGCGCAGGCGGTGAGCACCGAGGCCGCGACGAGCAGTGCGGCGAACGGCGCCCGGCGGGCGGCACGCGAGCCGGGGGCATGGATCATGGCTGGACTCCAGGGGAGGGCGAAGAAGCGGGATCACGGACGCGTGCCCTCGGGACAAGGTGCCCACCGCGCGCGGTGAACACACCGGAAGCTCCCGGTGGCGGCGCTGCGGGGCGCGAGGCATGGTCGGCGTACGGCACCGTCTCCGCGGTGCCTCCCGGACCGGCGTCAGCGGCGACAGCAGCGGTCGTGCGCGCGGCGACAGGAGCACACCCGGAGCAGGTCGCGGTGGCAGGACGCCACAAGATCCGCCGGGAGCATGGCGGGAGGTTCGCACCCCACCGGGACGTCTGTCCACAGCCGTTCGCCAGATGTCCGGATGCCGGACAGCCGGCACCTTCGCATCCCTTCCCCGCCGACCCCCCTTGAACAGGAGAACCTTTCGAACCTATGGTGTCCGTGTCGAAATAACTTCTGTCGAAGTGAGTCTCAGATGCAGAATCTTTCGCCTAGGCTCGCTGTAGCGGCCGACCTTCCCGCAGCGACCTCGACCACCGAGCCCACCGGCCACGCGGCCAACCCCGCCTGGCTGCGACTCAAGGACGCCGTCGAGGCTCTGCGCCCGCTCCAGTCCAAGGACGGCTCCATCGACCTCGCGGCCGTCCAGCGCCACACGGTCGACCCGCTGATCGACACCGTGCTCGGGGCGATCGAGGAGCTCGCACCCTTCTTCCCGCACGACGCGGAGTACCTCACCGCGGTCCAGGCCGACCTGCGCAAGTGGGCCGACACCGGCTACCGCGAGCCCGACTTCCTCGACTCGCTGCTGGCATTCCAGCCCGCCGCGCAGCGCGCCGACGGCCTCGAGCACCTCGTGGTCTTCCCGATGTACACCCAGAACGGCAACCCGAACCGCAACCTCGAGGCCGTCCTGCTCAAGGTGGTCTGGCCCGAGTGGCTCGCCGAGCTCGAGCGCACCCGGTTCGACAACCCGATGTTCGTGCCGATCACCTTCACCGACTTCACCGCCGGGTACGACACCAACTCGGCCGTGCTGTTCCCCGAGACCGTCGCCGTCCGCAAGGCCCCCGAGCGCTTCACCTGGGGTGGCATCTTCTGCGACCGCGAGGCCGCCCGCTTCCGCGCCGTCTCCACCAGCGCCGTCGAGCTGCTCGGCCTGGAGATCCCGGCCGACGCCCAGGAGCTGCTCGCCGACCAGGAGCGCGCCCAGCAGACCTTCGTCCTGTGGGACCTGGTCCACGACCGCACCCACAGCCACGGCGACCTGCCCTTCGACCCGTTCATGATCAAGCAGCGCAGCCCGTTCTGGATGTACGGCCTCGAAGAGCTCCGCTGCGACCTGACCGCCTTCAAGGAGGCCGTCCGCCTGGAGGGCGAGGGCTACCCGCAGGGCCGCGACGTCCAGTACGCGATCCTCTTCGACCGCCTCTTCCGCTTCCCGGTCAGCGGCGACCGGGTGCGCAACTACGACGGCATGGGCGGCCAGCTGCTCTTCGCCTACCTGCACAAGCACGACGCGCTCCGCTGGCGCGACAACCGCCTCAGCATCGACTGGGCCCGCGTCGCCGAGGTCACCAACCAGCTCTGCGGTGAGATCGAGACCCTCTACCGCGACGGCATCGACCGGCCCAAGACCGCCCACTGGATCGCCGCCTACCAGCTGGTCTCCCGCTACCTCACCCCGCACCCGGCCTCCACCTGGGCCAAGGGCCCCGAGGCGCTGCCGCTCGACATCGCCGACGGCAAGGCCCTCAACAAGGCACTGTGTGACGCAGTCCTGCCCGACGAGTTCCCGTTGTCGATGTTCTACGAGGCCCTGAGCAAGAAGCTCAGCGGCGTCATCGCCGCCACCACCGGTATCACCGGCGCCGGCATCCAGGGGGCCGCCGCGTGAGCACCCGACTCGAAGGCAAGGTCATCGCGGTTGCCGGGGCCAGCGGTCTCGGCGGTCCGGCCGTCGTCCGCCGTCTCGCCGCCGACGGCGCCACCGTCATCGCCGCCGACATCGACCAGCAGCGGCTCGACTCGCTGGTCGAGTCCATCCGCGTAGCCGTGCCCGGCGCCAAGGTGACCGGTCAGGTGATAGACCTGCTCGACCCGCAGGAGGTCCACGACTGGGCCGACCACCTGGAGGCCGAGCACGGCCACGTCGACGGCCTGCTCCACCTGGTCGGCGGCTGGCGCGGCAGCAAGACCTTCTTCGACAGCCGCATCGACGACTGGGACTTCCTGCACGACCGCGTGGTGCGCACCCTGCAGCACACTTCGCTGGCCTTCCAGCCCGCCCTGGTCCGCAGCCCGGCCGGCCGGTACGCCATGGTCTCCGCGGCCGCGGCCCACAAGCCCACCGCCGGCGGCGCCGCCTACGCGGCCGCCAAGGCCGCCACCGAGGCCTGGACCCTGGCCATGGCCGACTCCTTCAAGAAGGAGACCACCGCCGACGACGGCGAGCCCACCGCCGCAGCTGCCATCCTGGTGATCAAGGCCCTGGTCAGCCCCGAGATGCGTGCCGATAAGCCGGAGGCGAAGTTCGCCGGTTTCACCGACACCGCCGACCTGGCCGACACCCTGGCGGGCCTCTGGGACCGCCCCGCAGCAGAACTGAACGGACAGCACCTGTGGCTGACAGCCCGATGAGCACCACCGGCGTCTTCGCCGGCGCGACGGACGCGGTACGGCGGCACGATCCCGCCGTCCGCGGTTTCGCGAGCGACAACTACGCGGGGGTGCACCCCGAGATCCTCGCCGCGATAGCCCTGGCCAACGAGGGCCACCAGATCGCGTACGGCGAGGACCAGTACACCGAGCACCTCCAGACGGTCTTCCGCAAGCACTTCGGCGACCGCGCCGAGGCGTACCCCGTCTTCAACGGCACCGGCGCCAACGTCGTGGCCCTGCAGGCCCTGCTCCCGCGCTGGGGCGCGGTGATCGCTGCCGGGACCGCCCACATCAACGTGGACGAGTGCGGCGCCCCCGAGAAGATGGGGGGCATCAAGCTCCTCACCATCATCACCCCGGACGGCAAGCTCACCCCCGAGCTGATCGACCAGCAGGCCTGGGGCTGGGGCGACGAGCACCGCGCCCAGCCGCTCGCCGTTTCCATCACCCAGAGCACCGAGCTCGGCACCTGCTACACCGCCGAGGAGGTCCGGGCGATCTGCGAGCACGCCCACGAGCGCGGCATGCTCGTCCACATGGACGGCTCGCGCCTGGCCAACGCCGCCGCCTCGCTGGACCTGCCGTTCCGCGCCTTCACCACGGACGCGGGCGTCGACGTCCTGTCCTTCGGCGGTACCAAGAACGGCCTGCTCTTCGGTGAAGCCGTCGTCGTCCTCAACCCGGACCGGGTCCGCGACATCAAGTACCTCCGCAAGATGTCGATGCAACTCGCCTCGAAGATGCGTTTCGTCTCGGTCCAGTTCGAGGCGCTGCTCACCGGAGACCTCTGGCTGCGCAATGCCGGCCACGCCAACGCGATGGCCAAGCGCCTCGAGGCCGCCGTCCGCGGGATCGACGGTGTGACCGTCGTCCGGCCGGCCGAGGCCAACGCGGTCTTCGCCGTGCTCCCGCGCGAGGTCAGCGAGCGCCTGCAGAAGCGTTACCGCTTCTACTTCTGGGATGAGCACACCGGCGAGGTGCGCTGGATGGCCGCTTTCGACACGACCGAGGCCGACATCGACGCCTTCGCGGCAGCGATCGCGGAGGAGATGGGCCGGGTCTGACCAAGCGGCCGGGCTCGTCGTCGCCCCTGTCCGGGACCCGTGGGGGGCTCCGGGCGGGGGCGATTTGCTTGTCGGGGACCGGACCCGTAGAGTTCCGGAGTCGCACCGAGAGGGGCGACAAAAAGCGAGTTCGATGGAATTCGCTCCGGAAAACGGAGCGAAAAGCATCTGATAAGCTGGAAACACGAAAGAACGAAGCGCCCGGAGGATCCGCTGGAAGGCGGTCCGAAGGAAGCGTCCGTTCCTTGAGAACTCAACAGCGTGCCAAAAGTCAACGCCAGATATGTTGACATCCCCGGCCTCGGA
>NZ_BAAATR010000005.1:0-351246 GCF_039533515.1 Kitasatospora cystarginea | reverse complement strand
ACGCCCGGTTACATTCCGAACCCGGAAGCTAAGCCTCACAGCGCCGATGGTACTGCAGGGGGGACCCTGTGGGAGAGTAGGACGCCGCCGAACAATTTTTAGTGAAAGCCCCTCCCGGGGATACCGGGAGGGGCTTTCCGCATTTCCGGGCTTCCAGAGCCGAGGAAGGCACGAGGACCTGCGGCCACTCCAGGGCCGTTGCAAAGTCCGGTGATCTTGTGAGTGTGCTGGTCAGGCGATGCCGAGGAGGTCGAGCGGGCGGCCGAAGGGCTCGTAGGAGGCTGCCGGAGGCCGGCGGCGATGTTGCGGTGCCCATGCTGTTGCAGCGTGTTGATCGCCGGGTTGCGGAGGGTCGCCATGTTCTCGGGTCCATACCCAGTACGGATCTTCGAGGCTTCCTCGGCGAAGGTGGTGTCGCGGACGAAGTGCAGCCGGTTCTCGATGATCCATTGCGATCTGGCGAGTTGGCCGAGGCGCTGGGGCGAGGCTTGATGCGAGGTCAGGTCGGTGATCGCATAGATGGTCTGGCGGCTGATGGTGCCGGTCTTGAGGTTGGTGCGGTGGCGCAGGATGCGCGTGGCCTGGACGGCGTGGGGGAAGTCCAGGCCGAGGTCGGTGACGGTGAGGGCTCTGGTCACGCGGGTCTCCTTGCGGCCGTGGCCGGTCTCGCGGTCGTAGCGGCGCGCGGTGACCTCCTTCCACGGCAACGTCCGCAGCCTGCGGTGCAGTTCGGGCTTTGGCCTTGAACCAGCACGTAGTGGGCCTTCTTCTCCTCGACCAGGAAGCGCACATGGGCGCGCTGGGTGTGAAGGGCATCGGCCGTGACCGTGACCCCGGTCAGGTCGTAAGGCGCCAGGTGCGGCGAAGCAGGTGATCTCGTTGGTCTTGTCGGGCACCCGCAGTTGGGTGACGGTCCGACTGTCGCCGGTCATCGCGGCCAGCAGGTGGGCGGCGGGCGAGGTGCCGTGTCGCGAGCCGCGGGCGGCCTTGCCGTCCACGGCGATCGAGTCCGAGCCGACCGGATCGGCGCCAGTCAGGTCGGCCAGGCCGCCCGGGCAGACCAGACCGATGACTCGCCGGATCGTGGCGGCGCTCGGTGCGACGCGCACGCCCAGTGCTCCTGTGCCCCTGGCGCCAAGGCGGGCCAGGGTGTGCTGCGGAGCGTTCGCGGCCCACTGGCCGATGGCTGCGTACGAGCGCGCGCCGGCGACCACCGCCGCGGTGGCGACCAGCAGCACCGCCACGAACGGGTGTCGCACCCCTCGGCGCCGACGCGGATCCGGCAGCAGCCGCAACCGCTCCACCAGCGACAATCCCGCCACGCCGTCCAGAGCGGGCGACTTGATCAGGCAGACGGTGGCAGACTGGCGGCACATCGAAGCTCCGGCGGTTCAGGGCGACTTGGGAAGGTCACCCCGTTCAACCGGAGCTTCGTTGCGTTCGTGACGGGCCAGGCCCGGACCCCTGCATCGCCATGACCTGCGGACTCACGTGCTCACCGGGACTTTGAAGCGGCCCTGGGGTCAGTGCTTGCAAGTATGTGCAGTGCCGCTCGTGTGCTTTGATCAGCGGCTCTGCTGGGCTTCTGCTTCGGCTTCGGCCAGGCGGAACACGGTTTTAAAGGAATATGACGGGTAAGCCGACTACTTCGCGAAACGCCAAGTGACGTTGATGGTCTCCTGGTCGAGGGGCGCGAGTGCCTTGAATGCGGAGCGCGTCAGATCGATGCCATACCTTTCTGCATCTGGGGACGCGTCAAGGACTGTGGCGATTATGGATTTTCCTTTGTACGTGACTATGATCTCCCTTCCGCAGTTGTGAGGCGGGTTTCCCCCTCCAAACATGGTGGGGTCGAGCGCAACAACGAAATCGCTGTCTCTGATCATCTGGCCGCACGCCCCCGCGATACCACCGGGGGAGAACCACCTCGCTGTTCCGTTGTAGCCCTTCGGCGGCTTGCCCGGCGTCGGAGGTCGTGTTGTTGTCCTGCTCGGATCCGGCGTCGGAGGTGGTGTCGTTGTCCTGCTCGGATCCGGCGTCGGAGGTCGTGGCGTTGTCCTGCCTGGCTCCGGAGCGAGAGCGGAACGGGGCAACTCAGTCAGGGCGGGAGCAGGGTTCCCCCGCTGCCCTGAAGCGATCGACGCCGAGATGGCGGTGCCGGTGTCCTCCGAGGCAGAGGCGGCGGCGACGCTGACCACGGCAGCGGAACCGGCGGCCAGCAGTGCGACTATCACAGTTTTGGCGATTCTTGCTCTCATCGTTCTCTCTCTGAATATCGCATTCTGGACGTCGTGGATTCGGGGATTCATGGCGAGACATTCCGCGCAACGTTTCCTCGCAACCACGCCATCTCGATGTCTGCGGATACGGGCTGACGGTCGCAGCGGACCCATGATGACGAATCCCGCTAACGCGCCCTAACCTCACGGGTCACTTCGACTCCAGCAGGCTATCCACGGCCACGTCTTTGACGCACCTTCACAAGTGCACGGGTAGGGGCCGCAGCACCTTCACCAGTGCACAGTTCTCAGAGGACGTTAAGTCCGTTTCTGGTAGCGGCCTCGTCCGGGCTGTATGAGGAAGCCTTGGCGGGCGAGGCGTCCCAGGCGGCTGCGGGTGACGTTCAGGGCCGGGTCGTCGGTGGGCAGGCCGAGGAGTTCGTGCAGGTCGCGGAGTCGGAATGTCTGGTCGGGGTGCTGGTTGAAGGCGTTCACGATGGCTTGGTAGGCGGCGGCCGGCTCGGGTGGATCCGACGCGTGCCCGGTCGGCGCGAGTTCGGCGATGACCTTCCGGGTGGTGGCGACCCTCCGCAACCTGGCGATCAACACGCTGCGGCAGCATGGGCACTGCAACATCGCCGCCGGCCTCCGGCACGCCTCCTACGAGCCCTTCGGCCGCCCGCTCGACCTCCTTGGCATCGCCTGACCAGCACACTCACAAGATCACCGGACTTTGCAACGGCCCTGGCGGCCACTCATGGCAGGTTCGGAAGTTCCCCGCAGGAGCCCTCCAGGAGCATGTATACCTGAGGAACGCTCAACTACTCGGCGATGCTGCAGGGTTGAGCGCCTGGAGCACCATTGCTGGCTTCTCCGTGGGGAGTACGCCGGGCGGAACGCCAACTCGCCGTACACCGGAGGCTGACCACGGAGGCCGGAGACTGCCGCCCCATGTATCCGGCTGAAGCCGGTGGCTCCGGAGTTCTTGCGGGAGGACTACGCAGAGTGGCAGTGGCGGCCAGGATGGTTTGCCGAGGCCGGTCTGCCCGTGATTGCAGGCGGACCGCCACCGCTGTGCAGCCGACCGGGTGAAGCGCTCACGGACTGCTGAAGGCGAGGCGCGCCTTCGGCTTCCCGCTCCGTGCTGAGGTGGCCCCGGAGAAGCCGTGAGCCGCGCTGGAGTACTCCGCGATCATCGTCGTGCTCGGTCGGGCGCGCGCCACGTGCGGTCGCCTGACCAGCCCGGCATGTGGTACGCGAGATCCTCTGGCGCGGGCGAGCCGACGGCAGTCCGTTTGACAACCCGTCCTGCCGTCGAGCACGGTCCGCGTCCCCTGTGCGAGACACCACCCTTCTCCTCCGTGGGGCCCGGGCTGCCGCAAGGTTGGAAGACGTGCCGCGCCGACCGAGACACGCCGTACCAGGTCCGGTGCCCGACACGCGGGCCGAAGTCTCGACCGACACGCCTGCCAGACGGCGTGTCGCCAGTCGTCGACTTCTCAGGAAACACCGTCAGGAAAGGGCGTCGGGGCCGCCGACTCGTGGGATGACACACCGGGTCGAGTGACCGTCATCTCGCCGCGCGACACGCCCGACACTCCCGGGCGGCCTTGCCATCGATCGTGGCGTCTTGGGCGGGGCGCTCACCTCGCCCGACCCGCCGGAGGCCGTTGCGGCTCGGCAGTCGGGAGGCTTTCAGCGGTGTGCTCCTCGCCCCTGTCGCCCTCACCCGGCGGTCGAAGAGCGGCGCGGCCGGCCGGCTGCGAGGCCGCCGGTGCCTGCCGCCGCCGCTCGCCCCGGCGCGCTCCGGGTTCTCCGGGCCTGTGCCAGTTGGCGGGCCGGAGGCCCCATGGCCGGGTCCGGGCGGGCGGCGGGGCTGCTCTTGCTCGCTCCGGGTGGGCGTGCTCGCGGAGCAGTCGGCGCCTGGCCTCCGGGCGACTGGCCTCGGGCCGGCCCCCAGCGGCCTGCCCGCCCGGAGGCGCCCAGGGCCGTCCTGGGTTGCGCCGCGGGTGCCGCGTCTCGGCTGAAGGAGGCCCGGTGCGCACCGGCCACGGTGCCTGGGTTCCGGTCGCGGCGAGAGGCGGTAGGGGCGTACCCACAGGGGCTCGCGGACGTAGTCGATCAAGCAGGATCCCGCACTTCGGGGGGCCGGAACTGACGAGTCGCGAACCGATGATCGGTCAGCTCTGGCGGGACTTCAGCTGTGACAATCCGGGCGATCGCCTGGGGATTTGAGGAGTCGTGCGGCGAGCTTGACGGTTCGGTGGCTACAGCACGCTTGGTCCACCAGGGTGAGAGTTGGAGTGAGTATGCGAGCTTGCCTTCGGCGGTGATCGTTTTGACCGGCGTTCCGGACGTTTCCGCAGGCCGGAGCCCTGGGGCGACTTCCGGCCCCCGGCCGGCGTTGGCGGAAACGGGTGAACGAAAGGCCCTGAGCGCGCCAGAATGTGAACATTTCATACCACTAATGGAGGAATGTCCGGTGGCGAATTCTCAGTAGATGACTGACGGTGAGTGAAGCGCCACGACGAGACATCGAGCTGACACTCCGTCTGCCCTCGTGGTGGTGCGGAAGGAAGAGGCACCAATGCGTTCCACGCGCCTTATGGTGACCGGAGCGGCGCTTGCCGCCTCGCTCGTCCTTACTGCCCCTACCTGCGCGTTTGCCGACGACACTCCCAAGCCCGACGCGAAGGCCAACGCTGCACCCGAGAAGAACGACCGCCGCGATGGCGACCGTGACCGTGACTGCGGCCGTGGCCGTGACGAGGGCTCCCGCCATGGCGGTGTTCACGCCGGTGGTGGCTTCCTCGGCCGCTCCGCTCCGACGGGCGGCGACCACGAGGGCAAGGAGCACGGCCGGGAGGGCGGCCGGGAGCACGAGCACGGTCATCAGCACCGCAAGTGCGGAGACTTCCACCATGGCGGTGTTCACGCCGGTGGCGGCTTCCTCGCCCTGTCCGCTCTGACGGGCGGCAACAGCGATGAGCACAAGGGAGACGATCACGGGGACAACGGCCGTGAGGGTGGCCGCGGTCACGAGGGTGGTCGTGAGGGTGGGCGTGAGCACGGTGAGGATCACGGTCGCGAGGGTGGCCGCGAGCACGGTGAGGATCACGGTCGCGAGGGTGGCCGGGACCATGAAGGTGGTCGCGAGGGTGGCCGCGAGCACGGTCGGGGCCACGACCGTGACGAGGACTTCCGCCACGGTGGTGTTCACGCCGGTGGTGGCTTCCTCGCCCTGTCCGGGCTGACCGGCGGCAACAGCGACGATCACGGGGACAACGGCCGTGAGGGTGGGCGCGAGCACGGTGAGGATCACGGTCGCGAGGGTGGCCGGGACCATGAAGGTGGTCGCGAGGGTGGCCGCGAGCACGGTGAGGATCACGGTCGCGAGGGTGGCCGGGACCATGAAGGTGGTCGCGAGGGTGGCCGCGAGCACGGCCGGGACCACGGTCGCGAGCACGGCCGCGAGCACGGCCGGGACCAGGACCGTGACCACGAGGAAGGAGATCACCGTCACCCGCACGGTGGTGTCCACGCGGGCGGTGGCGGTCTGACCAAGTCCGACTCCGGGCTGATGGGCGGTGGCGCTCTGCTTCTGGGCGGAGCCGGGCTCAGTGCATACGCACTGCGCCGCCGTGCTGCCTCCCGCAGCGTGATCTGAGCCCATCGCACGATCTGAGCTCACCGCCGCTGGGTAGTTCCGGTGCGGCCGTCGCGAAGTTGCGATGGCCGCGCCGGCGCGTGGCAGACCCAGTAGGCAAGCCGTCGATGGGCTCTTCAGGAAAGGCATTGCAGAATGGAGTCTCACTCCGCGTCGGATCCCGAAACAGATCAGCAGCCCGAGGGACGTACCCGCAGGCCTTGGCTGTCGCTCTTCGGCATCGGGATGGCCGTCTTCGGCATTCTGATGATTTTCAAGCCGCTGAACGGGTCGCTGGCCGGTGCGCCGTTGCCCCCGAAGTCGGCTGCCGTCCCCAAGACCGCCGCTGCGCGGCCGGTGCCGTCGCAGACGTCGGCGGCTCAGTCGGGCCCCGCTCAGCCGGGCCCCGCCCAGGCCAAGCCCCCGGAGGCCGCGCCTTCGCCGTCCAAGCCGGTGCTGGGCTCCTCGCCGCCGAAACGCCTGAGGATTCCCGCCATCGGGGTGGACGCCCCCTTCACCCAGCTGGCCGCGCAGCCCTCCGGTGAGATCGCTCCGCCCCCGGCCGACGACAAGAACCTGGTCGGCTGGTTCAACGGCAGCGCCTCACCGGGCGAACCCGGCACCTCCGTGGTCATCGGCCATGTCGACACCAAGACCGGGCCCGCGGTCTTCGTGGGGCTCAGCGCTCTCCGACAGGGGAGCAAGGTCGAGATCACCCGTGCGGACGGTGTCACCGTGACGTACGTCGTCGACAACATCGAGGCCTACGCCAAGAAGGAGTTCCCCGACGAGCAGGTGTACGGGGAGGCCGATGACGCGCAGCTCCGGCTGATCACCTGCGGCGGCGCGTACGACCGGAACGCCATGGACTACACCGAGAACGTGGTGGCCTTCGCCCACCTGGAGGGCTGGCAGCCCAAGACCTGACACTCCGATCGTGTTACCCGCCCGCGGTACCCGAGCGGTGCGTGGATCTGGCCCAACTGGTGCTTCAGGCACACCAGTTGGGCCTGATCCTTGTCCCTGGTCAGTGCGGCGGCAGGCGGCGGCCCAGTTCGGAGATGAAGTCGTCGTAGACGGCGACGAGATCGTCGAGGTCGACCATCTGCGGGAAGTCGATGACCGGCTGCCGTTCGGCGAGGAACTGCGCCGCCTCGCGCACCACGCGCTGCTCGTCGGCCTCCGGGAGCCGGAGTTCCGCCAGCACCGCCGGGCTGGCCTGGAAGCGCGATTCGATCACTTCTTCGCTGACGTGGGCGCGTACGAGGTAGTCGTGATCGCCCAGTGGCTCGACATCGAACTGCTCGGACATGGATGACCCTGCCTTGTTTCGAGCGAGGTGGTTGTGGTGGAGCGGAAGCGAAGGGCCGAGGCGGTCTCCGCCTGCTCATCATCACCCAGCGGTGCACCATTTCGCCAGTGATCACGCTTTCGTGTGGCGGCCGCGCCTCCGGCGGTGGTGCGTCCCCGAATCACTCGGCCGGCAGTGGTAGGTGTCGCTTCGTCAGGCGCGGATCCGCGCAGGTCGTCGGCCTAGGGAAGAGGGATCGAATGGACAGGATGGTACGGGTGGGTCTGGCCGTGGTGGCGATCGTGGGTCTGTTCGGCACGGTGGCTCCGGCTGCCTTAGCGCGCCAGGAGACCGCCCAGGCGGCGGGCCAGGCGGCGGGCCAGGAGACCGCCCAGGCGGCGGGGCAGCGCCAGGTGGCCGTGCAGCGCGATTGCCTCCCCGGGGGCACCGAGGACAAGTGCCTGTGGGACGGCGACCCGGCCGGTGACGGCTTCGACGATGAGCAGGCATGCCGGAGTGCGACGGACAGCTACCAGGAGCAGTCCGACGACAGCGGCGACGGCTACGAGTACGAGTGCGAGGACGTGTCCGGCAACGACCGCTGGTAGGTGATCCAGTACTGAGCCGGAGCGGACCCGGCTCACCGGCGGTGGTGGTCGCGTCCGAGCGGACGGTCCGGTTCGAGGAGGCCGCCGAGCCGGGCTGCGACCCGGGCGGAGGCGACCGTACGGCCCTGGCCGCGGTCGGCGCCGTGGGTAGCCGCCCGGGCGGGGAGGGCCGGGTCAGTCATACGCCGGCCACTGGAGGGTGCGCCGGAGCGGGCCGGTGATCTGGAGCGAGCTGTCGAAGGCGGCGACCAGGGCGTCGGCGGAGTCGGGGGTGTACCGGCCGGCCCAGTCGGCGAGCAGCAGGAGGAAGTCGGCGAGGTCCTGCTGCACCTCGGCCAGCAGCCGGCGGAGCGCGGCCCTGGGGAACTCGATCACAGGCCCGGGACGCTCCTCGTCGGGATGCAGGCGAATGGTCTCGCCGGCCTGTTCGGCCCATGGCATCGGGTCGTGGCCGAGCCACATCTCGCCGCCGTCGGCGACCTCCAGCCAGGCGCGCCAGTCCTCGAGCCCGCAGCAGCAGCCGGGGTTCAGCGTCGCACCGGTGGCGGTGTCCTGGACCCGGAGTCCGCCGGGGGCGACGAAACCCTCCTCGTGCAGCAGCGGGCTCAGGTAGGCGGCGGCCGGGTCGGCGGGGTTGGGGTCGGCCCTGCTCCGGTTGTAGCCCGCGATGGTGGCGACGGCCGCGCCGACCCCCTCGTCGTCCAGCATTCGGTTCAACGGCACGAGCCGGTACGGCGGCTGCTCGGCCACCGGCCACAGCTGGAAGGCGTCGAGCGCACCGTTCTCCAGTACGGGGTGTATGACGATCACCGGCCCAGTCTGGCCGACATCGGCCCGGTGCGCCGCCGATATTCCCTCCGTAACGCGGCCGCTGCCGAGGCCCGTGCCGGTGGCCGGGCGGCTCAGCCGAGGTCGAGGGCGTTGGGAAGGCCGTTGCGTTGACATCCTCGCCGCCCTAAAAGCCGTGCTCGCCCGGCAGCGGCCGGCGGCCCCCGCCGCCGGGGACGTCCATGCTGCGGGCCTTGCCGCCGAGCATGGTGTTGCCTTCGTAGCCAGCGCGCCGCCGAGGCTGCCGGCAGCGGCCAGGAACCGGCGCCTACTGTGGCCGGGGCGGTCGGGGTACCGGTCGGGAGTGGTTGTCGTTCGTTCTCGCGCGCACTGCCAACGACCCTGCGGCCGATCCGCAACGGCCGTGCCCGTGCGGCCGGTTCACGCCCGCTTCTCGAAGGGGCTCGGGACCGGGAAGTAAGCGTCCAGGAAGGGCTGCAGCAGCTCCAGTTGGGCCGGCAGGTCCTTGCGGTCCGAAACCGTGTCGTTGATGCAGAACACGTCCAGGTTCCGGGTGGCCAGGATCCGGGCCAGGCGGCGCGAGGTGCTGTCGTGCATCAGGTCCAGGTACGCGTAGGCGATTTCGGAGGGGACCGCTCGGCCGCTGTGGTAGCCGTAGTGGTGGTGCAGCGAGGAGGCGACCGAGAGGTCGGACGGGCCGCGGAACCTGGTGGCGGCGGTCTCCCGGTGCTGCTCGGCGAAGCGCTCCTCTATCTCCAGTAGGACGTCCCGGCGCAGCGCGTGCGGTACGTGCATCATCTTCTGCACCAGGGTGGTGCCGAAGTCCTGCTGGATCAGCTGGCGGTTGTTCTTGGCCGCGGCGGCGACCGGGGGGTCCTGGACCGAGGGGGTGCCGAAGGGCACCATCGCCTGGGAGGGGAAGAACTTGGTCAGCCCGTTGGAGTGGAAGAACAGCTGCGGGACGACCGGCCGGCCGAGGAAGACGTCGTCGTTGAAGTAGAGGAACTGCTCGGACAGGCCGGGTATGTGGTGCAGCTGGCTCTCGATGGCGTGCGAGTTGAAGGTGGGCAGGGCCTTCGGGTCGGTGAAGATCTCCCGGTGGCTGACCACGGTGATCCGCGGGTTCGAGGTGTCCAGCCAGGACGGTACCTGGTCGGCCGTGACCAGGTAGACGTGGCGGACCCAGGGCGCGTTGAGGTGCAGTGAGCGCAGCGAGTACTTGAGCTCGTCGCGGCTCATGAAGCGGGCGTCGTTGACGGCCTCGGGGTTGTAGGAGGTGGCGGTGCCGTTGGCGGCTGCGCGGGTCGCCTGCCACTTCGGGTCGTTGCTGTCGACCCAGGTATAGACCACGTCCACCGGGAAGCGGATGTCCTCGGGCAGCGCGGCGGTGAACGGGGCCCGGGTGGGCAGCTCGTCGCCGGGGCTGCTCCAGGCCGCCAGCCTGGTGAACAGGGCACCCGGCGCGGGGGTGGCCGGCTCGTCGGCGTCGACCCGCTCGGTGACCCGGTTGCGGCGCGGGGCGATCAGCGCGCCGTCCTCGGCGTGCCAGAACTCCACGTCGCAGCCGTATTCGTGGCCGAGCAGGTAGTGGCCGTCCTGGTCGGCCTGGAACCAGGTCAGCCGGATGACCTCGGCCTGTTCGACGGTCCGCCAGCTCTCCGGCTCGAAGCCGGGCAGCGAGGTGGCGGGCGGCTGCTCGCCGGAGCGCGGCGCGACGGAGAGGTAGCCGGGGACCCTGGTGCACAGTGCCTGCAGTGCGCGCAGGACGGCGGCCCGGTCGGCCAGGGTGACGGCGAGCACCGAGGAGGTGTCGGCCAGGCCCCGGACGGCGAAGTAGCGGATGCCGGCGCCGTCCAGCGCGCCGCGGACCAGCTCCAGGTTCCGCGCCCGGCAGCTCAGCGGGTCGAGGTCGGCCCGGACGCTGACGATCTTGCGGTCCTTGTCGATCTGGGCCAGGGCCACCTCGCCGGACTCGAAGAACTGCGGGTGCCGCCTGGCCAGGCGCCCGCCGTCGTCGAGGCGCTGCTGCATCGAGAGCGAGCGGGAGATGGTGTGGATCACCCGGGTGCGGGTCTCGTGCGAGATGTGTTTGGCGATCGCCGCGCGGCTGCGCTCGGGCAGGATCCGGCGGTAGGCGTGGACCAGCTTGGAGTGCTCGGACTTCAGGACTCCGACGGCGCTTCCCCGGGACGTCGGGGTGCTGGGTGCGCCTGGCGAGGTGGAGTCGGAGTTCTCCACGGCTGTCAAGCGATTCATCGCTCCCCCAACACTTCTGCTTCACCATCGACCACGGTGCGCGCGGAGGACCGAGTTCCCACCACCGCTCCCGGTGGCGTCGGCGGGACCGCGTGTGTGGGTACGGATGGCGGTCCTCGCTCGCCGCTCACACTGTCATTTGATTTTGCCGTGTGTCAACCGGAGGAACACTGCGCCGTAAGGAGGGGCTGCGTAAGGGGAATGTCCGTTTTGGCAAACTTCGTCCCCGATAGAGTGGGGCATCGGGCCCGGAGGCGAGGAAGTCCCGGGATCTGCCGGTGACTTAGCATGGCTGCTCCCGCACCCGCACGAGTGCCCGAATCGACAGCCCGGACCTTCCGGGGAGAGCCCTAGGAGGTCACGGTGGCCGAGCAAGTACACGCCCTGCGCGTGGTCGGCCGTTCCGGAGTGCTGGCCTGGCGCAGGTTGCCGGTCAGCCAGCTGCCCGACCGGATCCGCCGCAAGGCCGGCCGGCACGTGGCCGCCGGCCGGGACCACCTGATCCACTCCGTGGTGGCTCCGCGCGCCGAGGGCACCGCCGCCGTGGTGAAGTACGCGATGGTGCTGGGCGGCCACAACCTCAACGTGCACGCCCTGCTGCCGCCGGGCACCCCGGCCGACGCCAGGGCCGAGCTGACGGTCGGCAACGGCAGCCGGCACTTCACCGTCCCCGGCCGGCTGTCCGCCGGGTCCGGCGGGCGCCCCAGCGTCGCGGTCTCCGCGCTGCTCGGCGAGCAGGTCGGCGGCCTCCCCGTCACCGACGGCCGCTGGTCCCTGGCGCTGAGGATCACCACCCCCGGCGGCGCGGCCGAGGAGCTCCGGCTGATCGGCGTGGGCGAGACGCCGACCCTCACCGGGCCGAGCACCGCGCTCGCCGCCTGCCCGGTCAGCGGCCTGTCGATGCACACCGGCGTCTCCCCGTCCGGCCGGCTCAGGCTCAACGTCTCCGATCCCGCCGTCCGCGCCGTACTGGTCCGCACCGTCCGCCGGTTCGCCGGGCTGCAGCTGGACTTCCGTCCGCCGGGTCCGCGCGGCCGGCTGGAGGCGACCGACGGCCGGCAGACGATCGCGCTGACCGTCGAGCCCGTGCCCGGCAGCCCCGAACTGCTGCGCTGCACGCTGCCGTTGGACCAGTTCCAGGCCGTCGGCAAGGGCGCCAACTGGAGCTTCCGCTGGGTGGGCGAGAGCGGCCGCAGGTACTGGCTGCGCCGCCGCCCCGACGACCTGCGCCCGGTCCGCGTGATGCTCAACACCGGCGTCAAGCTGGTGATCGCGGACCGCAAGGGCCGCCTACACTACGTGACCCAGCGCCACACCATCCGCGGTATCTACCGGTTGTCCTTCAGCCCGGTGCCCGGACCGGCCGCCCCGGGCCAGCAGTCGAACTCCACCGCCACCACGGGATCGCTCACGTGAAAATCACCTTTCTCCTGACCAGCGCCGACACCATGGGCGGCACCGAACGGGCCATCCTGACCGCGGCCGAAGCCGTCGCCGAGCTGCACCAGGTCGAGGTGCTCAGCGTCTTCAAGACCCGCTCCAGCGGCTTCTTCTCCACCGGCGGCAAGCTGAAGATCCGGAACCTGGTGGACAACACCGGCCCGGTCCCGCGCCCGGTCAAGGGCGCGGACCTGGACGACGCGGTGTACCGCCGGCTCGCCGCCCAGCCCAGCGAGCTGGTGGACCCGGCCTGGGAGCGGTCCTTCAACCGGCTGTCCGACCTGGAGGTGGAGCGGGCACTGCGCGACACCGACTCGGACATCCTGGTCGCCTCGACGCCCGCCCTGCTGGCGCTGATGGTCCGGGTCGCCCCGCCGTCCGCGATCACCGTCTGCCAGGACCACCGGGTCTCCGAGCTGCGCGGCGTCAGCGGCGCCCCGCTGCTGCGCTTCGCCCCGCACCTGGACGCCCTGATCGCGCTGAGCGAGCCCACCCGGGCCTGGTTCGCCGAGACCTTCGGCGAGTACGCGCCCAAGCTCACCGTGCTCGGCAACGCCCTGCCCGACGGTTACCGTCCGGCCTCCTCGCTGGAGACCCGCACCATCACCCTGGCCGGCCGGATGGTGGCGGAGAAGCAGATCGACCACGCCATCCACGCCTTCGACCGGGTGGCCGCCAAGCATCCGCAGTGGCGACTGCGAGTGCTCGGTGACGGCCCGCTGCTTCGCAAGATGCGCGAACTCGCCAGCACCGTCGGCGCCGCCGACCAGATCCAGCTGGTCGGCTCCACCCAGCACATGCTGGAGGAATGGGCGCAGGCCAGCGTCTGCCTGCTGACCTCCCGGGTCGAGGCGCTGCCGCTGGTGCTCGCCGAGGCGCAGGCCGCCGGCGTCCCGGTGGTCGCGTACGACTGCCCCAACGGCCCGGGCGAGATCGTCACCCCAGACGTCAACGGCCTGCTGGTGCCGGCGGACGACATCGAGGGCCTGGCCGAGGCGCTGGACCGGATGATGTCCGAGGACGACACCCGGCACGCCTTCGGCGCCGCCTCGCTGAAGGCCGCCGCGCGCTGGTCGGCGCCCGAGGTCGCGGCGCAGTGGAGCGAGCTGTTCCAAGGCCTGATAGCCGACCGTGACAGCGGCCGGCTGGTCGCCGCCCGCCGTCGCCGCCGCGCGCTGGCCGAGTCCGCCCGGGGTGCCCTGGGCACCGTCGGAGCCGAGCCCTCCCGCGCGGTCGGCTCGATCGACAAGGTCGGCCAGAAGGCCCACGAGGTCCGGATCGAGGCGCAGAGCGGCGGCACCGTGATGCGCGCCAGCGGCCACATCTGCCAGATCGCGGACGATCTCTCGCCGTTCGACGTGATGCAGGCCAACCTGGACCTGACCGTCGACCTGCTGGACGAGCTGGGCATCCCGTACGTGATGACCAGGACCACCGCGCTGCGGCACAGCCTGGCGGTGGCGGTCGAGTACCGCGAGAAGCTACTGCGGGCGATCAACGAGCGGTACAAGGACGCTCCGGTGTACGCGAGCCTGCTGGACGCCCGGGGCGGTACCAAGGCCAACGTCCTCGCCGCGATCCTCGACCAGTACCTGCCGGCCGCCGGCTCGATGGCCGCGCTCCGGCTGTTCCGCCCGGTCACCACGACGGCCGGCACCATGCGCCTGACCGGCGTCTACGGCTGCACCGTGGCCTTCACCACGCCCAACAAGGACGACGCCAGGCTGCTGGACGTCCCCGGCGGCACGGTCTACGGCGCCACCCTGCCGGCGGCCGCGCTCACCGCGACCGCGACCCTCGAGATCGGCGACCGCAGCTACCCGACCATCGAGGCCTTCACCAAGACCCTGCCGACCGACGTCGACTTCCCCGTCGACGTGGTCTACACCTGGGTGGACGGCAACGACCCGGCCTGGCGCGAGCGCAAGAACAAGGCCCTGGTCGAGTTGGGCCTCGCACCCTCCGAGACCGACGGCTCCTCGGACGACGCCCGGTTCCGCAACCGCGAGGAACTCCGGTACTCGCTGCGCTCGCTGGACATGTACGCCCCCTGGATCCGCACCATCCACCTGGTCACCGACGACCAGGTGCCGCACTGGCTGGACACCGACCACCCCCGGGTGAAGGTGGTCAGCCACCGCGAGATCTTCGGCGACACCGGCAAGCTGCCCAGCTTCAACTCGCACGCCATCGAAAGCCGGCTGCACCGGATCGAGGGCCTGGCCGAGCACTTCCTGTACTTCAACGACGACGTGTTCATCGGCCGCGCCCTGGGCCCGGACGCCTTCTTCCTCGGCACCGGCCAGGCCAAGTGCTTCCAGTCGCCGACCACGGTCGACCCGATGGAGGTCCAGGAGGGCGACGAGTTCGCCTTCATCGCCGCCAAGAACAACCGCGCCCTGCTGGAGCGGGAGTTCGGCCGGAGCCTTGCCAACACCTTCCTGCACACGCCGCACGCCCTGCGCAAGAGCGTCCTCGCCGAACTCGACGAGCGCTTCCCGGACGAGGTCGCCCGCACCGCGAAGGCCCAGCTGCGCAGCGAGACCGACCTGGCCATCGCCTCCTCGCTGCACCACTACTACGGCATGTTCACCGGCACCAGCGTGGCCGCCCCCATCTCAAGCGGCTTCGTCAACGTCGGCCTGCGGGTCCAGCACCCCAAGCTGGCAAGGCTGTTGAGCCTGCGTCCGAACGACGTGTTCTGCATCAACGACTACCACAACGCGGACGTCTCGGCCGAGGAGCAGGCGGACATCCTCTCCGTCTTCCTGCCGAGCTACTTCCCCGTGCCGAGCCAGTACGAGAAGGGCAGCGTCCGCAACAAGCGGCTTGCCCGCGGCTGACACCGACCGGCAGCAGGATCCGCGAGACGCGGGCCCTGCTGCCGGTTCCGTTACCGGTCCTGTCAGCGGTCCAAGACGGATCCTGGCCGTACGCTGCCACGGAGCAGAGAGAGGGACGAGCCGATGACCGACATCGTGCCCGGCGGACTGTCGTTCCTGCACGTCGTCGCCCATCCGGACGACGACCTGTACTTCATGAACCCGGAGATCGCCCGGTCGCTGCGCACCGGTGCGCCGGTCACCGGCGTCTACCTGACCAGCGGTGACGCCGACGGCCACAACCACCGGTACGGCACGCTGCCGCACGAGCGGGGCCCGGCGGACTTCGAGCGGTTCGCCCGGGCCAGGCAGAACGGCCTCAAGGGCGCGTACGCGGCCATGGCGCTCGGCGACCGTGCCGCGCGCTGGTCGTCGGGCGTCCTGACCGCGCCCGACGGGGCGCAGTTGGAGACCTTCACCCTTGAGGGGGCCTCCCAGGTCCGGCTGGTCTTCCTCAACATCCGCCAGCAGGGCACCGCGACGGACGGCCAGACCGCCCGGCTCCGCATGCTCTGGGACGACACCGTTCCCGACGTGCCCACGCTGCTGCCGACCGGCACCGAGCTGCGCGAGACGGGCCGCTACACCCGCGCCGGCCTGGTGCGGACCCTGGCCTGGCTGTTCGACACCTTCCGGCCGACCACGGTCCGCACCATGGACCCGGACCCGGACCACCAGGTGCACGACGCCCAGAATCGCCAGCACCACGACTACGGCGACCACTCGGACCACCAGGACCACACTGCCACCGCGCAGTTCACCTGGCTGGCGCTGCAGTCCTACACCGGCCCGGGAGGAGCCGGGCACTTCGCGGTGGAGGCGTACCGGGGCTACTACAACGAGCGCTGGGTGCCGAACCTGATGCCGGAGGCGTACTCGGCCAAGGAGTTCTACCTCAACATCTACGGCTGCGCGGACGGCTACGACTGCGGAGACCCGGCCGGCGGCGGTGACTACACGGTGGCCTTCTCGGTCCGCGGCACCGGCTGGGCCCAGGCGACCCGGCACCGGTACGTCGGCGCCACCGACTGGCTGCGGACCGGCCCGGACGGCCGGCTCACCGCGTTCGGTGTGCTCGGTCAGCGGGTCGTCCGCTGGCTGGAGTCCGCTCCTGGCAGCGGACGCTTCGACGGCCCCGAACTCCTGGGCCTGGACGGTCCGGTGGCGCCGAGGTTGGCCATCGACCTGACGCCGGACGGCCGTTGGCAGCTCTTCGCGACCCGGTTGACCAGACTGAGCCACGACCCGGAACAGCAGCTGCGCGAGATCGTCCACAGCTCACAGTCCAAGCGCGGCGGTGCGTTCGGTCCGTGGACCAGCCTCGGCAATCCCAGCCCGACCGCCTACCGGATGCGCCAGCTGGGCACCCCGGCGGTCGCCCGCGACGGCAAGGGCAGGCTGCACCTGTTCGTCCGCAACTGGGGCAAGGGCGTCAGCTCGCGGATGCAGAACAAGAAGGGGGTCTGGGGCGACTGGCTGGACCTGCACGGCGGGGCGATCCAGGACGGTCTGACGGCGGTCACCGCTCCGGGAGGCACCATCGACGTCTTCGGAGCCGGCCGGGACCGGGTCTTCCACTGGTTCCAGTCGAGCAAGGACTCGGACGTGGTGCTGGCACCGCGGTTCCGGCTCACCACTCCGGCTGATCCGCCGACCGCGACCGTCGCCGACGGCCGGGTGCAGGTGTTCTACCGCCGCCCGGAGACGGCCGGCTTCTACGCCGCCGCCCAGTCCGACCACAAGGGGAACTGGAACGACGGGCCGGCGTACATCACCGGCCGAGGCGGCTTCGGCCCCCTGACCGCGGTGCCGTCCCCGGTGGTCCCCGGCGCCGTGCTGTTGGTCGGCCGAAACGACTTCGCGGGTCTCGGCTACCAGTTCCGGCCCCTGCCCGGCGGCCCGGCCGCAGCCGACCGCGTGCCCGGTGACGGCAGCTGGACCGACCTGCCCGCCCCGATCGGCGGCTTCGTGCATTCCGCCAGTGCGGCCTACGACAGCACCGGCCGGGCGGTGATCGCCGTCCAGGGGTCCGACGGGCGTCTCCATGTGTGCCGTCAACTCGCGCCTGGTGCCGGCCCGTTCGGCGACTGGGTCAGCGCTGCTTCGTAGGAGCTGACGAGCGGCGGTGCGTTAGGAAGCGAGCGACCATCCGGTAGGGCTGTCGCCGGGGCTTCGGCCCGCGTTGCCGCGAAGAGCGTCGGGTGCGTCGAAGCCCTCGGCCCGGACAGGTTCCGGCCGGGGGCTTCGACATGTGTGTTACAGGCCGGTCTGGTTGGTGAGGCCCTGTTCGGCCCAGGTGTTGTCGTTGTTGTGGTCGACGGTCTCGAGCAGGTTGCCATCGTTGGCCTTGCGGGGGAAGACGTGGAAGCCGCCGTTGTTGTCGACCACCGCGGCGGGGCGCCGGCCTGGACGCAGTATCCGGCCTCGGTGTTGAGGTCCTGGGCTGCCCACTTGCCGCCCTTGGGGCGGTAGGAGTCTGTGGTGTCGTAGGGCTTCACCGACGAGGCGATCGCCAGGCGGCTCGCCGTCTCCGCCCGTACCGCCCGGCGGCAGGCGACGGACCCGATGGAACGGCTGGGCGCGCGCAGCCGGTTCGAGTCCGGGGTGCGGGCGGTCCGACGCGGGTGGCTGCCGCAGGGCCGGTGAGAGAAGCGAGAAGCGGCCCGCCGGCCTGCATCGGGGAGGAGCAGGCGGGCGAGCCGCTTCCGGCTGGGTGGGATGAGCTCAGCGGGCGGAGCCGGCGAGAACTCGCTGCGACGGGTCCTGCGAGTGCGGCTCGGAGGCCGGCGGCGGGACCTCGCGCTCCTTCGGCTGGAGCGAGTTCTGCCGCATCTCCGTCATGGCCCGGTCCAGCGTGGTGCGGAACCTGCGGCCGAGTGGACGCTCGACGATTCGGTGCAACAGCCAGGCGAGGACCATCATGGCGATCGCGGTGCCGACCACCAGCGGGACGGGGCTGACCCGCGCCTTGAGGGTGTGGATGATCGTCCAGCCGATGTTCTCGTGGAGCAGGTAGAGCGGGTAGGTGAGAGCGCCCGCGGTGGTCAGCCACCGCCACTGGATGCGGTCGAACTTGCCGAGGGCGATGAGGGTCATGACGGCGAACGCGACCGCGATCAGGATCTGGGCGGGCCAGGCCGCGATCGAGCGGTTCGGCTCGCTCAGGTTCAGGCCGACGCGCTTGACGATCTCGTTCTCGGCGAGCAGGAAGGAGATGACCAGGATGCCCACCAGGACCGCGTTCGGCTTGAAACGGTACATCAGGTAGAGGGCGATGCCCGCGATGAAGTACGGCGAGAACAGCGGCATGGCCCACATGTCGAGCAGGTCGTTGGGGACCGAGTAGTCGGTGATCCCGATCACGGTCCAGACGCCGCAGAAGAGCACGCAGTTGCGGTAGTTGACGCCCCGCGTGACCACCAGCAGGGCGAACAGCAGGTAGAACTTCATCTCGGTGAACAGCGTCCAGTACACGCCGTCCACGTCACGGACGTGCATGCCGTCCTGGAGCATGGTCAGATTGGCCGCGATCTGGGCCCAGCTCTGGATGTGCTCGACCTGCGGCCAGAGGCTGATCACGATCGCCGTGATGACCACGGCGGCCCAGTAGGCCGGGTAGAGCCGGGATGCACGCGAGACCACGAAGTCGCCGAGCGACTTGCCCCAACTGCTCATGCATATGACAAACCCGCTGATCAGGAAGAAGACCTCCACCCCGATCCAGGCGTACTGGGAGACATGGTGCAGGGACGGGAAGATGGTCCGGGTGTGCCCGTTCCAGGGGGTGTCCATCGCCGTGTAGTGGTAGAGCACCACCATCAATGCCGCCACCAGGCGCAGCCCGTCCAGTACCGCCAGCCGGGGCTTGCCGGACAAGGGCGAGGCCACCGGAGCTGTGGTGCGGCGGTAGCGCGGTTTCTTGATCATGCTGCTACGACTCTCCTGATTGGCAATCCCGGGCTCTGCCGTGGGGCGGGCAGCGGGCGCTGTTCTGGCTGGAGCACTCATCCGGCAGGTACGCCGTGCAGCACCGCGTTTGGGTCGAGGTCAGGGAGCCGACGACGGAGACGGGCTGCCGGTGTCGCTGTGGTACTCCGGGGCGGCGTAGGTAGTGGCACGGCGCGGCGGGGGATTCGGCTGGGGCGGCGCACTGTCATGGGAAGCCTTCTCGAACCTGACGGAGGACTGGCTCCCCCTGCTGAGACCTGGACATCCGCACCATGGACCACTAGGTCCTTAGGATGAGGTGTACGACGGGCGAACGCACGGGTCACTCCGTCCCATGCACCTTACACGCCGCCCGCGCTGCACCTCAGACCCGGAGGGGAAGGGGCCGGGCACGGTGAAGACGATCGTGGCGACCACCAGGAGTCCGCAGAGCAGGGTGTTCCCGTCGGCCGGTTCCGCGAGCGGCAGCGCGCTCATGGTTGGACCACAGCGGGATGACGCAGCTGACGGTAGCCGCGCCGGTGGGAGCCGCCGCGCGGACCAGATGCAGGTTGAGGATATGGCCGATGCCGCATGTCCGCCCCGGCCAGCTCCCGAATTCCCGCGCGGACCGACGGAGGAGACGCCGACTGCCGCCGATGGCTTGTACGTCCACGGCCGTTGCGCACGAGATCGCCGCGGCTGGATGACTGGTGCTGACGCTGTGCCTGCTCCCGGCGCCGTGTGTAACTGCTACCGCGCCATGTGGCCGCTCAGCGACGTCCTGGTCCTGCAGCTCGGCCTGCTGTCGCTGGCCAGCGGCCGGGTACAGGGCTCCAGAAACTCAGGTTTCTGGGTAGTGGTGGTGCGTGCACGCCGACGGAGGTATGGCGTGCACACGTTCCTTGGACCCAGGGTGTGTTGTCCGTGGGCAACACACCCTGGGCAGAACCGGGCCCATCGAGACGGCGGGCGCCGACAGGCGTCCCTGGCGTGGGGATGGTGAGTGATGTCCGTGGACAGCATTCACCAGAGCTTCGATCACTGCCGGTGTTGGGCGGCAATCGAGTGCGGAGGGTTACCAGCCGCCGGTGAGCTTGACGGGTCGGCCGAAGCCGCCGTTGCCGTCGCCGGCCCACAGGTAGAGGTCGCCGTTGTCGTCGCGGGCTACGAGGTCGGCCTTGCCGTCGCCGGTGAAGTCGGCTGCGGTGGTCTGGGTGTAGTTCCAGCCGCCGGTGAGCTTGACGGGTCGGCCGAAGCCGCCGTTGCCGTCGCCGGCCCACAGGTAGAGGTCGCCGTTGTCGTCGCGGGCTACGAGGTCGGCCTTGCCGTCGCCGGTGAAGTCGGCTGCGGTGGTCTGGGTGTAGTTCCAGCCGCCGGTGAGCTTGACGGGTCGGCCGAAGCCGCCGTTGCCGTCGCCGGCCCACAGGTAGAGGTCGCCGTTGCCGTCGCGGGCTACGAGGTCGGCCTTGCCGTCGCCGGTGAAGTCGGCTGCCGTGGTCTGGGTGTAGTTCCAGCCGCCGGTGAGCTTGACGGGTCGGCCGAAGCCGCCGTTGCCGTCGCCGGCCCACAGGTAGAGGTCGCCGTTGCCGTCGCGGGCTACGAGGTCGGCCTTGCCGTCGCCGGTGAAGTCGGCTGCCGTGGTCTGGGTGTAGTTCCACCCGCTGGAAAGGAACGACGGCCACTTCAAGGCATCGCCGCTGTCGTGCTTCCACAGGAAGAGGGATCCGGTGCTGTCGCGTGCGACGAGGTCGGCCTTGCCGTCCTTGTTGAAGTCCGCGGCTGCCGTTTCGGAGAAGTTGGCCCGGCCATTGGCGTCCAGCACCGGGTAACCACGATTTCCGACTTCCCGGATCCAGTCGCCGATGTCGTCCACGCGCACGTCCTGGGCGCCGGTGCGAGTCTCGCTCTCACCGAGGCAACCTCCCTGCCAGGAACGGCTGTTGACCGCGACGAGGGCGGGCTTGCCGTTGTCCGTTCGCCAGGCTGGGCCACCGGTGTCGCCCTTGCAGATCGCAGCCCCCGCCGACTTGGCGGCCAGGTCGACGGTGGTGGCCTTGACCGCGCCGGCGGTGAAGGTGGCGGTGTGGAGCTTGTCGGGTACCCACTCGGTCCTGGTTCGTCCGAAGCCCGCCACCGTCAGCTCCTCGCCCGCGGAGGGTGCCTTCGCGGAGACCGCCAGCGGTGTGATGGCGGTGACGGGGTCGACCAGGCGCACCATCACCAGGTCGCGATCGGTACGGGGAACCAGCTCGACGGCGTCGCGGACCTGGCTGCCGATGGTGACGGTGGTCGCATCCTTCGGCTTGCCGGCCGACACCGTGGTGCCCTGTCGCGGGTCGTCGATGAAGCAGCTGGCGGCGGTGATCACCCACTGGGGGGCGACGAGGGCGCCGCTGCAGGCTCGCTTGCCGCCGATGTCGAGCTTGGTGGTGAAGGCGTAGGAGCTGTCGGCAGCGGGATCGCCGGAGACGGCGACGGCTGGGCTACCTGCGGTGGCCGCGATCAGAGTGCCGGCTGTTACGGCGGTGGTGAACAGCCCGGTCCTCCATGCCGGTCGTGAGCCGGGAAGAGACATACGGTAGGTCCTCGGAATCATCTGAATCAGGTGTGCAAGAGAAGGCAGGCGTCGGGACTGGGCACATCGGATGTCTCTCGATCCTCTGTGGGGCAGCGTTGTGCCTTCGGCGGTGATAGGTGCCGATGCTGCTGCCAACCCGGTCTCCGCCATCGTGTCGGTTACTGGTGCGAACGGCCTGGCGGACCGATTCGGGAGATTCGATCCGCGGTGTGTCAGCCGGTGATGCGGAGTTCGAGGAGGACGGACCTCTTGCCGTCGTCGCCTGCTTCGCCGAAGGTCTTGTAGTCGTTCTTGGGGGCGTCGACGAGAGTCTCCTTGCCGTCGGCTGTGATCTTGGCGCGGACGGGGTGGTCCTCGGTCCACATGCCGTAGGCGTCGGGCAGCTCCAGGGTGACGTAGCCCTGCTTGCCGCTGACCGCGAAGCAGACCTCCTTCTGGGCGGAGCGGACCTCGATCGTGATGTCGTGTGCGGACTTGCAGTCGGTCAGCATGATGTGGCCGTCGCCCTGCTTGAGGGTGATCTTCTGCTCCTGGAGGATCTTCGCCGCCCCGGGGTAGGCGAAGTCCTCGACGGCGAAGGGCATGGCGTCGTCGGCCGCTGTAGCGCTGGCGCTGGCAGTGGAGGCCCGGGGGGCGGCGTGGGCGGCCGTGAGGGTCGCAAGCCCGGTGCACGCGGTCAGAACGGCGGCGACGCTCGCCATGAGGGCCTTTCGGGCACGGGGTATCGACATGGGTCCTTCTCCGGGGGCATGGGGCGGCATCAGGGTGCTGCCTGTGAATCTCCTGAATAAAACCTGAGTAAGGTATCAGCAGCCAATGCGTCAGATCGCTACTGACTCTGCACATATGACGGTATCTCAGTTCTGCTCCACAGCGTTCGTGCACGTTGCATGGATGCCCCGACTGTGACACCCCCCTTTCGGCGGGGGCCGGTTTGCGGGGTTCGGCAATGCGGGAGTTCCTGACTCCACCGCCTGCTGTGACGCACACCACCAGCATGATGAAGGGAATGGCTTGTGAAATGGCCTCTGCGCTCTCCGGGAGCGCCAGGCGGCACCAGGACAGCGAAGACCGGCGGGGGCTGGATACCGGGGATGCGCGGTGCGTGTGCCGTTCTGCTGCCCGTCACGCTCGCGGCCGGCCTGCTCGGCGCGGGGCGCGCGGCCGCGGCCGCGGCCGACGCGGCGGATGACGACCCCTTCGCAGTGTCCGATCGTGGTCTGGCCGTCAGCCTGTGGACGACCGGCGGCGCCGGTATCAAGGAAGCGGCTGAGAAGGCCCTCGTGGGCACGGACGAGGACGTCAAGAAGTTCCTCGCCGACAAGGACAGTATCCAGAACGACGATGACCGCGTCGATGCCAGCCGCGTTTTCAACGTGGGTGGTCCTGCGGTGCGTGAGGCCGCGAAGAAGGCCCTCAAGGGTTCCCCGGAGGACCTGCGCGCCTTCCTGAAGGACGGCTGGAAGGCTCCGCTGCAGGAGGACCAGCGTGTCGAGGCCTCACGGGTCATCAACTTCGGTGGCCCCGGGGTCAAGGAGGCGGGGAAGGCGGCCCTGAAGGGCACGCCCGAGGACGTCGCCCGGTTCCTCAAGGCGGGCCAGTACGACGCGCGTGAGATCGACGACCGGGTGTTGGTCTCGAAGATCATCAACTTCGGCGGCCCGGCCGTCAGGGCGGCCGGCAAGGTCGCCCTGAAGGGCAGCCCCGACGACATCACCGAGTTCCTGGAAGTGGGGCAGTTCACGGCCCGCAACCGCGACCAGGAACACGCCACCATCCAGCAGCTCACCGAACAGGCGGAGCAGGCCGGTGTGCAGGCTCAGGCTGCGACGGACGCGGCCAAGGAGGCATCCGACCGGGCTGTTGCGGCCTCCGAGCTGGCGAAGGAGGCGGCGCAGACCGCGGCCAGGGAGACCGCTGCGGCCAGGAACGACTCCGAGCGGGCTGCGGTCAAGGCCGGGCAGGCGGCGGATGCCGCGCGGGCTGCCGCCGAGGCGTCGCAGGAAGCCATCGGTGCGGCGAACGCGGCGAACCGGTCGGCGCGGGTTGCCGCGTTGGCTGCCGCACAGACGGCGAGTGCTGCCGCGGCTGCGGCGGACGCCGCTGACCGGGCGTACAGCGCTGCGGTTGCCGCGGGTGGTGACGCGGGTAAGGCGGAGGAAGCGAAGAACGCCGCGGCGGATGCGCGTTCGGCGGCGGAGCAGGCGAAGAAGTCGGCGTTGGCAGCGGGGGCGGCCGGTGATGCCTCCCGGGCTGCCAGGGCTGCGGCGCGGGCGTCCTTGAGTGCGACTGCCAACGCGAACGCTGCGGCGGATGCCGCGGATGAGGCGAATGCTTCGGCGAATGAGGCCGGGGTTCATTCGGATGAGGCGGCGACCGCGGCGGCGGAGACGCGTCGGCACGCCAGGGAGGCCGACCGCGCGGCGAACGCCGCGCAGGCGCTGGCGGATGAGTCGGCGGATGCGGCGTATGAGGCGCGTGATGCGGCCAACTCAGCTGCCGCGCACGCGAATGCTGCCGCGGATGCTGCGGAGGAGGCGGCCAAGCACGCCGGTGAGGCGGCGGACCAGGCTGCCGAATCCACTCGGCAGGCGGATGCGGCGAAGAAGGCCGCGGATGCGGCGGATGCCGCGGTCGCGACCGCCAAGAAGGTGTTCGACATCGCCCGCAGGAGCGAGGCGGAGGACCTCACCACTCGCACCGCCGCCGCGATCGAGCGCGCCAGGTCCCAGAAGGCCCAGGCCGACAAGTTCACCTCCGTTGCCGCCGCGGGCCTCAGCGAGGCCAGGGGGCTGGACGACACCGCGGTGGCGCTGGCCGCAGAGGCATCCAAGCCCGGCGCCGACTCCAAGGCTGTGGTGGCGAAGGGCCGCCAGCTCGCCCTGAAGGCGCTGAAGGAGCGAGGCCCCTTCAGCCAGGACGCGGCTGCCCGAGCCCTGTCCGGCACCGACGACGATGTGCTGGAGTACCTGCGCACGGGCTGGGCCAAGGCCGGGCAGCAGGAGATCCGCCAGAAGGTCTTCGAGCTCAGCACCCAGAGCCCCTACGAGAGCGTGCGCACCGCCGCCGCGTCCGCGCTCAAGGGCAGTGACCAGCAGGTTTCCGACTTCTACACCACCGGCCAGTACCAAGTGGCGGACGTCGACCTGCGGGTGCGCGTCTCCCAGATCAACAACGTTGGTGGACCTGGCATCAAGGACGCTTCCAAGGCCGCCCTGGCCACCAAGGATCCCAAGGCGCTGGTCGCGTTCATCAACAACGGCCAGTACTCGGCGCTGAACGACGACGAGCGGGTCATCGCCTCGAAGCTGTTCAACGACGGCGGGCCCGAAATGAAGGCCGCAGCCAAGATCGCCCTGTCCGGTCCGGCGGACCAGCTGCACGACTTCGTCAAGGTCGGCCAGTACATGGCAGCCCGCAAGGACAACCTCGCCGACAACCACATCGCCCAGATGCAGCGCCTGATCGCCGAGGCCTCCGGGGTCGCGGCCAAGGCCCGGCAGAACAGCTGGATCGCCGCCAAGGCCGCCGCCGACGCCAACAAGGCCGCCGACCAGGCCCAGCAGGCAGCAGCCGAAGCCGCCAAGTCCGCCCAGCAGGCCCAGGGCTACGCCCATGACGCGGACGTCGCGGCCACCAGCGCGGAGAACTCCGCAGCGCAGGCCGCGAAGTCGGCCGTCACCGCACGCAACGCGGCCGATGCCGCGGACCGCGACGCGGACGCCGCCGTTGAATCCGCCGCCCAGGCGGCGTTCTCTGCGGACTACGCGCGCACCTCCGCCGCAAAGGCCAGCGACTCGGCGGCCGACGCCCGCAAGTCCGCCCTCGCGGCGGGAAAGAGCGCCCGTGAGGCCGACGATGCCGCCTCCCAGGCCTGGCAGATCACACTGACCAAGCGCCAGGCCGAGGAGGCCGAGGCCCGGCGCAAGGCCGAAGAACAGCGCAAGGCCGAAGCGGAACGCAAGGCGAAGGAGAAGCAGCCGAAGCGCTGCATCCCCAGCCCCAACCACGAGACAGCGGGCCTCCTACCCTGCGTGCTGGGCTCGGATGGCAACTTCGTCATCGACACCACACCACCCGACCCGACCCTGACCGCCATCGTCTGGGAAGTCACCGGCCTCAACGACATCAAGGACTGCATCACCAACCCCACCCTCGGCAAATGCGCCGCAGCCGCCTTGACGGTCCTCCCGGTCGGCAGGCTCAAGGCCGTTGAGAAGATCGAGGAAGGCGTCGAAGGCGTAGTCAAGGGGACACGTTTCCGCGCCTTTGATGACTTGTTGGCGGCCTGCCAGCGGAACAGCTTCCCCGCAGGAACCCGTGTCCTGATGGCGGACGGATCGGCCCTCCCAATCGAGCAGATCCACACTGGGGATCAAGTCTGGGCCACCGACCCCGTCTCCGGCGCGACGGACGCCCGCCGAGTGGACGCCACCATCTACACACCTGACGACCGCGACTTCACCGACCTCACCATCAAGTCGCCGGACGGTACAACCAGCACGATCACTTCGACCGATCATCACCCCTTCTGGTCCGAAAACCAGCACGCCTGGCGTTATGCAGCCGATCTCACGACCGGCGATGCCGCACGGACAGCGACCGGCCAAGCAGCACAGATCACGGCCACCCGGCACTGGAAAACTCTCCAGCCCGCATACAACCTGACCATCAACTCCGTCCACACGTACTATGTACTCGCAGGCAACACGCCGGTGCTAGTGCATAACTCGGACGGATTGGCTTGTGGAATCCCAGGCCATTTTCCAGAAATTGCCGACGGTGACTATCTCTGGCATGAGATTAGTACCCCTAAGGGGGTGGTTGGAATTGGTGGCAATGTGGAAATAGCTGATGGGAAGGTCACCATTTCTAATGTTGCCGTCTATGGGGAGGATGGCCTTGAACGCGGAAGTCTCGGGGTGGCAACGGTTCTCGCCGAGCTTCGGGGGAACATAGCTCCAGCCTTGGCCAGGCGAGGCTATAAGTCGCTTAGGATCGAAGGGGATAGGGTCAGCGGACCTGTCGGGCACAAGGTCGACTTCACTCTGGATCTAACTAAGTATTCTGGAGGTGCTGAATGATCGGGAAGTCGGAATATGAGCGAGCCCTGCGGGAAGTTCGACTCAAATTTGAAGACAGCTTGGACCGTGAGCCTGTCATTGAATACCTAAAAGGGGCTGGATTCTCGCAAATTGCCTGCATTCGCGCGATGATTGACCTGGGTATGTGCACGGCCTCCGAGGCCAAGCGAGTGGTGCACTATAGTTTGGCGTGGTCGTCGACACGTTCCCAGAGTGAGGACCTTCAAGAAGGCCTGGCGAAAGCGCTGGACCCGGACGCCTAGAGAGTGCCTTCGCCAGAACCTCGATTTCTGGTGGGAGTACTTCGACTGAGATGGTCATGATCCTGCTCTCCGGCGGGATGTCCTTTAAGTTGGTTCACGGATTCGCTGGTTGCCAATTCGGCGCTGAAGACGCCCTCCTGGAAATGGTTCCAGGAGGGCGTCTTCAGTTTTCTGACGGCGGTAGTTGACGGCAACATCAACGGACGGGTGTTGCACAAAGTGGCGGTTCGTCGCCGTTGTCGGGCCGGGAGGCGGGTTTGGCGGGGCCGGACGTGGGCGTAGATGGTGGCGGTGACGCTGATGTGTGCGTGGCCGGGCAGTTCCTTGACGACGACGAGTTTGAGGTCCTGTTCGAGAAGCATGGTCGCCGCCGAGGCCTCAGATGGTGGAAACGGATGCGGCGGAGCCTGGCCCAGCGGAGCAGGGCGGTGAAGTGCGGGGTGAGTGCGGCTCCCTCGATCGGGGCTCCGTCGGCGCGAATGAAGGCGTAGCCGCTGTTCTGCCAGTTTTTGCCCGCCGCCTCACGTTCCTGGCGCTGCTGGTCATGGCGGTGCGTGAGTGAGTGCAGGCAGGGGCCGGCAGGGCGATGCGTTGCTCGGAGCTTTGGGTCTTCGTCGGGAGGGTGGTCAGGCCCCTGGCGTTGGTGCGCTGGAGGGTGTGGCAGATGCCGGCGGTACCGCATGCGAGGTCGAGGTCTTCCCAGAGCAGGCCGAGGAGTTTGTCTTTTTGCAGTCCGGTGTGCAGGGCGAGTTCGAGCAGAACCTGTGGCCGGTGGCAGCGGCGAGAAACTGGCGGGCCTCGTCGGCGGTGAGGGATTTGAAGCGGCGGGGGCGGGGCCATGCGGATGTTGCGGACAATGTTGCGGCGGATCTCCTAAACGCGAGCGGCGTGCTCCGGGGTGGATTTTGAGTACGGAGCGGACAGCCTGGGCAGCAGGGACAGCCGCTTGGAGCAGCACCGACCGGTGGCGCGGTACCAGGACTGGTCACGGGCGGCGTTGAGGCAGCGTGCGCAGCACTGGCAGCGAGTGCGGAACTGATCGAGCCAGGTGCGGACGTCAGCCGCGGCAGCGGAAGGACCCTGGTGTTATGGCCGCCCAGTTGGGTGACACCGGAAGGGTAGGTGCACCAGCTCTCTCGCCCCATGGTCCTGCTGGTCCATTCATCAGCCATCGCTGTCGCGCCCCTGTGGCGTGTGCCTACGGCACCGGCGCGCAGTGCAGCGCCGCGTCCGGCCCGAGTCGTGCGAGCACCGGGCGGTTGTCGACGTCGAGGGCGAGGGCCGCCGTGCCGACGACGGGGCCGGCGACGCTGCTCCAACGTGCCGGTTTGCCGGAGCCGAAGGTGGCCAGGCTGGTGCCGCCGTCGTTGTTGCGGGCGGCCAGCAGGATGCCGTCGCGCAGGGCGAGCAGGGTGAGCGGGCCGAAGCCGCGGGGGGTGAGGTCGAGGGGCTCGTCCTTCCAGGTGCCGCCGGCCTCCAGGCGGTGGGCGAGGGGGCGGGCGGTCTTGGCCTCGCGGTAGGCGAGCAGCACCGTGCCGTCGGGGCGGACGACCGCGCTCGGCGGGTCGGCGGGTGCCGGCAGGTCGGTCGCCACCACGGTGAACGGCCCGTTCGGCTGTTGCTGGGCCCAGTGGTGGACGGTGTCGTGGCCGGCGCCGAAGACGTGGATCCGGCCCGAGCCGTCGGTGACGGCGGCCAGGCCCTCCTGGACGTCCGCGCCGCCCAGGTCCGTCCAGTCGCTCCAGCTGCCGTCGGCGCGCTGCTGCCGGGTGGAGACGCCCTTGGCCCAGTTGCGGACGAACAGCTGGGTGGTGCCGTCCGCGTTGCGGGCGAGGACCGGGCCGCCCACCCGGCGGCCGTGGTCGGGGTCGGACTCGGGGTTGCCGACCGAGGTCCAGGCGCCGAACGGTCCGCCCTTGGCACTCTGCACCGCCGTGACGATCTCGCGCCGGTTGTCGGCGGTCGCCGGTCCCAGCGAGGCCATCCGTTCGGCGAACAGCTGCCAGCGGCCGTCCTCGGCCAGCGAGGCGGTGATGCCCGGCAGCAGGCCGTCGCCGTCGAGCAGTTGGGGTTCGCCCCACTTGCCGCTGCCGGGAGCGCTCTCCTGCCACATGGCGGCCTGCCCGTCGAGCAGGCCGAAGGCGGTCAGCCGGTGGTCGGCGTCCAGCCGGAGCCACGGCGCGGTGGCCGGGTAGCGCACGCTGGTGCGCTGCAGCCAGCCGGTGCCGTAGGAGCGGTCCTGGCCCACGTCGTAGTCGCCGCAGCCGGCCGTGAAGGTGCAGCCGTTGTCCGGGGAGCCGCCGTAGGCGTTGAGGACGTCGGCCTTGCGGCGGGCCAGCTGCGCGGGGAGGTTCTGCGGCCAGCGCTCGTTGTAGTAGCCGCGGTAGGCGGTGACGGTGTAGTGGCGGCCGCCGGCCGCGCGGTGGCGGTCCAGGGCGGCGTAGGTGAACAGCGCGGCCGCGGTGTGGTCCGGGTGGTCGGAGTAGCCGTCCTGGTCGTGGTGCTGCTTGTGCTGGTCGTCGTGGACCTGCATGTCCGGGTCCGGGTCCAGGGTCCGCACCAGGGTCGGCTGGTACCGGTCGAGCAGGTGCGCCAGGGCGGCGACCAGGCTGTCGTGGGTGACCTGGTGGGAGCTCTTCACCGGGGAGCCGGTGCTGACCAGGGTCCGGCTGACCGCGGCGGGGTTCGCCCACAGGTCCGGCAGGCTGACGCTGTCTCCGCTCGCCGTCTTGAAGTGCTGGCTCACCCCGAGGAAGACCAGCTGGACGCCCTGGTGCCCGCCCAGGGTGTCCACCTCGACCACGGTGCCGTCCGGCAGGGTCTCGGTGGACACGTCCCAGGGGGCCAGGTGGTTCCCGGTGGCCATCAGCCCGTACGCCTGCCGCAGTCCCTGGCGCCGGGCGCCCGCGTACGCCGCCTCGTCCGGCTTGGGGGGATTCTTCGCGCCGGGGACCTTGTTCACCCCGCCGCTCTCGCCGCAGTTCAGGTAGACGCTGACCAGCCGGTCGTTGGCGTCGATGGACTGTTCCAGGTCCGGGTTCATGAAGTACAGGTCGTCGTCCGGGTGGGCGACGACCTGCACGATCGTGCTGCCACTTGTCCCGTCCTTCTCGGGTGCCAGCGAGGCGCGCGGCCGGGGCACCGGCGGGGCGGCCGGCTTGGCCGTACAGCCCGCCACCGCCAGCGCCGCGATTCCCGCGAGCACGGCACGGCGGGACACTCGGATGGGGCGGCGCACTGTCACGGAAAGCTTCCTCGAACCCGGTGGAGGACTGGCGCCCCCTGCTGTGACCTGGACATCTGTTCCCGGGACCACCAGGTCCTCGGGCCGAGGTGAACGACAGATGAACACATGGACCCACCCCGTCCCATGCACCTTACACGCCGCCCACCGGGCGGCTCAGGCCCGGAAGGGGCGGGGCGAGGTACGGGTGAGGACGACCGCGACGATCACCAGGAGGCCGCCGAGGGCGGTGTTCCAGTGCACGGGTTCGGCGAGCAGCAGCGCGCCCAGCGCGGTGGACCAGAGCGGGGTGACATAGGTGACGGTGGCCGCGACGGTGGCGCCGGCGGTGCGGACCAGGTTCAGGTTGAGGATGTAGGCGACGCCGGTGCCCAGGGCGCCGAGCGCGAGCAGGGCCAGCGCGGCGGCGGCTCCGGGCCAGTGCGGTGCGCCGGCCGCCGCCGGGGCGATGAGGGCCAACTCGGCCGTGGCGCAGCTGATCTGGAGGGTGGCCAGGCTGGTCGTGCTGTGCGGGAGGCCGGAGAGGAAGCGGCGGGTGTAGGCGAAGCCGGCGCCGTAGCAGGCCGTGGCGAGCAGACAGGCCAGGCTGCCGGCGGGCTGTCCCGAGCCGGTGCCCCGCCACACCCCGAGCACCGCCATGATCCCGGCGAAGCCGAGGGCGAGCCCGGTGGCCCGGCGCGCTCCCAGTCGTTCGCCGCTCGCGGTCAGCAACGCGAAGAGCAGGGTGAACAGGGGAGTGGTGGCGTTCCACACCCCGGCCAGCACCGAGCTGATCCGGGTCTCGCCGAAGGAGAACATGACGAACGGCGCCGCGTTCAGCAGCACCGCCACCACCGCCGAGTGCGCCCAGGCACGGGCCTCGCGCGGCACCGCCTCGCGCCGGACGGCGAGGATCGTCCACAGCGCGGCGGCGCCCAGTACGCAGCGCCACAGTGCCACCCAGACCGGTGGCATACCGGCGTCCACCGCCACCTTGATCAGTGCGAAGCTCGCACCCCAGATCGCCGACAGCGCCACGAAACCCGGCCACCACTGCCGCACCCCGTCACCGCCTTCCGTTCCAGCACCGGTCGTCCCCGCGCACTCGGGGAAACGGGCCGCCGAGGGCGCCGGCCGGTCCGACCCACCGGGCCCGAGCGGGCCCGTGGACACACCGTGCCGAAGCGGGTGATCATGAGTCCAACAAGTGGCAGCACGGCAGGGATGAGGGTTGCTCATGTCGGGCGGAGTGAACCTGGCGCAGCTGAGGGCGCTGGTCGCCGTCGCGGAGAGCGGCGGATTCGGTGCCGCGGCAGGGGAGTTGGGCATCAGCCAGTCCGCGGTCTCGCACGCCGTAGCGGCCCTGGAACGCGCCGTGGGCGCACCCGTGGTGCACCGCACCGGCCGGGTCAGGCCCACCCCGCTGGGCGAACAGCTGCTGCCGCACGCCCGCGCCGCCACCGCCTCCGCCGACGCCATCGCGGTCATCTCCGCCCGGCACCGGGGCGGCCCCGCCGGCACCGTGCGGTTGGCCGCGCCCGCCACCGTCTGCCAGGGGCTGCTGCCCGGGCTGCTGGGAGAGTGGCGCGCGGCGCATCCGCGGGTCAAGGTCCGGATCTTCGAGGGTGAGGACGACGAACTCGCCGCGTGGCTGGCGACCGGTACGGTCGACGCCGCCGTCCTGATCGACCCGGACCCCGCCCCCGCCGGGTCGCTGCAGCTCGCCCAGGACTCCATGCACGCGCTGCTGCGCCGGGACCATCCGCTGGCCGGGCAGCCGGTGGTCGACATCCGGGACCTGGAGGACGACGCCTTCCTGCTCTCCGAGGGCGGCTGCGAGCGCCACATCCGGGAGATCTACCGCCGGATCGGCGCCCGCTTCATCCCCACCCACCGGATCCGCGACGTGGGCACCCTGATCAGCATGGTGCACGCGGGCATCGGGGTCTCGGTGATGCCCGCGCTGGCTCACGCCATGATCCCGGCGGGCTGTGTGCTGATCCCGCTGCTCCCGCGAGTGACCCGCCAGCTCGTCCTCACCGGGCCGGCGGACCGGCCCTGGCATCCGGCGGTCACCGCGCTGGTGGCGACGGCCGGCGGTGTCCCGGGCGGGTAGCGGTCAGCGGAAGCAGTACGAGTCCGAGGAGGCGTCACCGCCGCTCAGGTGGGTCTGGTGCACCCGCAGGCCCCGGAAGTCCGCGCCGTGCGGGAAGAAACGCGGATCCACGGTGAGCCCGCCTTCGACGGTGTCCGCGTCGAGCTTGATCATCCACGGGTCGATGCCGCCGGGGTAGAACTGGTCGTCCCAGGAGCCGTAGAGGGAGTTGGTCAGGTAGACCCGCTTCCCGTCCCGGCTCAGCTCGACCATCTGCGGGCCGCCGGTCAGCGGGACGTCGGGCGCGGTGGGGTGCGGGGCCTGGCCGGTGATGCCGCCGAGCCGGACCGAGCCGGTCTTCCTGGGGTGGAACGGGTCGGTCACGTCGTACTGGAAGAGCTCGCCGGTGCCCCAGGCCGAGACGTACAGCCAGCGGTCGTCCACCGACAGGTTGATGTCGGTGACCAGCGGCGGTACCGCGCCGAAGGGCTGCAGCGCCGGCGGCAGGTCCTCGGTCCTGGCCGGCTCGGCAGGGATTTCGATCACCTTGCGGGCGGCGAAGGCGGCGCCGTCGCGGTACCAGAGCCAGACCGAGGCGGACAGGTCCTCGACGTTGGTCACCACCCCGACGAAGCCCCACTGCTGCTCCGGGTCGTGCGCCGGACGGAGTTCCAGCACCATCTGGTGCTCGTCGCCGAGGTCGATCCGCTGCAGGTGCCGGCCGGAGTCGAGCTCCCAGAAGTGCAGGGCGTGGCCGTAGCGGCGGCCCAGCAGCAGTTCGGGCACCACTCCCTCCTCCACCATCGACGGGGTGCCCCACTCGCTGGTGATCCCGACGTTGCCGGCCAGGTGCCACCAGACGTCGTAGGCGAGGTGCTGGGGGCCCCGGTCGGTCTCCCAGGCGCGCAGCACCTCGAAACTGGTGTGGTCCAGCAGTGCCACGCCGCCGGGGCCGTCCGCGCCGTCCGCACCGCCCAGGCAGGAGAGGAAGACGCCGTCCGGACCGCAGTGCAGTGTGTGCGGGCGCGAGTACCCGGCCTTGGCGGCGAGCTCCTTGGCGCTCACGGTCTTCACCAGCTTCGGCCGCACCGGGTCGGGACGGGTGTCCATGACGTGCAGCCGGGAGGACCGCAGCCCGGGCAGCAGCAGGAACCGCCGCTCGGGGTTGGTGTGGCAGGCGTGGGCCAGCGCGCTGGAGCAGGCGTTCCAGCCGAAGTGGTGCAACTCGTCGCCGGTCTCCGGAAGTTCGGCGAAGTTGAGCACCCGGCCGTAGCCGGGTGAGTCGGGATCGGTGTCGACGGTGATCAGGGCGTCCGGACGGCTCGCGGACCGGTCGAACCCGGCGACGTACGCGAGCTTCTCCGGTGGTGCGGCCACCGCCTCCGCGGGGGTCCGGTAGAGCGAGGGATCCGTGTGTCCGCGGGCGGCGTGCGCGTCTGCCATGACGACTCCTCAACTCGGCCGGAAACCCGGCCGGGAACAGGTACGGGGGAGTGCGATCGGAATGAGACAACTGCCCAGGCAGCCTTCCACACAACCGCGGGCGCGCCACGGGGCGCACGGGGGCGAAGGGGCGCGCGCTACGGCTGCGGCGCAACGGCGGACGGGATATCTGAATTCATCTGATTCATCATCAAGTATCCGAGTTGGAACGTGATGCACGAGCGGCTCGATGGAATGCTGTGGCCCGAGCGCACGCCCCCAGATCGGAGACGCCGGTGACCGAGACCAAGAACCCCACGCTGACGCCCGAGCTCTACGCCTACGTGCTGAGCCAGAACCCGCCGCTCGATGCGGCGCAGCAGGAGCTGGTCGAGATCACCCACAGCACGTACGCCGGCAGCGCCGGCCTGCAGACCGCCCAGGAGCAGGGGCCGCTGCTGGCGTTCCTGGTCAGGCTGATCGGGGCCCGCAGGATCGTCGAGGTCGGCACCTTCACCGGGCTGTCCACGCTGTCGATGGCCCAGGCGCTGCCCGAGGACGGCAAGTTGATCACCTGCGACATCTCCGAGGAGTGGACCGGGGTCGGCCGGCGGGTGTGGGCCAAGGCGGGTGTCGCCGACCGGATCGAGCTGCGGATCGCGCCCGCGATCCAGACGCTGCGCGCGCTGCCCGAGGAGCGCTGGATCGACCTGTCCTTCATCGACGCCGACAAGGCCAACTACCCGCTGTACTGGGAGGAACTGGTCCGCCGGACGCGGCCCGGCGGGCTGATCGTCCTGGACAACACCCTCTTCCAGGGGCAGGTCGTCGACCCGGACGCCACCGGCAGCGCGGGGGCGATCCGGGACTTCAACGAGGTGGTCCGCACCGACAAGAGGGTCGAGGCGGTGCTGCTCACGGTTGCGGACGGGCTCACCCTGGCCCGCCGGCTGGACTGAGCCGGACCGCCCCGGAGATCCGCACTCTGAAGCGGCATGGTCATGACGGAGTATCGGTGGAGTCCGCATGGAGCGGTCGCGCCGGTGGTAGGTCCTGGAGGTTCGCGGTTGGTGCCGGCCCGAGGACGACCGGCCGCCACCGGCTCCAGCCGACCGACCAGCCGACCGGCCGGGCGACCGACCGGGCGGCCGACCTCCAGGGGATGACCGGATGCACTCTGCGCGCAGGACCAGATCCACCGGAGCCCGCGGGGCGCTGCTCCCGCTGCTCAGTGCCGTGCCGTTCGCCGGGATCCTCGGCGGCGTCTTCTTCGCCAACCGGGTGACGCCCTACGTGCTCGGGATGCCCTTCCTGCTGTTCTGGATGGTCCTCTGGCTGGTGCTGGGATCCGTGGTGACGGGGGTGGTCTACCGGCTGGATCCGAGCAACCGGGAGCCGGCCGAGGCCGAGGAGGCCGGCCCGTGACCGCACTCGCCGTCATCGCGGCCTTCCTACTGCTCGCCGTCGGCCTGGGGCTGCGGGCACGGCGGGGCAAGGACATGGACCTGGAGCAGTGGTCGGTCGGCGGCCGGGGCTTCGGTTCGGTCTTCGTCTTCCTGCTGCTGGCCGGGGAGATCTACACCACCTTCACCTTGCTCGGGGCCTCGGGCTGGGCGTACGGGAAGGGCGGACCGGCCTTCTACGTCCTCGCCTACGCCTCGCTCGCGTATGCGATCTCGTACTGGCTGCTGCCGGTGGTCTGGCGGTTCGCCAAGGAGCACCGGCTGCTGTCCCAGTCCGACTTCTTCGCGCGGAAGTTCGACAGCCCGGCGCTCGGAGCGCTGGTCGCGCTGGTGGGCGTGGTGGCGATGGTCCCGTACCTGGTGCTGCAGCTCACCGGGCTGGGCATCATCGTCTCCACCGCCTCGTACGGGCACATCTCGCCGCACACCGCGGTGGTGATCGGCACGGTCGCGCTCACCGGGTACGTCACCATCTCCGGGATCCACGGCGCGGCCTGGACCGCGGTGGTCAAGGACGTGCTGATCCTCGGGGTCGTGGTGTTCCTCGGGATCTACCTGCCGCTGCACTACTCCGGCGGGATCGGGCGGATGTTCCACGCCATCGATGCCGCCAGGCCGGGCTTCTTGACCCTGCCGCACCAGGGGCTGAGTCCGTGGTGGTTCGTCTCCACGGTGCTGCTCTCGGCGCTCGGCTTCTACATGTGGCCGCACACCTTCAGCGCCACCTTCAGCGCCAGGGACCCGAGCGTGTTCCGGCGCAACGCGGTCGTCCTGCCGCTGTACCAGCTGATCCTGCTGTTCGTGTTCTTCGCCGGGTTCGCCGCCGTGATCGCGGTGCCCGGCCTCAAGGGCGCCGACGGGGACCTCTCGCTGCTGAAGGTCACGGTCAAATCCTTCGACCCGTGGTTCGTGGGGGTCGTCGGCGGCGCCGGGCTGCTGACCGCGCTGGTGCCCGGCTCACTGCTGCTGATGACCTCGGCCACCTGCCTGGCCAGGAACGTCCTCCTGCCGCTGCGGCCGGGTACCGACGAGCGGACCGCAGGCCGGCTCGCCAAGCTGCTGGTCCCGCTGCTCGCGGCCCTGGCCCTGGTGTTCACCTTCAACGGCGGCAGCACCATCGTGAACCTGCTGCTCATGGGGTACGCGCTGGTCACCCAGCTGTTCCCGGCATTGCTGTTCGCGCTGGCCGCCCGGCGGTCGGTCACCAAGCAGGGCGCCGCGGCCGGGATCGTCGCGGGCGTGACCACGGTCGCCGCCACCACGCTGGCCCACACTACCGTCGGCGGCCTGCTGCCCTTCCTGCCGCAGGCGGTGAAGGACGTCAACATCGGGGTGATCGCGCTGCTGGTGAACACCGTCGTGCTGCTGGCGGTCTCCGCGGTCACCCGGCCGTCGGCCGTGGCGGCGGCGGTGCCCGCGGCCGGGGACGCGGGGTGAACGGGAGTTGCACGTCCCCGAAGCCGACAGCGAACTCGGCCGCCACCTGGGTGAGTTGAGCGGAGGCGCGCCAGCTGCAGGAGTGTGGACCTTCCGGTCCCCGCCGGTCGCGGCGCACAACCGGCCGTGCCGCGTCCCGTCGAATGCCTGACGGCGGGCGCGCCCGGCGCCCGGTGAACGCGGCGGACGCTCCGCGAAATGCGGATGCGTCCGCCGCGCGGCCCGGTTAGCCTGGGCCGCATGTCCACGCCCCGAATTTCCTAGCTCAAGGACCCGCTTCCACGCCACCCGTGTGTCCTTCTGCTTGTTCGGAGCGTAATCCCGTGATCACCGTCCGCGGTGTCGACGTGCGCGTCGGCGCCCGTCTGCTGCTGTCCGACATCTCCTTCCACATCGCCCCCGGCGACCGCATCGGCTTGGTCGGCCGCAACGGCGCGGGCAAGACCAGCCTGATGAGGACCCTGGCCGGCCAGGAGCGGCCCGCCGCCGGGTCCGTCACCGTCACCGGCTCGCTCGGCCACCTGCCGCAGGACTCCCGCGTGGCCGACCCGGTCACCACCGTCTGCGACCGGATCCTCTCCGCCCGCGGCCTGGACCGGGCGGTCGGAGCCCTGCGGGCCGCCGAGGAGGCGATGGCCGAGGCAGTTGGAGCGGCCGCGCAGGAGAGCGCGATGCGCCGCTACACCCGCGCCGAGGCCGAGTTCCAGGCCCGCGGCGGGTACGCCGCCGAAGCCGAGGCGGCCCAGGTCGCCGCCGGGGTCGGGCTGCCGGCCCGGCTGATGGACCAGCCGCTGGGAGCGCTCTCCGGCGGGCAGCGGCGCCGGGTCGAACTGGCCCGGATCCTGTTCGCCGACCACGGCACGCTGCTGCTGGACGAGCCGACCAACCACCTGGACGCCGACTCCCTCGCCTGGCTGCGCGGCTTCCTGGCAGGCCACCGCGGCGGCCTGGTGGTGATCAGCCACGACACCGGTCTGCTCGCCGACACCGTCAACCGGGTCTTCCACCTCGACCCCGCCCGCCGCACCATCGACGTGCACAACACCGGCTGGCACGCCTACCTCGCCCAGCGCGAGGCCGACGAGCGGCGCCGCGCCCGCGAGCGCGCCAACGCCGAACGCAAGGCGGCCGCGCTGCGCACCCAGGCCGACCGGATGCGTTCGCACGTGGCGACCGCCGTCGCCGCCAGGAACATGGTGCGCCGGGCCGACCGGATGCTCGCCGAGCTGGAACCCGTCCGGCGCGCCGAGCGGACGGCCCGGATCCGGCTGCCCGAACCCGCTCCGTGCGGGCGGATGCCGCTCGGTGCGATCAGCCTCGCCAAGGCGTACGGCGACCACCGGGTGCTCACCGGCGTCGACCTCGCCGTCGACCGGGGCAGCCGGCTGGTGGTGCTCGGGCTCAACGGCGCGGGCAAGACCACCCTGCTGCGCACCCTGGCCGGGCACGAGACACCGGACTCGGGCCGGGTGGTGCGCGGCCACGGCCTGCGGCTCGGCTACTTCGCCCAGGAGCACGACACCCTCGCCCCCGACCGCACGGTGGGCGAGAACCTGTCCGCCGCCGCGCCGCACCTCGACCACGGCGAGGTGCGCCAGGTGCTCGGAGCCTTCCTGTTCACCGGTGACGACGCGGACAAGCCGGCCCGGGTGCTCTCCGGTGGCGAGAAGACCAGGCTCGCCCTGGCAGGCCTGGTCCACTCCGGCGCCAACGTGCTGCTGCTGGACGAGCCCACCAACAACCTGGATCCGGCCTCGCGCGGCGAGGTCCTGGCGGCGGTCGGCTCGTACCCCGGCGCGATCGTCATGGTGACGCACGATGCGGGGGCGATCGAGGCGCTGCGCCCGGACCGGGTGCTGCTGCTGCCGGACGGCACCGAGGACCTTTGGAGCGAGGAGTACCTGGACCTGGTGGCACTGGCCTGACGCGGGACCGGTGCGGCCCGGGGCGCTGTGCCCCGGGCCGCACGCCGGCTCAGGCGTCCGTCCGTCCGGGCTTGCGGGCCTCGATCAGGAACCGGGTGGCGTGGGCGACGAACGGCCCCTCGCGCTGGATCAGCTCGTGCAGTTCCGCGAGGCGGTCCCGGTACTCGGCGACGGTGAAGCCCGGCACCATCCAGATCACCTTCCGCAGGAAGTAGACCACGGCGCCGATGTCGAAGAACTCCGTCCGCAGGGACTCGAACCGCAGGTCCAGGACCTCGAGGCCGGCGGCCTCGGCGGCCGCGCGGGCCTCCCCGTGGTGGCGCCCGCGCCGTACTTCCTCGGACTGCGGTCCGAGGAAGTACTCCACCAGCTCGAAGACGCTGGAGTGGCCGACGTGCTGGGCGAGGTACGTCCCGCCGGGCCGCAGGACGCGGGCGATCTCCGTCCAGTGGGCGGTCACGGGGTGCCGGGAGGTCACCAGGTCGAACGCCTCGTCGGCGAACGGCAGCGGCGGCTCGTCCCGGTCGGCGACAACCACGACCCCGCGCGGGTGCAGCAGCCTGGTCGCCTTGGCGACGTTGGGCGCCCAGCCCTCGGTCGCCACCATCAGCCGGGGGAAGTTCCCCGCGCCCGCCAGGACCTCCCCGCCACCGGTCTGGATGTCCAGCGCGGCCGAGGCGAGGGCCAGGTGCTCGCCCAGCAGTCGCTGGTAGCCCCAGGAGGGCCGCTGCTCGGTCGCCCGGCCCTCCAGCCAGGAGAAGTCCCAGCCTTCCACCGGGGCGGCTTCGGCCTCGGTCACCAGTTCGTCAAAGCTTCGCGTCATCTGTGACATACCGGGATCATTGCGGCATCTCCGAGCGCAATCCAGCGAATTGGCGTGTGCGGGGATAGTGAAGGCGGCCGCGCGAGGGTGCCCAGGCGGCTGGGGTGGGCGTTCCCCAGGCGGTGCGTATGCCCTCTGAGCTGCGATGTCCCCGCTGGTTTTGCCGGGGGTTGACGCTTCGGGGATCGAAGCGTGTCTGCGCCGAGGCCGGGCCGAGATCTGACGGCTCGAAACTTGTTAGGCAAGCCTTTCCTGTCCTAGGTTTCTGTCTCGCCAGGCCGGTCCCGGCGCTTCCCGCCCGGGGCGTGCGGGGGTGCCCCCGCATCCGACTGGCCCAGCCACTCGGGGTGCCGCCGTCAGGCCGGCCCCGCTCATCGCGGAGGACCCTCACCATGTTCGGAACCAGGATCGGTGCTGTCCGGCCGGCCGCGGCGCTGTCGCTGGCGACCGCGTGCGTGCTCGCGCTGGCCGCCTGCTCCAGCTCGGGCGGCAGCTCGTCGGACGGCCCCTCGCAGGCCGCCACCGGAGCCCAGGCGCTCGCCGGACAGACCATCACCGTCTACAGCGGCCAGCACGAGCAGACCGTCAAGGCGCTGGCCGCCGACTTCGAGAAGCGCACCGGCGTCAAGGTCGACCTGCGCTCCGGTGACGAGGCCGAACTCGCCAACCAGATCCTCCAGGAGGGCAAGGCCTCCCCGGCCGACGTCTTCTACGCCGAGAACCCGCCCGCGCTCACCGTCCTGGAAGAGCAGGGCCTGCTCGCCGCCGTCCAGCCGGACACCCTCAAGTCCGTTCCCGCCGGGGACAGTTCACCCAAGGGCGACTGGGTCGGCGTGTCCGCCCGCACCGCCGCCTTCCTGGCCGCCGAGGGCAAGCCCGCCGACACCGCGCCGCCGGCCTCGGTCCGCGACCTGGCCAAGCCCGAGTGGAAGGGCCGCCTGGGCATCGCACCCAGTGAGACCGACTTCGCGCCGATCGTCACCCGGATGATCAAGACCGACGGCGCGGACGCCACCAAGCAGTGGCTGCTCGGTCTCAAGGCCAACGCCAAGAGCTACGACAGCAACGAGAGCCTGTCGGCCGCGATCAACAGCGGTGAGGTCGAGGGCGGCGTGATCGACCACTACTACTTCTACCGCCTGCGCGACGAGAAGACCGCCGCCCAGACCCACGCCAAGCTGCACTACTTCACCAAGACCGACCCGGGCGCCCTGGTCGACGTCTCCGGTGCCGGCGTGCTCAAGGGCGGCAAGCACCAGCAGGCCGCCCAGGCCTTCCTCGCCTACCTCGACAGCGCCCCCGCGCAGACGCTGATCGCCACCTCGGAGAGCTACGAGTACCCGCTGGTCGCAGGCGTCAAGGGGAAGGCCGAACTGCCCGCGCTGGACACCGTCGGCCAGGTCGCCTCCGCCGCCGACCTCGGCGACGGCAAGGAGGCCCTCCAGCTGCTCCAGGACACCGGTCTCCTCGCGTGAGCACCCCGCACTCCGCACGGAGCGCCGACAGCCCGTCACCGCTGCCGCGGTGGCGGGCCGCCGGCCTGCTCGCACCGCTCGCCTTCGCGATCGTCGCCGTGGTCGCCTCGCCGCTGGCCTTCGTCGTGGTCCAGGCCGGGCAGGCGGGCTGGGACCAGGCGCAGCGGCTGCTCGGCCGCCCGCTGATCGCCACCCTGCTCTGGAACACCGCCACCCTCGCCGCCGCCGTGACCGCGGCCACCGCCGTGCTCGGCTTCGGTGCCGCCTACCTGGTCGAGCGCACCGACCTGCCAGGCCGCCGCTGGTGGACCGTCGCCCTCGTACTCCCGCTCGCCGTACCGGAGTTCGTCCGCGGCTACTCCTGGGTCTCGCTGTTCTCCTCGGTACGCGGCTACTGGGGCGCGGTCCTGGTGATGACCTGCTCCCTCTACCCGCTGGTCTTCCTGCCGGTCGCCGCCACCCTGCGGCGCGCCGACACCGCCGCGGAGGAGGTCTCCCGCAGCCTCGGCCGAGGCCCGCTCGCCACCCTATGGCGGGTCACCCTGCCGCTGACCCGGCCCGCGCTGGCCGGCGGCGCGCTGCTGGTCTCGCTCTACCTGCTCGGTGAGTACGGCGCCTTCGCGATGCTGCGCTTCACCACCTTCGCCACCGCCATCTTCACCCAGTACAAGCTGGGCTTCGACGCCGCCTCGGCCGCCCAGCTCACCCTGGTCCTGGTGGCGCTCGCCCTGCTGCTGGTCCTGCTGGAGGCCGGATGCGGCCGTCGGGGACGGGTCGCCCGCAGGGGCGCTGTGGGTCGCCGGGCGGCCGCGGCCCCGCTCGGGCGCTGGAAGCTGCCGGCCCTCGCGGCGCTGGCCGCCCTGGTCGGCACCGCGGTCGGCGTACCGCTGTACGCCCTCGGCTACTGGCTGGTGGTCGGCAGCTCCACCACCCTGCCGTCCGCGTCCGTGCTCTCCGCCGCGCTCACCACCCTCGGCTACGCCGCCACCGCCGCGCTGGTGGCCACCGCGGCCGCCGTCCCCGTGGCGCTGTACGGCTGGCGGCGCGGCACCCGTCTGGCCAGGGCCGCCGAGCGCGCCGCCTACCTCACCCGCGCGCTGCCCGGGATCGCCGTCGCGCTCTCGGTGGTGCACTTCGCGATCCGCTACGCCGAGCCGGTGTACCAGCAGCCGCCGCTGCTGGTCGCCGGGTACGTGATCCTGTTCTTCCCGCTCGCGCTCACCGCCGTACGGGCCGCACTCGCCCAGGTGCCGCCCGGCGTCGAGGAGGTGGCCCGCTCGCTGGGTACGCCACCGCTCGGCGTGCTGCTGCGGGTCACCCTGCCGCTCGTGCTGCCCGGCCTCGGTGCGGCCGCCGCGATGGTCGCGCTCACCGCGGGCACCGAGCTCACCGCCACCCTGCTGCTCCGCCCGACCGGCACCCAGACCCTGGCGACCCAGTTCTGGGTCTACACCAGCGGCCTCGCGTACGGCGCGGCCGCACCCTACGCGGCACTGATGACGGCGATGTCCGTGCCGCCCGTGCTGCTGCTCACCCGCCGCACGCTCGGCACCAACTCCCGTACGGAGGATTCGCGTTGAGTGGACTCATGGTCAGTGGACTGCGCGCCGGGCACGGCCGGGCCGAGATCCTCTCCGGGGTCGACCTGGTGGTCGAGGACGGGGCGCTGGCCTGCGTCCTGGGGCCGTCCGGCTGCGGGAAGAGCACCCTGCTGCGGGTGATCGCCGGGTTCCACCCGGCCGCGGCCGGCCGGGTGTCCCTCGGGGAACGGACCCTGGACGACGGCCGGTCACGACTGCCGGCCGAACGGCGGCGGATCGGGTACGTGCCGCAGGACGGCGCGCTCTTCCCGCACCTCACCGTCGCGGGCAACATCGGCTTCGGCCTGCCGCGCGGCAGGCGCCGCGAGAAGGCCGCCGAACTCCTGGCCCTGGTCGGCCTCGACGGCCTCGGCGACCGCCACCCGCACCAGCTCTCCGGCGGTCAGCAGCAGCGCGTGGCGCTCGCCCGCGCGCTCGCCACCGAACCGGAACTCCTGCTGCTGGACGAGCCGTTCGCGGCACTGGACGCCGCGCTGCGCACCGAGCTGCGGACCGAGGTCGCGGCCACCCTGCGCAGGGCCGGGGCCACCGCGATCCTGGTCACCCACGACCAGGAGGAGGCGCTCTCCTTCGCCGACACCATCGCCGTGATGCGCGCGGGCCGGATCGCCCAGCAGGCCGCCCCGCACGAGCTGTACCACGCACCCGCCGACGCCGCCGTCGCCGGCTTCCTCGGCGAGGCCAACCTGGTCCCCGCCCGGCTGGACGGGGCCAAGGCCGACACCGCCTTCGGCAGCCTCCCGCTGACCGCCGACGCGGGTACGGCCCGCCGGGGCGTGGTCCTGCTGCGCCCCCGCCAGCTCTCCCTCACGGCCGACCCCCTCCCCGGGGCCGTCCGGGCCCGGGTGACCCGCTCCCACTTCCGCGGCCACGACCACCGCGTCGAACTCCGACCGGACCCGCAGGACGGCCTGCCCGGTAGCCTGATCGCCTACACGGACGGCCCGTGGCCGCACGACGACGCCTACGTCCGGGCGCAGGGACTCGCCCACCCGCTGGACGAGTCCGAGGACACCCCCACCGCCGTCGGCAGCTGAGACGGCCGGGGAGCCGTAGGCGGTCAGGCGGGGAGGACCAGGCGGTTCTCGTAGGCGAAGACCACGGCCTGGACGCGGTCGCGCAGGCCGAGCTTGAGCAGGATCCGGCTGACGTGGGTCTTCACGGTGGCCTCGGCGAGGTTGAGCTCGGCGGCGATCTCGGCGTTGGACAGGCCCCGGGCGAGCAGGACCAGGACGCTGCGCTCCCGGGCGGTGAGGGCCTCGACCGCCTCGTCGGCGCGGGCCCGGCTGCCACCGTCGGTGGGCAGCTGGGAGGCGAAGGTGTCGAGCAGGCGGCGGGTGATGCGGGGGGCGACCACCGCGTCCCCGGCTGCGACGGAGCGGATCGCCGCGAGCAGCTCGTCCGGCTGGGCGTTCTTGAGCAGGAAGCCGGAGGCACCGGCACGCAGCCCGGCGAAGGCGTACTCGTCCAGGTCGAAGGTGGTGAGGATGAGGACCTTGGTGTCGGGGTTGGCCGCGACGATCCGGCTGGTGGCCTCGATGCCGTCCATCCCGGGCATCCGGACGTCCATCAGCACCACGTCCACCTGGCCCTCGGCGACCAGGCGGACGGCCTCGGCGCCGTCCTCGGCCTCCCCGGCCACCGCCATGTCCGGCTGGGAACCGAGCACCAGTGAGAAGGCGACCCGCATCAGGGGTTGGTCATCGACCAGCAGGACTCGGATGGTCATCGGGTGTTCAGCTCCTGTCGTCGGGGGCGGTGTCCGGCCCGGGGCCGTCGAAGTCCGGTGCGCCGTCGCCGGAGTCCAGTCCGGTGTCGTCCAGCACCAGGGTGGTGGCCACCCGCCAGCCGCCGCCGGGCAGCGGGCCGGCGACGAGCTCGCCGCCGTACGAGGCCGCGCGCGAACGCATACCGGTGAGCCCCTGGCCGGTGTGGCCGATCGGACTGGTGTGGCCCTGGTGGGGTTCGGGGAACCCGTTGTCGCAGACCTCGACCATGACGGTGGACGGGCCGCAGGCCACCCGGACCCGGGCGGTGGCGCCGGGGGCGGTGTGCTTGAGGGTGTTGGTCAGTGACTCCTGGACCAACCGGTAGACGGTGAGCTGGGCGCCGGCCGAGACGGTGGAGTGGTCGCCCTCCAGGTGGAGTCCGGTGCGCAGCCCGGCCGCCCTGACCTGCTCGACCAGCGCGGTGAGCTGGGCGATGCCGGGCTGCGGATGCCGCAGCGCGTCGGGTTCGTCGGAGCGCAGCACACCGAGGAAGCGCCGCATGTCGGTGAGGGCGCGGCGGCCGGTCTCGGCGGACTGCCGCATCGCGGCGGTGGCCTTCTCGGGCGCGTGGGCGTTGGCGTAGACCGCGCCGTCGGCCAGGGCGACCATCACGGACAGGTTGTGGGTGACGATGTCGTGCATCTCCCGGGCGATCCGGGAGCGCTCCTCGGCCACCGCGAGCGCCGCCTGCTGGTCGCGCTGCCGCTCCAGGTCGTGGGCGCGCTGCCGCAGGGCGGCCAGCTGGGCGCGCCGGGCCCGGAGGTTGAGGCCGAGCACCGCTGCCGCGGTGACGGTGCCGGAGAGCATGACGAAGACCTTGACCGAGGTGGCGAGCGGGCTGCCGCCGTGTTCGGTGATCGGTGTCCAGCGCAGTACGGCCAGCACCACGCCGAGCTCGGCGACCAGGTACGCGATCATGGTGCGCCGGCGCCTGCAGTGGGCGCCGACGGTGTAGAGCGCGAACAGCACGGCGATGTCGGCGGGCATGCCCCAGGCGGTGAGCCACTGCACGAAGGCGACGGCCGCGGTGACCCCGAAGACCGCGAACGGCACCCGGCGGCGGAAGGTCAGCGGCAGGATCAGGCCGATCTGCAGGGCCCACAGCCACGAGTGCGCGGAGAGGTAGCGGTGCTGGGGCGCCGAGGTGACCAGCAGCAGGGCGAGGGCACAGCCGAAGTCGACCAGGGTGGGGTAGCGCTCGGTGAGGATCCGTACCCGCAGCTGACCGAGCTGCCCCCGCAGCCGGGCGACGAGCTCCCCGAGCCCCCCGAACCCGGCGAGCCCCCGGGGCGCGCCGGTGCGGCGCGCCCCGGGGGCTGCGGAGGTCTGGTCGAGGCCGGTCACCGGGCCATTCTCTCCCAGCCGGCGGCGCGGGCCGTCACGCGTCGCGCCGCTTGAGCACGACGGCGGCGCCGACCAGGGACGCCAGGACGTAGAGGCACATCACCCCGAAGCCCGTCCACGGAGCCAGGTCGTGCGGGCCCTGGTGCAGGGTGGCGAGGGCCTGGCCGGCGTTGCCGGGCAGGTACGGGACGATGTCGTCCTGCCAGGAGCTGGGCAGGGCCTCGGCCAGCAGCGGCAGGACCAGCAGGGTGCCGAAGACGGCGGCGATGCCACCGGCCGTGTTGCGGATCAGGGTGCCGATCCCGATGGCGAGCAGGCCGACCGCCGTCAGGTAGAGGCCCATGCCGAGGACGACCCGGGTGACGCCGGGCGCGGAGAGCGTGGTGTCCAGGTGCTTGCCGGCCAGGATGGCCTGGCCGACGAAGAACGCGATCAGGCAGGAGACGGTGGCGACCACCCAGGTGATCGCGCCGAACACGGCGGTCTTGGCCCACAGCACCGGCAGCCGCTTGGGCACGGCGGCCAGCGAGGCGCGGATCATGCCGGTGGAGTACTCGCCGGTGACCACCAGGACACCGAGCACGCCGATCGCCATCTGGGCCATGAAGTAGCCGCGCAGGCTGTGCTCGACCGGGGTGAAGTGGGCCCGCTCCTCGGCCGGGAGGTGGTCCCAGCGGCTCATGGTGGCCCAGCAGAACAGTGCACCGAAACCGACGGTGAGCGCCACGCTCACCGCGAGGGTGATGTAACTGGAGCGCAGCGAACGGAACTTGATCCACTCGGAGTTGATCACCCGGGGCAGGGTGACCCGGCCGTCGCCGGCCCTGGTCGAGGTCACGGTGGCGGTGCTCATGCTGCGACCTCCTGGGCCGGCGCGGTGGTGGTGACGGTGGCCTCGTACTCGACGGCGTCCCTGGTCAGTTCCATGAACGCCTCCTCCAGCGAGGCCTGCTGCGGGGTCAGCTCGAACAGGACCAGTCCGTGCTCGGCGGCCAGCCGGCCGATCCGCTCGCCGTCGGCACCGGAGACCTCCAGCACCTCCGTGCCCTGCTCGGCCGCCACCTCGACGCCCGGGAGGTCGCGCAGCAGCTTGCCCAGGCGCTCCGCGTCCGGGGTGCGGACGTGCACCTTGCCGCTGGACGCCTGGCGGGTGAACTCCTCGACCGAGGTGTCGGCGATCAGCCGGCCCCGGCCGATCACGATCAGGTGCTCGGCGGTGAGCGCCATCTCGCTCATCAGGTGCGAGGAGACGAGCACCGTACGGCCTTCGGCGGCAAGGGACTTGAGCAGGTTGCGGATCCACAGGATGCCCTCGGGGTCGAGTCCGTTGACCGGCTCGTCGAGGATCAGCGTGGCCGGGTCGCCGAGCAGCGCGGAGGCGATGCCCAGGCGCTGCCCCATGCCCAGCGAGAAGCCGCCGGCCCGCTTGCGGGCGACCTGGCGCAGACCGACCAGGTCAACCACCTCCTCCACCCGGCGGCGCGGGATGCCGTGGGTGGCGGCGAGGGCGAGCAGGTGGTTGAAGGCGCTGCGGCCGGTGTGCACCGCGCGGGCCTCCAGCATCGCGCCGACCTCGTGCAGCGGGGCGGCGTGGTCGGCGTACCGCCGGCCGTTCAGCGTGGCGTGGCCGGAGCTCGGCGTGTCCAGGCCGACCAGCATCCGCATGGTGGTGGACTTCCCGGCGCCGTTGGGGCCGAGGAATCCGGTGACGGCACCGGGGCGGACGGTGAAGCTCAGGTCGTGGACGGCGGTTTTGGGGCCGTAGCGCTTGCTCAGGCCGACGGCTTCGATCATGGCGTGGTCCTCGGGGGAGGGACTGTCGGGGCAGTCCAACGCTATTTTCCGAGATCGGCCGGGACGAGCGGCGCCAGGACGATTCACCCCGCGCGCCGGTGCGACGCGCGATGCAGCCCGACTACATCTCAAGACGGATGGCCGCCCGAACGGACGCGCCCACCCGTGGGCGGCCGGGCTACCGGAGGCCCCGGTCCAGCACCAGCCGGAAGGCCACCCGGGCCTGGCCGGGGCCGGCCCGGGGGCGCGGTCAGCCGGCCGCCCGTCCGAGCACGGCGGAGAGTTCGCCTGCCCGGACGGCCCGGGCGCGGACCCGCAGTTCGGGGCTGCGGCGGAAGCGGAGCGTGAACTCCGCCCACTGCCCGGCGCGCAGCGCGGGTGGGTCGGATATCAGGATGTCCGCGCCGTCCGGTGACATCGCCAGCTCGCCCCTGGCCGGGACGGTGACGGTCGGCGCGTAGGACCAGCTGCCGGTGGCGCCGAGCATCCGGTGCTCCTTCAGCGCGAGCCGGCCGGACCGGTCCCAGCTGACGCCGGTCAGTTCGTCGGGCACGTCACCGGGGTTGCGGACGGTGAGGAAGGCGGAGGCCGGTCCCGCGCCGGCCGGGAGCAGGATCCAGCCCGTTCCCTCCGCCCGGACCGGCCGAGCCCGGCCGGCGCCGCCGAACGCCGTCCAGCCGGACAGCAGGACCAGGCACGCGGCGGCCGCCGCCAGCGGTGGGAGCGCGGCCCGCTTCATCGCGGCCTCCGGGCGGCGGTGCCGGTGCGGCCGGGGGCAGGCCGCCAGGTGCGCAGCCGCAGGCTGTTGCCGACCACCAGGAGCGAGCTGGCCGACATCGCGAGGGCGGCGAGCATCGGGTTGAGCAGGCCGACCGCCGCCAGCGGCAGCAGGGCGGCGTTGTAGCCGAAGGCCCAGAGCAGGTTGACCCGGATGGTGGCCAGGGTGCGCCGGGCCAGGCGCACCGCGTCGACCACCGCCTCGATGTCGCCGCGCATCAGGGTCAGCCCTGCCGCGCCGATCGCCGCGTCGGTGCCGGAGTCGAGCGCGATGCCGAGGTCCGCCGAGGCCAGCGCGACCGCGTCGTTGACGCCGTCGCCGACCACCGCCACCACCCGGCCCGCCGCGCGCAGTCCGGCCACCACCTCGGCCTTGCGCTCCGGCGAGGCGTCGGCGTGCACCTCGGTGATCCCCAGCTGCCCGGCGACGGCGCGGGCCGCGCCCGGCCGGTCGCCGGTCAGCAGTACGGTCTCCAGACCCAGCCCGCGCAGCCGGTGCACCGCCCGGTAGCTGCCGGGCCGCAGCCGGTCGCCGACCAGCAGGACCGCCGCCGCGCGGCCGTCCAGCTCCACCACCACCGCGGTCCGGCCGTCGGACTCGGCCCGGTTCAGGGCGTCCCTCAGGGCCGGCGGCAGGGCCGTGGGGTCGCCGGGCCGCCGGATCCGCACGCTCCGGCCGCAGACCGTGCCGTGGACGCCGTCACCCGGGGTGGCCGCGAAGCCGGTGGTCCTCGGCAGCTCGGGCCCGCACCGCCGGCGGGCCGCCGCCGCGACGGCGCGGCCGATCGGATGCTCGGAGTGGTGTTCGACGGCGCCGGCCAGCAGCAGCACCTCGTCGGCCGACTCGCCCGGGGCGGTGACCGTTTCGGTGAGCTCCATGTGCCCGCTGGTCAGGGTGCCGGTCTTGTCCAGCACCACGGTGTCGATCCGGCGCAGGCTCTCCAGCACCTCGGGACCCCGGACCAGGACGCCGAGTTCGGCGCCGCGTCCGGTGGCCGCGAGCAGCGCGGTCGGGGTGGCGAGGCCGAGCGCGCACGGGCAGGCGACCACCAGCACCGCCACCGCCGCGGTGACCGCCGCCTGCGGATCGGCGCCCGCCCCCAGCCAGAAGCCCAGCACGCACACGGCGACCGCCAGCACACAGGGGACGAACACCCCGGCGACGGCGTCCGCCAGCCGCTGGGCGCGCGCCTTGCCGCTCTGGGCGTCGGCCACCAGCGCGGTTATCCGGGCGAGCCGGGTGTCCGCGCCGACCGCGGTGGCGCGTACCCGCAGCGAGCCGCCGGCGTTCACGGTGCCGCCGGCCACCCGGTCGCCCGGGCCGACCTCCACCGGGACGCTCTCCCCGGTCAGCAGGCTCAGATCGAGCGCCGAGGTGCCCTCCACCACCACCCCGTCGGTGGCCACCTTCTCGCCCGGCCGGACCACGAACTCCTGTCCCGGCAGCAGCTGTTCGACCGGGATCAGCCGCTCGGCCCCCGCCTGGCGGACGCAGACCTCCTTCGCCCCCAGCTCGGCGAGCGCCCGGAGCGCCGAGGCGCTGCGCCGCCGTACCCGGCCCTCCAGCATCCGTCCGCACAGCACGAACGCCGGGACGCCGACCGCGGCCTCCAGATAGACGTGTGCCGCACCGCCGGCGGCGGTCAGCGAGAGGGGCATCCGCATGCCGGGCTCGCCCGCCCCGCCCAGGAACAGCGCGTACGCGGACCAGCCGAAGGCGGCCAGAACGCCCAGGCTCACCAGGGTGTCCATGGTCGCGGTGGCGTGCCGCAGCCCCTGCCAGGCGCGGCGGTGGAAGCCGTACGAGCCCCAGCCGACCACCGGCAGCGCCAGCGCGAAGCAGACCCACTGCCAGGCCCGGAACTGGAGCGGGGGCACCATCGACAGCACGATGACCACGCTCGCCAGGACGGCCGTCACCACCAGCCTCGGTCGGTCCTCGGCGGGTTCGGCCCAGGCGGCGGCGGCGTGGCCTGGGACCGGTTCGGCGGTGTAACCGGCGCGCTCGACCGCCGCGACCAACTCGGCCGCGCCGACCTCGACCGGGTGCACCACCCTGGCCCGGCCGGTGGCCAGGTTGACGCCCGCACTCACGCCCGCGATGCGGGCCAGCCGCTTCTCCACCCGGGAGACGCACGCCGCGCAGGTCATACCGCCGACGGCCAGGTCCGTGGTGGTGACCTCACCGGCCTTGGCGGGGGCGCTCATCGGTCCGCCCCCATGCCATGCCCGCCCATGCCGGGCATCGGGTCACCCGGGTCGGCCGGGCCGCTGCTGCCCGGTGCCAGGCCGGGGGCGACCGGGCCGGCCGCCCGGCCCGCCGCGAAGGCGCCCAGGAAGACGACGAGGAGGAGCAGGGCGAAGCCCAGCAGGACGACGGATGGGCGGGTGCCCGGTTCGGTTGCTTCCACACCACACCAGTCGGACCGCCGGGCGCGCGAGTTCCCGGGTGGTACGGCCGGGGCGCAAGGGTCGGGAAGGGCGGCAGGGCCGCGGCGGTGGCGGGTGGGGTGCCGCGCCCAAGGACCGGACGTGGTGGTGCCCGGAACGGCACGGCCGCGACGTACCGTCATATGACCTGTGCGGTGGTCGCGCGGCCATTAGGAGGATTCTGGCCACACGGAAAATGACGCCAAGTCATGTACGGCTGCTTGCTGGCATCTTGAGGGGAAAAGCCGCAGTTTCCGGAAGGCGCAGCCATGCAGGCACCCCCCACCGACGGCATCACGTCGCTACCGCAGCAAACGACTCGCGAGCAACGGCCCGCACCGGACCCGTCCGCCGAGAGCCGCACCCAACTCACCTGGTGGATCTGGGCCCTGGCCGTGGCGCTGTTCTTCGTCTACATGCTGCTGTCCCTGCGCATCCATCAGCGGATCCTCTCCAACAGCTACGACCTGGGAGTCTTCGAACAGGCCGTCCGCTCCTACGCGGAGGGCCATCTGCCCGTCTCCGAGCTGAAGGCGCCGGGCTTCCCCGTCCTCGGGGACCACTTCTCCCCGGTGCTGGCCCTGCTGGCACCCCTGTACCGGCTGTGGCCGTCGGCGATGGCCCTGCTGGTGGCGCAGGCGGCGCTGGTCGCTTCCAGTGTCCTCCCGCTGACCTGCTGGGCCCGGCGGACGCTCGGCTCGCCGGCCGCCGCGGTCATCGGTGTCTGCTACGGGCTCTCCTGGGGGCTCGCGAGCGGGGTCGGCTACGACTTCCACGAGGTGGCCTTCGCCGTTCCGCTCCTCGCCTGCTCGCTGTCCGCGCTCGGCAGCGGCCGGCTGCGCGCCGCGGTGTGGTGGGCGCTGCCGCTGCTGCTGGTGAAGGAGGACCTCGGGGTCACGGTGGCGGTGATCGGCGTGCTGGTCGCCCGCCGAGGCGGGGGCCGGCTCGGGTTCGGCACCGTCATGGCCGGTCTGACCGGCACGGTGCTGGGGCTGGCCGTGCTGTCCGCCCTCAGCCCGGACGGGGTGATGGCCCACTGGTTCCTGCCGGACGGCTCGGGCGGAGGCAGAGGCGGACCGGCGGGTCTGCTGTTCCAGGGCACGATCGGAATGATCACCCCGGACACCAAGGTCATGACCCTGCTGCTGGTGCTGGCCCCGACCCTGTTCCTGGCGCTTCGCTCGTCGCTGCTGTGGACCGCCGTGCCGACCCTGCTCTGGCGGTTCGCCTCGGGTCTGTCCCCGCACTGGGGCACCGGCTTCCACTACTCGCTGGTGCTGATGCCGATCGTCTTCGCGGCCTTCGTCGACGCGCTGAACCTGCGCAGCTCGCACCCGGCCAGTGTGCGCCGCTACCTCGCGGGCTCCGCCGCGATCACCTGCCTGCTCCTGCCGCAGTTCCCGTTCTGGCAGCTGGTCCAGTCGGCCACCTGGCGGTCCGATCCCCGGGTCGCCGTGGCGCACAGCCTGATGAACCGCATCCCCGACGGGGCCACGGTGCAGGCATCCACCTTCCTGGTGCCCCAGCTCACCAACCGCACCAGCGTCAGCCTCTTCGGCTGGGCCGCGAGCCGTCCCGACCCCCAGTGGATCATGGTGGACACCCGGATGCCGATGAACAAGCGGTGGCCGCTGAGCATCCCGGACGAGCAGGCCGCCCTGGGCCGGGCCCTCTCGCACGGCTACCGCACCGTCGCCGCGGAGGACGGTTTCGTCCTGCTCAACCGCCCGGGCTGAGCGGAGGGCGGAGCAGACGAGTGGGGTGCCGGTCGAGCCCGACCGGCACCCCACTCGTCCGTTCGCCCGGCGTACCGCTAACGGCCGTCGGCCCGCTGTTGCACCGTCACCGACTGGATGACGACGGGGTCCTTCGGCCTTCCGTCACTCGAGCCGTCCGCCGTCCCGTTCCCGGCGATCTTCTTCAGGACGTCCAGGCCGCTCGTGACCTTTCCGAACGGGGTCCACTCGGGCGGCATCCGGAGCTCGGGGTCGGCGTAACTGATGAAGAACTGGCTGCCGTTCCGGCCCGGGACGACCTTGGACATCGCCACCGTGCCGGCCGGGTACGAGGCGCCGGCCAGGTTCTCGTCGCGGAAGAAGTACCCCGGATCGGCCTTGCCGTCCCCGGTGGGATCCCCGCAGTCCAGGACGAAGATCCCCTTGGTGGTCAGCCGATGGCACCTGCTGCCGTCGAAGTAGCCCTTCCGGGCGAGGAAGGCGAAGGAGTTGGTGGCGCACGGCGCGCGCCCGGTCAGGGCCTCGATGGTGACGGTGCCCAGATTGGTGACCAGCGTCGCCGTGTACGGCCGGGCCGCGGCCGCGGAGTCGAAGGAGGGGAGCGCGGACTTTCCGGTCCCGGTGGGGGTGTAGGCGCAGTCGGGCGGCGGCGGGGCCGGCGGCTTGGCGCCGGCGCTCTCGCCGGTCAGCAGGACGGCGCCCCAGGCGAGCGAGGTGCAGGCGGTGACGGCGGCGAGCGCCGTCGCCGCCGCTCTGGCCACCCGTCGCCGTCCCTTGGTGGCGGTTCGCGGATTCTGTTGCCGATCGCTGTCGGACATTCGGGCCCCGATGGTGGTGAGTGGCGGTGGATCACGCGACAAGGGGAGCGTATCCAGGCACTCGTGAATCAGCGGGCCGACGGGCCGTCCGCCGAAATGGTGTGCAAATCGGCCCGGTTGGGCGGGGCTTCGAGGTCGCTCCGGGGCAGCCGGGTGCCCTGGGCCGGCGGACTCCTCCGGCCCGGGGCACGGGGGAGTCCGCCGCGATCCGGTGTCAGCCGTGCGTCACGCACTTGCCGGCGCTGTTGGACCACAGGCCCTGGAGGTCGAAGGTGCCGGTGCTCAGGGTGACGTAGGCGTCGAGCTGCACGCAGGCGTCACCGATCTCACCGCCGCCGCCGTTCCAGCCGATGCTGGGCCAGAAGTCGGTGACGGTCTCGGCGTACTCGTGGGTCTCGGTCGACTCGATGCCGGAGAGCGGACGGCCGTCGGTGAAGGTGGTGCAGGCGCCGGCGCCGCTGTCCGGGATGTACGGCAGGTTGGTGTAGGCGAGCTTGCCGTAGCTGGTGGTGGTGTAGTCGTGCCAGGCGCAGAAGCCGGAGGTGGGGAAGCCGTCCGGGTGGGTGCCGGTGGGGGAGAGCACCACGTACTGGGCGTTGAGGTTGGGTGTCTGGGTGGTGTTGCCGAAGTGCGCGGCGGCCTTGCCGGCCTCGGCGGCGATCTGCGCGGTGGTCGCACTGCCCGGCGCCGCGGCCGAGTTGTCGAACCAGACCCCGCCCAGCGGCGAGGAGCCCGGGTGGTTGACGTGGATCCCCTTGCTGCCGCAGGTGACGGTGCCCTTGGCGACACCCTCGCAGTACTGGTCGAGGATGGTGCCCCAGGTGTCCTGGGCGCCGTAGAGGCCATTGAACAGGTTCTGCATGTCGGTGGCCACCCCGGCCGGGTCCGAGGACCACTGCGAGCCCCAGAAGACCAGGTAGACCTTGGGGGTGGGGGAGACCACGCCCTGGCTGGCGCTGGAGCCGACCTTCAGGGTGTCGGTGGAGGCGCGCTGCTGCTGCGCGGCGCCGTGGACCAGCGGCTTGACGCCGTGGTGGGCGGCGGCCGGGGCGGGTTGCGCCTCGGCGGTGGCGGCGGTGAGCGAGGTGGTGCCGAGGGCGGCCAGGGCCACTGCGGCCAGGATGCGGGTGGCGGCCTTGAGCGGGCTGATGCGCATGCGTCTGCTCCCGGGTGTGAGGGTGGGGGAGGGGCGAACTGCGTGCGTTCCGAGCGCCGACACCCAATCAGCTGGGTCCCCCACCGTCCATAGGTTGGGATGACACCGCGCGGAGATTTTGCTGCTTCTATGCCAAAGGCCGTTCTTCGTACCGCTGTTGAGTACTGTGCGGGTGATGTGCGGAGCCGGCCGGTGGAGCGGCGTCGGCGAGGTGGGCCCGGGCGGCGAACAGGTGCAGGTGCGGGGACCGGACCCCCGTACCGGTCCTCGCACGCCGCAACCGCCGGGCCGCCGCCGGCCGTCGCGCTCCGCGCATCCGTGGCCGGGCCGGGGCGGATCAGCCGGTCGCCCCGGGCGCGGGGCGCAGCAGGCGGGCCGTGCCGGCCGCCGTGACGCAGAAGGCGACCGGGAGGAAGAAGGTGAGGTTGAGCGGGACGAAGTGGGTCAGCGGTCCGATGACGGCCGGGCCGGCGAGCATGCCGAGGTAGCCGAGGCCGGCCACTCGGGAGACATTGGCGCCCGCGGCGTCCTGGTCGAAGTGACCTGCAGCACTGAAGAGTTGGGGGATGCAGCCGGAGAGTCCGAGGCCGAAGAGGGTCCAGCCGAGCAGGGCCGGCGCGATCCACGCGGAGAGGGCGGCCGTGGTCAGCCCGAGTGCGGCCAGTGCCGCGCCGTGGCGGACCACGGCGGCGGGGCCGAAGCGCTCGGAGGCCCGGTCGGTGAGCAGGCGTCCGACGGTCATGGCGGTGGCGAAGGAGCCGTACGCGAGGGCCGCGGTGGCGGGGGAGGCGTCCAGGACGTCGCGCAGGTGGAGCGCGCTCCAATCGCCGGCCACCCCCTCGCAGAGCATGAGCATCAGCGCCAGTGCGGCCAGGGCCCAGATCCGGGCCGGCGTCCTGCGCCGGGCGGCGGTGGACGGCTGGTCCGCGGCGGGCCTCTCGGTGGGCCCGGGGGGAGGCAGCAGTGCGGGGGTGGCCAGCGCCGCGAGGAGGAGGCCGAGGGCGCTCACCCCGGTGAGGGTCGTCGTCGCGCTCCAGCCCCAGCTCAGGGTGCGGGCGCCGACCAGGGCCGCGAGCACCCCGCCGATCGAGAACACCGCGTGGAAGGCGGACATGACCGGCCGCCGGTAGCCGCGCTCGACCTGGACGGCGTGGGTGTTCATGCTGACGTCCAGGCAGCCGTTGCCGAAACCGAGCAGCAGCAGGGCCGCACCCAGGGTCCAGGCCCGCCCGGCCAGCGCCGGCAGGACCAGCGTCGCGCTGCACAGGGCCGCGCTCACCGGCACCACCCGGCGGGCGCCGAAACGGTCGGTGAGCGGCCCGGTCAGCTGCATGCCCGCGAAGGAGCCGCCGCCGAGCAGCAGCAGGAGCCAGCCGAGTACGGCGTGGCTGATGCCGACCCGGTGTTCGACGGCGGGGATGTGCACGATCCACATCCCCATCACGAAGCCGTTGAGCGCGAAGAAGGCGAAGGTGGCAAGCCGGCCGGCGCGAAGTGTTTTCTCCATGCCTGCGAACATATCGAACATGGTCTGTGTTCGTAAGCTTGATATCAGAACAGAGCATGTGTTCAATTGGCGGCATGGCGAGCACAGATCGACTGCGGCAGATCACCGAGGCCGTGCGCGGGCACGGACAGCTGAGCGTGGCGGAACTGGCCGACCTCACCGGCGCCTCGGAGATGACCATCCGGCGCGACCTGGAGGTCCTGGCCGACCAGGGGGTGCTGGAGCGCTACCGGGGCGGGGCCAGAAGCCTGCTGCTGCGCGGCGAGGAACCCCCGTTCGCGCTGCGGGCGCAGGAGGGGGTGGAGGTCAAGCGGCGGATAGCCGCCGAGGTCGCGAGGCTGATCGCCGACGGTGAGTCGGTGGTCCTGGACAGCGGCACCACCTGCCTGGAGGTGGCCCGCGCTCTGCGCGAGCGTCGGCTGACCGTCATGCCGCTGTCCGTGCACGCCGTCAACGCGCTGGTCGGCGCACCCCGGCTGAAGCTGCTGCTGCCCGGCGGGGAGCCGCGCCCGGGCGAGCTCGGCCTGACCGGTCCGCTGGCCGAGGCCTCGCTGGCCGCGCTGCGCTTCGACACCGCCGTCATCGGCTGCTGCGGGCTGAGCACGGCGAACGGCCTGACCGCCTACGACCTGGCCGACGCCGCGGTCAAGCGGGCCGCGATCGCCTCGGCCCGCCGGGTCGTCGTCGTCGCGGACGCCGCCAAGTTCTCCCGCACCGCGCTCGCCCACGTCACCCCGGCCGCCGCCCTGCACGCCGTGATCACCGACGAGGCGGCCCCGGAGGAGGAGACGGCCGCCCTCCGCGCGTCAGGTGTGACGGTGCGAGCGGTGTGAGCCGCGGGCCTACGAGGCCGTCCGCGGGATCCGCTGCTCCCAGTCGCGTTCGAAGACGACCGAGCCGCCCTCCAGTGCACTCAGATGGCTGTGCGTGGTGAAGTGGGTCGCGTCGCAGGTGATCTGCGAGCGGGCGCGGACGGTGACGTCCCACCCGAGGTCGGGGCGCTCCAGACGGATCGTCCAGTCCGTGCGGGTCTCGGCGCTGAGCGGGTCGTCGCTCAGGATCCGGTACGCCTCCACCGCGTGCTCGTCGTAGACCAGCCCGTCCGGATAGGTGCGCGAGCCGCCGTAGCCGGGGTCGACCTCCAGTCGCCACTCCCCGGTGGCGACGTCGTGGACCACCTGGCGCTCGGGCCGGGCGACCAGCGGTTCGGTGATGTGAACCGCCAGGCCGCCCGCCTGCTCGGGCGACTCGAAGGCGATCGGCGCCTTGCCGGTGTCGGCGGCCGTCCGGCGCACCGGCAGTGCCAGCACACTGTGCCCGGGGTCCAGTTCGAAGCCGCCGGCCCACGGCTGCGGCCACATCCACGGCCAGTACGCGGAGGACAGCGCCAGCCTGATCCGGTGCCCGGCCGGGAACGCGTGCGCGATCCCGGCCAGCTCGAACTCCACGTCCTCGACGGCACCCGGGGTCCACTCCACCACGCGGTCGGGGCCGTGGCGGGCCGTCAGGTTGAGCGCTCCCCGGGTGACCAGCGTGGACGACCCGTCCGGAGCCACGTCGCAGAGCCGGGCGATCACCTGCCCGCGCCGCCCCTCGCTCCGAACCCGCAGCCGCAGTCCGGCCCGGCCGAGGATCTCGACCGGTTCCGGCAGCGGCGGCGAGTCGAAGCAGACCGAGCGCCCGTCCTCGGCGCGCTGGTCGGGCGGCAGGTCGGCGGCGTGCCCGAACGGGACGAACCGCCCGGCGTCGACCCCGGCGTGCTGCGGCGAGCGGACATGGACGAAGCGGTCGTCGGACGGTGTCCCGGCCGTCCGCAGCACCTCGTCCAGGTCGTAGTGCATCTCCCGCACGTCCGGCGAGGGCCAGGACTCCTCGCCCACCCACCGCCCGGGGCGGTTGGCGTAGCGAGTGGCCGGCGGCACGGACTCGTTCATCCAGCCGCGCAGCGCCGGCTCCTTCAAGGCACCGGTGTCGACGTCCTTCAGCCAGTGGTCCCACCAGCGCAGGGTCTCCTGGAGGAAACCGATCGCCGGTCCGGGCGGCAGGCCGCGGTCGGGGTACTGGTGCGGCCACGGGCCGATGATCCCGCGGGCGGGCGCGTCCAGGTGCTCGACCAGCCGCAGCACGGTGTCCCGGTACGGGTCGGCCCAGCCGCCTACGGCCAGCACCGCGGCCCTGATCGCGCCGTAGTCCTCCCGGACGCTGCCGCGCCGCCACTGCTCGTCGCGGGTCTGGTGGCCCAGCCAGCGGTGGACGGGCGGTTCCACCGCCGCCAGCCGCTCCAGCCACATCCGGCGCCAGTCGTCCCCGACGTACCGGGGGTCCGGCGGGCGCGCGGTGAAGGCCAGCATCGCGGCCGACCGGGAGTGCATGTCCACCGCCAGCAGCGAGCCGCCGAGGTAGTGGACGTCGTTGTCATAGCGGTCGTCGGTGGAGCAGACGGTCACCACGGCCCTGAGCGCCTCGGGGGCCCGTGCCGCGATCTGCAGGCTGTTGCTGCCGCCCCAGCCGATCCCGAACAGGCCCACCCGGCCGCTGCACCAGGGCTGCGTGGCCAGCCACTCGACCACGGCGACGCCGTCGGTGGTCTCCTGCTCGCAGTACTGGTCGCCGGGGACCCCGCCCGAGTTGCCGTGTCCCCGGATGTCGACCCGGACGCTCGCGTAGCCGTGCCCGGCGTACCACGGGTGGCGCTGGGCGTCGCGCGGCGCGGTCCGGTCGCTGAGCCGGTACGGCAGGTACTCCAGCAGTGCGGGCACCGGCTCGTCGGTCACCGGCCGCCAGATCCGGGCGAACAGTTCCACGCCGTCCGCGAGCGGGATGCGCCGGTCCTCGCGGACGGTGGGGTACGGATACGAGGCGGGGTGCTGCATGGCGGGGCTCCCGAGCGGTCAGTGTCCACGGTGCCTGATCGACGACCGAATCAGACAATAATGGACACTTCGCCCCAATTGAGACGGGAATGGCCGATCGTCAGCTCGCCTTGCCCGGCCGGGCGATGGCGTTCGGAGCGACTGTTCGCGGACGGGAATCCATGCACGAGTGGCCGCCCGGGGAATTTGCGGGAGCCGTGTGCGGGCGTCCTGTAGTTGCACATAGCTTGCAAATACGCATCGGTAGGGGGAAGGATGTCCCAGCTCAGCCGTGCCGTTATTCGGAGAGGACCCCTTCATGTCTGCGCCAAGCCGTCTCCGTGACCGGCTCACCCGGGACGAGTGGATCCGCCTCGCCGGTATGGGAGGCTTCGTCCTCGCGCTCCATGTCATCGGGTGGTTCACCCTGCTCGCGGTCATCGCGCCCAAGCACTACGACGTCGGCGGACAGGTCTTCGGCGCCGGGATGGGCCTGACCGCCTACACCTTGGGCATGCGCCACGCCTTCGACGCCGACCACATCGCCGCCATCGACAACACCACCCGCAAGCTGATGGGTCAGGGCAAGCGGCCGCTCTCGGTCGGCTTCTGGTTCTCGCTCGGGCACTCCTCGATCGTCTTCGGCCTCTGCGCCCTGCTCGCCTTCGGCATCCGCTCACTGGCCGGCCAGGTCGAGTCCGACGACTCCAACCTGCACAAGGTCACCGGCCTGATCGGCACTGGCGTCTCCGGCACCTTCCTGCTGCTGATCGGCCTGATCAACCTCGGCGCGTTCAACGGCATCCTCAAGGTCTTCCGCAGGATGCGGCACGGCGAGTTCGACGAGGCCGAGTTGGAGAAGCAACTCGACAAGCGCGGCTTCCTGAACCGCATCCTCGGCCGGGTCACCAGGGCCGTCACCAAGCCCTGGCACATGTACCCGGTCGGCTTGCTCTTCGGTCTCGGCTTCGACACCGCGACCGAGGTCTCGCTGCTGGTCCTGGCCGGCGGTGCGGCGGCCTTCTCGCTGCCCTGGTACGCGCTGCTGGTGCTGCCGGTCCTGTTCGCGGCCGGTATGAGCCTGCTCGACACCATCGACGGCTCGTTCATGAACTTCGCCTACGAGTGGGCCTTCTCCAAGCCGGTCCGCAAGATCTACTACAACCTCACCGTCACCGGGCTGTCCGTTCTGGTCGCCTTGGTGATCGGCCTGATCGAACTGATCGGCCTGCTCGGTGAGAAGTTCGACATCACCACCGGCCCGATCGGCTGGATCGCCTCCCTCGACCTCAACCTGGTCGGCTACGCGATCGTCGGTCTCTTCGTGGTCACCTGGGCCGGGGCGCTCGCCTTCTGGAAGCTCGGCAAGGTCGAGCAGAAGTGGTCCGCAGGCATGCGCGAGGCCGTTCCGGTGGCCGGCGACGGCGAGTAGGAGCCGAAGCCGCACACCGCAGGGCCGCGACCGGCGTTGCCCCGATCGCGGCCCTGCGGTGCGTCTGCGGCTGTGCGTCGGCGGAGCCCGGGCGGGCCGGCCGTCCGGTCAGCGGCCCAGCGCCGCCAGTACCGCCTTGGCCATCGCCCGCTCGCCGGTCGCGTTCGGGTGGAACGGCACGGCGGGGGAGCCGGGGAGGGCGCCCTCGATCCAGCGGTCCGTGGAACAGGCGTCGTGGCCCCTGGTGGCGGTGAGGGTGTCGACGTAGGTGGCGCCGCCCGCAGCGGCGGTGGTGGCGAGCATGGTGTTGAGCCGGCCGAGGATGGAGCGCAGGTAGGCGACGTCGCCGGTGGTGACGGGTTGGCGGCCGAAGCAGTCGTGCTCGTCGTCGGGGAGGACGGCCGGGTAACCGACCAGCAGGACCTTGGCGCCCGGGGCCTTGGCGTGGATCCGCTGGAGGGTGTCCGCGAGTTGCGGGGCGGCGGCGTTGATGCGGTCCACCAGGGTGTCCTCGCCGTACTGCCAGGACCAGGTGCTGAAGTCCCAGTGGCCGTGGGCGTAGTGGTCGTGGCAGGGGGTGCCGAGCGGGTTGACCACGGCACCGGCGATGCAGGTGGCGATGACGTCGCCGATGCCGATGTCCGAGGTGCCGAGATCGTTGCCGCCGATGCCGAGGGTGACCAGGTCGGTGTCGGCCTTCACCGCGTCCAGCTGCGGGTCGTTGACCCGGATGAAGGCGTCGTACTGGGGTGAGGTCATCGCCTTTATCTTGGCGGCCGCACAGGTCACATCGGTGTAGCTGGTGGTGCCGAGGGCGGCCGCGACCAGATGTCCGTAGTTGTGGTCGGAGCGCAGGCAGAGCCCGGCCGACTGGCCGGGCACGCCGGCCCCGGCGGCGTAGGAGTCGCCGAGTGCGACGTAGTTGCGGCCCGTGGAGGCGTGGGCGGCCGGCGCACCGAACGCGGTGAGCGCGGCGGCCGCGAGAACGCCGCTGACCAGGGCGGTTGTGCGCTTCAGGGCATGGCGGAGCACGGGTTCCTCCTGGGGGAGAGAAACAGGCGGTCGGGTGGGGGCGGCCTTGTCATGGACGTTTCCGGCTACCGCTTAGTAAGTTACTGATGCGTTAACAGCTTGTCCAGATATTCGGTCGTGGAAATCCGGGAATCACCGCGGGGCATTCGCGGAATTACGCTCCTCGGTGGAGCGAATTGGCAATTCGGATACGCCGTGGAGCGAAATGCGCCGAGCGCTTGTTACCGGCCGGTTGACCGGCGGCGGCCCGAGGCGCAGGATCGGACCACCCCGCCCGCCAGTTCAGCCCGGCCGACCTCCGGAGGATCCCGCATGGCACTGGACGCCGACGTCATCGTCATCGGAGCCGGCCTGGCCGGCCTGGTGGCCACCGCCGAACTCGCTGACGCCGGGCGGAAGGTGATCCTGCTGGACCAGGAGCCGCGGGCCTCGCTCGGCGGTCAGGCGCACTGGTCCTTCGGCGGCCTGTTCCTGGTCGACTCGCCCGAGCAGCGCCGGATGCGGATCCGCGACTCGCACCAACTCGCCTGGCAGGACTGGCTCGGAACGGCGGGCTTCGACCGGGCCGAGGACCACTGGCCGCGCCGCTGGGCCGAGGCGTACGTCGACTTCGCGGCCGGCGAGAAGCGCAACTGGCTGCGCGCACAGGGGATCCGGTTCTTCCCGGTGGTCGGCTGGGCCGAGCGCGGCGGGCTGCTGGCCAGCGGCCCGGGCAACTCGGTGCCCCGCTTCCACATCACCTGGGGGACCGGCCCCGGCGTCGTGGAGCCGTTCGCCAGGAGGGTGTCGGCGGCCGCCGCCCGCGGGCGGGTGGAACTGCGCTTCCGCCACCGGGTCACCGGCCTGTCGGCGAGCGCCGGGGTGACGGACACCGTCAGCGGGGAGGTGCTGGCGCCGAGCAACGTCCCGCGCGGCCGGGCCAGTTCACGCGAGGTCACGGGGAGCTTCGAGCTGCGCGCGCAGGCGGTGATCGTCGCCTCGGGCGGTATCGGCGGCAACCACGACCTGGTCCGCAAGGCGTGGCCCGCCCGGCTCGGCACACCGCCGGAGCGGATGCTCTCGGGCGTGCCCGCGCACGTGGACGGTCTGATGCTGGAGATCGCGGGCGAGGCCGGCGGCCATCTGATCAACGGCGACCGGATGTGGCATTACACCGAAGGCATCCGGAACTGGAACCCGATCTGGCCGAGCCACGGCATCCGGATCCTGCCCGGACCCTCCTCGCTCTGGCTGGACGCGCGCGGACGGCGCCTTCCCGTACCGCTGTTCCCGGGCTTCGACACCCTCGGCACGCTCGAACACATCATGACCACCGGCCATGACCACACCTGGTTCGTGCTCACCCAGAAGATCATCGAGAAGGAGTTCGCCCTCTCCGGCTCCGAGCAGAACCCCGACCTGACCGGCCGCAGCATCAAGGACGTCCTGGGTCGGGCGCGGTCGGGCGCACCGGGACCGGTCGAGGCGTTCAAGCGCAACGGTGCGGACTTCGTGGTCGCCCCTACACTGCCGGAGCTGGTCCGGGGGATGAACGCGAAGACGGACCAGCCGCTCATCGACGAGGCCGAGCTGCGCCGCGAGATCGAGGCGCGCGACCGCGAGATGGCCAACCCGTTCAGCAAGGATCTCCAGGTGACCGCGATCCACGGCGCCCGCCGCTATCTGGGTGACCGGCTGACCCGTACCGCCGCCCCGCACCGGCTGCTCGACCCCGGGGCGGGCCCGCTGATCGCGGTACGGCTCAACATCCTCACCCGAAAGTCGCTCGGCGGACTGGAGACCGACCTCTTGGCCCGGGTGCTGCGGGCGGACGGATCGCCGCTGGAGGGCGTGTACGCGGCCGGGGAGGCGGCCGGCTTCGGCGGCGGCGGGGTGCACGGTTACCGCTCCCTGGAGGGGACCTTCCTCGGCGGCTGCCTGTTCTCCGGCCGGATCGCGGGCCGGGCGGCGGCCCGCGCCACGGCGTGAGACCCGCACCCGCTCGCCTGCGGCCCCTCACCGAACGCCGTCCCGGGGCGCGAGCAGGCGCTGGTGCGCTCCCTCCGTACCCCGAGACGCCCAGGCGGGCGCCCGGGGCGGTGCGCCGGCGCGACAAGCGGCGAAGGAGCGCCACCCGACGCGGCCGAACGGGCCGCGGGGTGACGCTCCCGGCGAGCGGTGGCGTCAGCGGTTGACGTAGACGCTGTCCATGAAGTCCATGAGCTGCTTGTCCGTGAGGCGCTGCCCCTCACGGTGGCCCATGGCCAGGTCGGCCTCGCTGATCATGCCGACCAGTCGCTCGTTCTCGATCACCGGGATGCGGCGGATCTGGTGCTGCTCCATCTTCTTCAGCACTGTCTCCATGTCGTCGTCGGCGCGGACGCAGTGCAGATGGCCGGCCAGGTCCATGGCCTTCATGTCGGCCGGGTCCTTGCCCTCGGCGATACATCGGACGACGATGTCCCGGTCGGTGATGATGCCCTTGAGCTTCTGGTCGGTACCGCAGATGGGCAGGGCGCCGACGCCCTTGTCCCGCATGATCTTCGCGGCCTTGTCCAGGGTCTCGTCGGCGTTGATGCACTGGGCGCCGGCGTGCATGACGTCACGTGCTGTGATCACGGTTTAATCCTCCTCGGTCGCTCCGCTCCGGCGGCAGCGCCGTTCGCAACCGCTCGAGACGCGGGCGGAGAGTGGCGATGTGGTCACCATAAGCACCGGCGCGCCGGCGCGCGCGGCGGAGCGGGTGGAGGAGGGGCGAGGGCAGCTGTCCCTCCGTCGTGGCGGGCGGTCCGCTCAGGCGCTGCCCACTGGCCGCCGCCCGCACCACCGGTTCGGCCCCGGCGGTCGGTGGTGCAGAATCTTGTGATCACGGGGGTGTTCATCGCCGCCCCGGCGACCCGGGACCTGGTCGGCGCTTCAGCTGCCGCCCGGTGTCGCGGGAGCACGGGGCCCACCGTGATCGTCGGTCTCAACGGCCTGCGGCTGCCGCGCGATCGGGTGCGGCGGCGGGCCCTGACGGAAGGAAACCGATGGCTCGTCGTGCCGCCGGTAAGCAGCAGCCCACCGACCCGGCTGCGGCCAACGCGTCCAAGCAGGCCCGGCGTTCGAAGGCGTCCGGTGCCGACGCGGGCTGCACGGTGACGGTCTGCCGGGGTTGCTGCTGCGGCACCACGGCCAAGCACCCCGAGGTGGACCACGCGGCACAGCTGGTACGGCTGCGCGAGGGCGTCGGCGAGGCGGGCCGGGTGCGGGCGGTGCCCTGCCTGGACGCCTGCGACCACTCCAACGTGGTCGTGGTCAGCCCCTCGGCGGCCGGACGGCTGGCGGGCGGCCGCCCGGTCTGGCTCGGCTGGGTGCTGGCCGACGACATGCTGGACGAGATAACCGAGTGGGTACGGGCGGGCGGCCCCGGCGTCGCCGAACCGCCGGGCACCCTGGACCTCCAGGAGTTCGCGGTCTCCCGTCGCGTCCGCGAGGGCCTGCGCGACTGACGGTGCGGTGCGCCCCGGTACGGGTCCCGGGGGCCGGTTCCCGTGCCGTACCCGGGGGCACGGCGAGTCGCGCGAGCCCGCCGCAGGGCCCGCACCCGAGCGCCTCGGCCGCACGGGCTCCGCGACGAGCTGCCATGATGGGCCGCATGGAGGACCAGCGCGCACCCGGCACGGCGGAGCTGAACGGAAGGCCGGTGAGCCCGGCGGAGCTCCAGGCGCTGGCGCTCACCGGGTACGGGCACTTCACCACCATGCTGGTGGAGGACGGCAGGGTGCGCGGCCTGCCGCTGCACCTGGAGCGGCTGGCCCGGGACTGCCGCACGGTCTTCGGGACCGAACTGGACCTCGGCCGGGTACGGGAGTTCGCGCGCCGGGCGGTACCGGTCCGGGGAGCGGTGGTGGTCCGGGTGACCGTCTTCGACCCGGCGCTGGACCTCGGCACGATCGGCTCGCCCGCCGAGCCGCAGCTGCTGGTGACCTCCCGCCCGGCGGGCGGGGCGGGGCCGCTCCCGCCGCTGCGGGTCCGTTCGGTGGCGTACCGCAGGGACCTGCCCGCGGTGAAGAGCGTGGGCCTGTTCGGCTCGCTCTGGCACCGCCGCCAGGCGCAGCGGGCGGGCTTCGACGACGTGCTGTTCGTGGACGGTGAGCGGGGGATCTCCGAGGGCAGCACCTGGAACATCGGGTTCGTCCGCGGCCGGCAGGTGGTCTGGCCCGAGGCCGAGCACCTGGTGGGGACCACGATGGAGCTGCTACGGGGGCTCTACCGCTGCGACTTCGAGCGGGTGGGCCTGGCGGAGGCGGCGGGTTTCGAGGCCGCGTTCGCGACCAATGCCGCCATCGGCGTCCGGGTCGTCGGCAGGCTGGACGGCCTCACCCTGCGGGCCGAGCACCCGGTGATCGAGGAACTGCGCGCACAGTACACGGCGCTGCCCGGTGATCAGCTCTGAGCGGATCCGGTTCGCTCACAACGAAGTCGGGTCCCGATCGGGCGGGCCGTGATGAAGGATCGGCGGCATGGAGACGTTGGAGATCCTTCCGGAACGGCTGTACCTGTTGGGCTGCGAGATCGGGCACGTCTATCTGTGGTGTGACCCTGGGGAGTTGACGCTGGCCGACACGGGAGTGGCCGGCTCCGGGGAGGTGATCGCGGAGGCGATCCGGGGGATCGGACGCGACCCCGGCGAGCTGCGCCGAGTGCTGCTGACCCACTGTCACGAGGACCACACGGGTTCGGCAGCCGAGATCGGCGCGTGGAACGGCGGTTCGGTCCAGGTGCTGGCGCACCGGCTGGACGCTCCGGTGATCCGGGGCGAACGGCCCGTGCTGCCACCGGTGTTCGACGACGCCCCGACGTGGGAGCGTGAACTCTGGATGGCCAAGCCCGAGTTGCCGGCGGCACCGCCCGCTCGGGTGGACGTCGAGCTGACGGACGGCGACACCGTCGAGTTCGGCGGTGGAGCGAGGGTGGTGGCGGTGCCGGGGCACACGGACGGGAGCGTCGCGTTCCACCTGCCCGGCCCGGGCGTGCTGTTCACGGGGGACGCGGTGGCCAACGTCGCCGGACAGACCATGCTCGGGGTCTTCAACCTGGACCGGGCGCGGGCGATCGAGTCCTTCCGCCGGCTGGCGGAACTGGACGTGCGGGTGGCGGTCTTCGGTCACGGCGAGCCGATCACCAGCGGCGCCGCCGCCGCTCTGAAGGCCGCGGCGGCGACCGCCGTCTGAGGGTGGAGCCGAGCGGTCAGGCGGTGTTCTCGGCCTGGGCCATCCAGGAGTACTTCTCCAGATCGGCGGTGAGCCCGATCAGGATGTCCTGACTGACCGGGTCGGGGTCGGCGGTGGCGGCGATCCGCTCGCGCATCCGGACGATCACCGCGCCCAGCGCCGCGACCAGGGTGCCCACCGTGGCGGAGTCGGTGACGGCGCCCTCGGGAGCGGTGGCGATGCCGCTGCTCCCGGACACCGTCTTCGCCCGGCCGTCCGGGGAGACGCCGATGGCCGCCGCCCGCTCGGCCACGGTGTCGGCGTGCTGCCGGGCGATGCCGACCACCTCGTCCAGCTGGAGGTGCACCGAGCGGAAGCGCGGCCCGACCACGTTCCAGTGCAACTGCTTCGCCACCAGGGACAGATCGATCAGATCGACCAGTGCGCCCTGCAGTGCCTCCCCGACCACCTTGCGGTCGGCCTCCGGCAGGGGGCTCTTGACTCCGTACATCGGTTCGGCTCCTTCTGGTGCGACTTCGGTGACTGGTGTGCAACTCCGGCGGCTGGTGCGACTTCAGCGACTGCGGCGGCTGTTGTGGTGACCATGGCCCGGTTTCGCGGGTCAGCCTCTCACAGCACCACTACAAAACGGTCATATCGCCCAATGTGCCGGGGTGTCCCCTTCGTGGTCCGGCTTCGCGCCGAGCCCGGTGAGGGTTCTTCGGTCAAACCAGCGTCAAATGACCGCCAGTCAAGAGGTCTGCCATCACAGGTGAATCACCGATTCTTTGCGAACGCATGGGCGAAACTTGCGGTCTGGCACATCGACACGACAACGGTTGTTCACCGAATGTCCGTGTGCGGGCAATCCACCGCTGCGAATCTCCACGCCATGGATATCCCACGCATGGGCGTGCCCGAGAAGCTCGCCGACCGGATGAGCATGGCCGAGCAGCACGAGTACCTGCGCAGCAGGTTCTCCCGTCGCAAGGCGCTGCGGATCGGCGCCATCTCGGTCGGCGCGGTGGCCGTCGGCGGCGCATTGGGCAGTGGCACCGCTTTCGCGGCCCCCGCCACTCCGGGCCTGCCCACGGCGAGCGCCACGGAGGGCATCAACGGTTCGCTGGTCGCCCCGATCGGCCGCCACCTGGCCTTCGGCGCCGAGCCGGACACCCGGTTCCGGATCTCCTGGCAGGTCCCGGCCCCGGTCAAGCGGCCGTTCCTGCGCTTCGGCAAGCACCCCTGGTCGCTCAGTCACAAGATCCAGGCCGAGGTGCGCGCCCTGCACACCCCTGCGCTGACCCCGACCGGCACCCCGGTCGACCAGTACTACCTGCATGTCTCGCTGGACGACCTCGACCCGGACTCCACCTACTACTACGGTGTCGGCCACGACGGCTTCGACCCGGCCTCGCAGCAGGCCATCTCCACCCTCAGCACCTTCCGCACCGCGCCGTCCCGGGACTGGCGCTGGGGCAAGCCGTACGCGCCGTTCACCTTCACCGCCTTCGGTGACCAGGGCGTCAGCTCGCACGCCGCCGGGAACGACCACGTCATCCTGGCCCAGAAGCCGTCCTTCCACCTGCACGCCGGCGACATCTGCTACGCCGACCCGATGGGCCAGGGCCAGGACTCGGACAGGACCGCGTACAACGCCAAGACCTGGGACGACTTCCTGGTCCAGACCGAGACCGTCGCCTCGAAGATCCCGTGGATGGTCTCCTACGGCAACCACGACATGGAGGCCTGGTACTCGCACAACGGGTACGGCGGCGAGGACGCCCGCTTCTACCTGCCCGACAACGGCCCGGACCCGCGCAAGGCCCCCGGTGTCTACGCCTTCAAGTACGGCAACGTCGGCGTCATCTCGCTGGACGCCAACGACGTCTCGTACGAGATCCCGGCCAACCTCGGCCTCACCGCGGGCAAGCAGACCAAGTGGCTGGACCGCAAGCTGTGCGAGCTGCGCTCGGACGACAGCATCGACTTCATCGTGGTCTTCTTCCACCACTGCGCCTTCTCCACCACCCACCAGCACGCCTCCGAGGGCGGTGTCCGCGAGGCCTGGGTGCCGCTCTTCGAGAAGTACCGCGTGGACCTGGTGATCAACGGCCACAACCACGTCTACGAGCGCACCGACGCGATCCTCGGAAACAAGGTCTCCAAGGCCGTGCCGAGCGGTGAGAGCATCGAACCGGCCAAGGACGGCGTCGTCTACGTCACCGCCGGTGCGGCCGGCCGAAGCCTGTACAGCTTCGACTACCCCGACACCTACGAGGGCCACGAGCACCGGGTGGACGAGGTCAAGACCTTCCACTTCGGCAAGGGCGGCGCGAAGGTCGAGGAGACCGTCGAGTGGTCCCGGGTCCGCTACACCGGCTACTCCTTCATCAAGGTGGACGTCACCCCGGCCCACCCCGGCCGTAAGTCCTCGATGAAGGTCACCGCCCTGGCGGAGGACGGCACCCAGATCGACCACTACACCATCCTGCGCAAGGCCGGTGAGAGCTGGGACGACGACGGCGACGACTGGTCGTGGCTGAGCCGCTGACCCTCTCCGCCTGACCCCGATCCGAAGGTGGCGCCACTGGACCGCACCCGGTGGCGCCGCCTTCGCCGTGCACGTGGTCAGGCCTTCAGTGCCGCCAACTGCTCGGCGAGGGTGTCGCTGTGCTGGAAGGTCAGTCCGGCCAGCGCCACGTGCTTCCAGCGCACCGCCCCGTCCTCGTCCAGGACGAACACCGAGCGGCGCAGGCCGAGCCCGGGCACCGCGATCCCGTACGCCCGGGCCACCGCCCGGTCCGGATCGGCCAGCAGCGGGAAACCCAGGCCGTGCTTGCGCGCGAACCGCTCATGGCTGTCCAGATCCTGCGGGCTGATCCCCCAGACCTGTGCGCCCAGCCCCTTGAACCGCTCCAAGTCCGAGGTGTACGAGCACAGTTGCCTGGTGCACACCGGGGTGTCGTCGCCCGGGTAGAACACCAGCACCAGCGGTCGGCCGTTGGCCTCCGCCAGCCGGTAGGAGCGCCGCTCCACCTCCCCGTCGGTGAGCAGTACACCGTCCAGTACGAACACGGGAGCCTTGCTTCCGATTCCGGGCGACTTGGCCATCGAACTCACTCCAGGGCAGGCGGTCGTTGTGGTAGTACGGTGGCACAGGAGTGGTGTCTGCCCCGGCAGAGCCGTGCACGAGCCCGCCACCCAGTCGATCGCCGAGGAGCCCATGATGACCGCGATGGCCACCGACCGGCCGCAGATGAGGGTCGAGGAGTTCGAGCAGATCGCAGCTTCGGCACCGGAGACGGTGAGGCTGGAGTTCATCAACGGAAAGCTGGGGGTCAAGGCGGTGCCCGACGGTGACCACGGTGCCATCGTCGTGTGGCTGACGCGGCGGTGCATGCAGCACCGGCCCGATCTCGATCTGTACAGCGAGCAGGGCCTCCGAGTGGAGCGGTACCGCAACGGCTGCGCCAGGCCGGATGCCTCGCTTGTGCCGATCGACTACTTCGTCGGCCAGGGCGAATGGGCGGATCCATCCGGAGTCCTGATGGCGGTGGAAGTCACCTCCTACGATCGGGATACCGACCGACGCGACCGGGTGGAGAAGCCGTCGGCGTATGCCGAGACCGGTATCCCGGTGTACCTGCTCGTCGATCGGGAGAGCTGCGAGGTCACCGTGTACAGCCGACCGGAAGGCGGGAAGTACCGGACCTGCGTGACCACGGCACTCGGCGATGACGTGGAGCTGCCGAGCCCGGTGGGATTCGTGCTGGAGACCGAAACCCTCAAGAGCTACGTGCGCTGAGGACACCCCGGTCGCACCGCTAGGCTCGCTGGTCATGACCGTCGTACGCTCCGCCCTGCTGTTCGTCCTCGCCGCGATCCTGGAGATCGGGGGTGCGTGGATGGTGTGGCAGGGGGTCCGCGAGCACCGGGGGCCGGCCTGGGTCGGGGCGGGCGTGGTCACCCTCGGGGCGTACGGGTTCGTGGCGACGCTGCAGGCGGACAGCCACTTCGGGCGGGTGCTGGCCGCCTACGGCGGGGTGTTCGTGGCGGGCTCGCTGCTGTGGGGCGTGCTGATGGACGGCTACCGGCCGGACCGGGCGGACGTCATCGGTGCGCTGATCTGCCTGGCCGGTGTCGCCGTCATCATGTACGGACCGCGGGGGCGTTGAGCCCCGGCGCCGCCTACTGCCGGTAGGTGGCCAGGAACCGGCCGATGCGGCTGATCGCGGTCTCCAGGTCGTCGGTGCGCGGGAGGGTGACGAAGCGGAAGTGGTCCGGGCGGGGCCAGTTGAAGCCGGTGCCCTGGACGATGTGGATCTTCTCGCGGAGCAGCAGGTCCAGCACGAACTGCTCGTCGTCCACGATCTTGTGCACCGCCGGGTCCAGCTTGGCGAAGGCGTACAGCGCGCCCTTGGGCTTGACGCAGCTGACGCCGGGCAGCTCGTTGAGCGCCCGCCAGGCGACGTCGCGCTGCTCGGTGAGCCGACCGTTCGGCAGGGTGAGGTCGTGGATGGACTGGTGGCCGCCGAGTGCCGCCTGCACCGCGTACTGGGCCGGGACGTTGGGGCACAGCCGCATCCCGGCGAGCATGGTGAGGCCCTCCAGGTAGTCCTGGGCGTGCTGCTTGGGGCCGGAGACCGTCAGCCAGCCGCTGCGGAAACCCGCTACCCGGTACGCCTTGGAGAGGCCGTTGAAGGTGAGCGTGAGGACGTCGTCGGAGAGCGCGGCCAGGCAGTGGTGCTCGATGCCGTCGTAGAGGATCTTGTCGTAGATCTCGTCGGCGAAGACCATCAGCCCGTGGCGGCGGGCGAGTTCGAGGATGCCCTCCAGCAGCTCCTTCGAGTAGACCGCGCCGGTCGGGTTGTTGGGGTTGATCACGACGATGGCCTTGGTGCGGCTGGTGATCTTGGCGGCGATGTCGTCGAGGTCGGGGAACCAGTCCGCCTCCTCGTCGCACATGTAGTGCACCGCCTTCCCGCCGGCGAACCGCACCACCGCCGTCCAGAGCGGGTAGTCCGGCATCGGGACCAGTACCTCGTCGCCGTCGTCCACCAGCGCCTGCACGCTCATCTGGATCAGCTCGGAGGCTCCGTTGCCGAGGAAGACGTCGTCGACCGTGACGCCCTTGACGCCGCGCTGCTGGTAGTACTGCACCACGGCCCGGCGGGCCGGCAGGATGCCGCGCGAGTCGCTGTAGCCGTGCGCGTTCGGGAGGTTGCGGATGATGTCCTGGAGGATCTCCGCCGGCGCCTCGAAGCCGAACGGTGCCGGGTTGCCGGTGTTCAGTCGCAGGACGGTGTGGCCGGCCTCCTCCAGCGCGTTGGCCTGGTCGACCACCGGGCCACGGATCTCGTAGCACACGTCCTTCAGCTTGCTGGACTGCCGAAACTCCATCAGTGGTCTCCCGAGGCGTCCGTCATCGCAGGGTCAGTCTGGTCGCTTTGTTCTACCAAGTATCCACTTGGAAAGTCCAACCTATTGGCTATGCTGATCCACATGCCACGCCGAAGCTACGACCAGTACTGCGCCGTCGCCCGGGCCCTGGACGCGGTGGGGGAGCGCTGGAGCCTCCTGATCGTCCGTGAACTCCTCGGCGGCCCACGCCGCTACACCGACCTGCACGCGGATCTGCCCGGTGTCTCCACCGACATCCTGGCCGCGCGCCTCAAGCAGCTGGAGAGCGAGGGCCTGGCGGTCCGTCGCAAGCTGGAACGCCCGGCCAGCGGAACGGTCTACCAGCTGACCGAACGCGGCCTGGCGCTCCGCCAGGTCATCGACGCCCTCGGAAGCTGGGGCCTGGAGGCCCTCGGCGAACCCCGGCCCACCGACGCCGTCCGCTCGCACTGGGTGACGGGAGCCTAGGCCTGCGGGCCTTCGCACGACGACGACAACCCGGCGCCCCACCGGCCCTGACGGTCCGGACGGGGCGCCGGGTTCTCTGCTTCCGATCCGGAGTGATGCGCGTCACTTCGGGCTGATCGGTGCAGCAGGACGCGGTGAGCGGCCGTCATGGGTGCAGGAACGCTCAAGGAGGAGAGCATGAGTGCATCGGCGGGCGCCTGGTGAGGATACGCAGGCGCGGCAGGGACACCGGACGGATCGACTTCGTCGAGTTCGTCCGGCAGCGCTCCGCGGCGCTGTTCCGGACCGCCTACGTCCTGACCGGAAGCCAGGACACCGCGGAGGACCTGCTGCAGGAGGCACTGGAGAAGGCATGCCGGCACTGGAACCGGGTCGCCGTCGCGGACTCGCCGGAGGCCTATGTGCGCCGGATCGTGGTGAACCTGGCCAACGACCGGTGGCGCAGACTCCGCCGGGCCGGTGAGCGTTCGGATCCCGTGGACCACGCGGACCTCCGTGACCCGTACCGGCTGGTGGACCTTCGCGACGAACTGGTCCAGGCGCTGCACGCCCTGCCGATCGGGATGCGCACCGTCGTGGTGCTGCACTTCCTGCACGACATGGGGGACCAGGAGATCGCCGAAACCCTCCGGATCTCGCCCTCCGCCGTGCGCTCGCAACTCGCCCGCGGGCTGGCCAAACTGCGCACCGCGGTGCCCCGGTCCGAACCGCCTCCGCGCGCACCGGACGACGGCCGGCCCACTCCTCTGCCCCAGTTCGAAGGTGCGTGATGACCTCGTTCCCGCCCGACGACCACCTCGGCTCCACCCCGGACCACGACTTCAGAGAGGCACTGATCCAGGCGATGGACAGCTTCGCAACCGACGCGCACGCCCCCGCGATCGACGGCACCGCCATTCTGCGCCGCACCCGCCGCCGGCGCGGAGTGCTCGCGGTCACCGCGTCGGCGGCCGCCATCGTCCTGGCGGCGGGTACCGCCTTCGCCCTGAACGGCTCCGGCGAGCCACCCGCCCGGCCGAGCGCCGCAGCGCCCGGCGGCAGCGCGACACCCGCTCCCGCGACACCCTCCCCCGCGGTCCCGGAGCCGACCGCGAGCGGCTCCACCGCCACAGCGTCCCCCGGACCGCCGACAGGGACCGGTACGCCGATGGGAACCGGTACACCCTCGCCCGGCGCCGACACCAGGCCGGGGCCGGGCGAAGCCTCCGTCACCGTGCCGTCGGTGATCGGCATGTCCCAGGCCCAGGCCGAGAAGCTCCTCACCGAGGCCGGACTGAAGATCGATCGCGTCCAGCAGTTCACCGACTGGAAGACCTCGGTCGGCGCCGTGATCAGCACCGAGCCCCGGCCCGGCGCTGTCGTCGCCCCCAGCACCGCCGTCGTCGTCTTCGTCTCCAAGGGAAAGCCCTGAAGCCGCCCGCCCCGGGCCCTGACAGGGCTTGGGCCTGACGGGCCGGCGGCCGGGAGCGTCAGGCGGGTTCGGCGATCAGGGCGGTGCCGACCGGACGGAAACCGACGGCGGCGTAGACCCGGGCGACGTCCTCGTCCCCGGCGGAGAGGAAGACGGTGCGGACGCCGCGGGCACGGGCGTCGGCCACCAGGGCGGCCGTGACCGCGCGGGCGAGCCCCCGGCGGCGGGCGGTGGGCAGGGTGCCGACGCCGACGATCTCGCTGACCCCGTCCACCGGCTGGTGCATGCCCGAGCACAGCACGACGCCGTCCTCGCTCGCGGCCGCGACCCGGGTGAGACCCGCGCGGATCCGGCCGGCGACGCGGTCGAGCGAGCCGTCCCTGGCGGCGGTCAGCGTCGCCGTGGCGAGCTCGGCCGGGCCCGCGGTGCCGAGCCGGGTGCCGGGTTCGGCGAAGGCCAGCTGAGGCACCGCCACCGCGGCGGCCAGCGCCGGGTCACCGGCGTCGAGCAGCCGGACGGTCACGCCGGCGCCTGCCGCGGGCCGGGCCGCCGGCTCGTCCGGGCCGAGCACCATCAGCGGGTGCGCGTGCACCCGCAGCCCGGCGGCCTCGGCGGCGGCGCGCAGCGACGGGGTCGTCTCGGCGACCCACTCGAAGGCCTCCGGCTGGCCCAGCTCCCGCTGCCGGGACCGGACCCGCTCGACGTCCTCGGCCCCCACCGACCCGGCGAAGCCCAGCGTCGGCCGGGCGTAGAACGGCCAGCCCGCACCCTCGCGGACGAACAGCGAGAGCGGGCCGAAGTCCTCGACCCGGGCGCTGCTCCTCGGCACGCCGTCGTAGTACTGCTCAAGGGCGTCCAGCACGGGTGTGGACTCGGAATCGTGGCGATCGGTTGAAGTCACGCGCCGCATCAAAGCAGGGGGAGCCGGTGTTGTCACGGGATTTCACCGGCCGGCGGAGCCGGACCCGCCGGCCTCGGGCGGCCCCGGCACGGTCCAGCCCCACAGCCGTACCACCGCACCGTCCCACCGCCGGACCGCGAGCACCGGGGCTCCGGTCCCGGCCGGCAAATGCCGCGCGTACGATCCAGTACCGATGAATCCTGTACCGATGAACGAGACCACCTCCACCACCCCGGTCCCTCACGGCAGTTGCGACGGTCGGGCGCTGGCGCCCGGGAGCGCCGCGTACTCCCGCTACGTCGCCGTGGGCGACTCCTTCACCGAGGGGATGTGCGACGAGCTGTTGCCCGGCGGCCAGTTCCGGGGCTGGGCCGACCGGGTCGCCGCCGTGCTGGCGGCCGAGCGGCCCGGGGAGGAGTTCCGCTACGCCAACCTCGCCGTGCGCGGCAAGCTCATCGGCCAGATCCACGCGGAACAGGTGGGCCGGGCCGCCGCGATGAACACCGAACTGGTCACCCTGGCGGGCGGACTGAACGACGTGCTGCGGCCCGGCTGCGACATCGCCGAGGTCAAACGGCTGCTCGGCGCGGCGGCCACCGGACTGCTGGCCGGCGACGGCACCGGACCGGCCCCGACCGTGGTGATGTTCACCAGCACCGATCCGACCCGCAGGCTGGCCCAAAGCGCCCGGCTGCTCCCGGCGATCCTGGAGATGAAGGCCTTCGTCGAGTCGCTGGCCAGGCAGCACCCGAACGTCCTGGTGGTGGACTTGTTCTCGGCGCCCTGCTTCGACGACCGGCGGCTGTGGGCGGAGGACCGGCTTCACCTCTCCCCGGAGGGGCACCGCCGGGTCGCGGCCGCCGTGCTGGAGGTGCTCGGCCGTCCGGTCGGCTTCGACTGGCGTGCGCCGCTGCCGCCGGCCGCCCCGCGCGGTCGGACCGAACGGCTCCGGTCCGACCTGCGCTGGCTGCGGATCCACCTGGGCCCGTGGATCGGCCGCCGCCTCACCGGCCGCTCCTCCGGCGACAACCTCCCGCCCAAGCGTGCCGAACTCCTCCGCTACGAAGGCTGATCCGGCGGTCAGCTCGCCCAGGGCGGGCTGATCACCGAACCGTCGGACAGGACGGCCTGCAGCCCGGAGCCGGTGGTGACCCAGGCGTGGGCGGGCTGCTCGCCGGGGTTGTCGACCTTCAGCCGGACCCCGGCCGGGGCGATCACGGTGTCGCCCGGGGCGAGCACCGTCCGCTCACCGTCGAGGGCGATCGCCGGCGTGCCGGAGAGCACGTGGAGGACCTCCTCACGGGTGATGGTGTGCTCGACCCCCGGCGTCCCGCCGGCGATCTCCAGCCGCCAGGCGCACAGTTCGGTGCTGCCGGTGGCCGAGGACGCGTACGAGACGAACCGGGCGCCGTGGATCTCGTGGACGGTGGCCTGGCCGGCACTGATGACGGGCATGGGATTCCCCTTCGTGATCGTTCGAGATGGGCAAGGAGCTTGACTATATAGTCAAGCTCCTTGCCCTTCAGGAGTGGTGGCCTGGCAGAATTCCGGCATGACCGAAGCTGAGACCGGACCCGAGGCCGCGCCCGAGACCGTCGCCCTGAGTCTCCCGCCGCTGCTGCTCAGTCTGGCCGCCGACCTGGTCCGGGCGATCGACGACGGTGTCCGCGAGCGCGGCTTCGACGACGTCCGCCCGGCGCACGGCTTCGCCTTCGCGCGGCTCGCCCCCGACGGGGCCAGTGTGGGCGAACTGGCAGAGCATCTCGGGGTGACCAAGCAGGCGGCGAGCCAGCTGGTCGAGGAGCTGGTCCGCAAGGGGTACGTGGAGCGGCGGCCGCATCCCGGTGACGCCCGTGCCCGGCTCGTGGTGCTCACCGAGCGCGGCTGGGCCTGTACCCGGGCGGCGGACCGGGCGGCGGCCGAGGCCGTCCGGCCGTGGGCGGCGGTGCTGGGCGAGGAGCGGCTGCGCGGGCTGCGGGACGACCTGGCCCGGCTGGCGCCCAGCGGCCGGCTGCGACCGATCTGGTGACGGTCATCCAGGACAACTGAAAGCGCCCGGCTCGGACAGCGTCCGAGTCGGGCTTCTTGCTGCGGTGGCACCCCATCCACTTGGCCTGCCGCTGGCGTTACGTTCGAATGATTGCGATTCCGTGCGAACGGATCGTTCGACGGCGCCTTCGACCCGCTCGACGAACTCGGCGACCTGGCCCGCGAGAAGGACATCTGGCTGCACGTCGACGGCGCACACGGGGCGAGCCTGCTGGTGTCGGACCAGCTCCGCGGGAGGCTGAAGGGGATCGAGAAGGCCGACTCCCTGGCCTGGGACGCGCACAAGATGATGTTCGTTCCGGCGCCGTGCACCCTGCTGTTCTACCGGAACCGGCAGGACAGCCTCGGCGCGTTCCAGCAGCGCGCCAGCTACGTCTTCGACGAGGAGCCGGACCGCTACACCGAGCTCGACAGCGGCGGTGTGAACTTCGAGTGCACCAAGCGTCCGATGATCATGCCGCTGTGGACGCTGTGGTCGGTCTACGGCCGGGCCCTTTTCGCCGAGAAGATCGAGTATCTCTGCGAGCTGACGGAGGAAATCCACCGGATCGTCCTCGACGAGCCGGATTTCGAGGCGGTGCACCGCCCGGAGGCCAATATCATGTGCTTCCGCTACCGCCCCGCCGATCTCAGGGACGAGGACGTTCACCGCTTCCAGGTGGCGATCCGGAACCGGATCAAAATCCAGGGAAATTTCTTCATCTCCAAGGTGAACATCGACGGTGTCGCCGCGCTGCGCGTGGTCATGATGAACCACCAGATCAACGCCGAACACTTCCGGATGCTGCTGGGCGAGATCAGGCGGCTCGGCCGCGACCTGCTCGACAGCGGCAAGTGACCCGGGAATTCCCACAAGCCGGTTCACGCGGCGAATTCGTGCTGCCCGGATCCGGGCCGCGAAGTCAATCGAAGTCAACGATGAGCAGGGAAGTGACAATGAGTGCAGTGAGTGCTGCGCAGGCCCGCCCGGCGCCCGGCGGCGTCGCCGAGCTGGCGAGCCGGCTGATCCCGGACTGGGAGCTGAAGCCGGACTCCGTCGACACCGTCGTGAAGCTCCCGTCGTTCGCGAGCAAGCTCCAGGAGTGCGAGCGGATCTGCCGGACGCCGTACAGCGAGATCCCGCACGAGATCCAGGACGCGCTGGTGCTAAAACGCGCTGCCCCGCTCGCTCTCACTGTTCAACCAGGGCGAGGCGAACCCCGCCTCGATCGAGAAGACCGGTTACCGGTTCCAGATCAGGTTCGTGCACCGGTCGTCCGCCGAGATCGAGCGGACGGATGTCGGCAAGGTCCCGCTGGTGCGGGACCGGGGCTAGCAACTGCCGGTCCGGCAGTCACGCATGAGGAATGGAGTTGGGTATGAAGCCGCAAGTGAACATCGCCGTCGTCGTGGATGTCATCGGGGCGCTCTCGGACAGGACGCTTCAGGGCGGAAACCTCTGCCTGATCGATGACGGTGCGTTCGACAGCAAGGGCCAGGGGACGCCGGGGCTGTGCACCGTCGTGACCCCGGGCCAGGTGGTCCAGTGGTCCGCCCTGGCGGTGGATCTGCAGACGCCGGTCGAGATCAGGAGCATCACCTTCCTCGGGGCCGACGAGGGCGCGAGCGTGACCGAGTACGCCGGCGAGGGCGAGGGCGAGGGCGAGGGTGCGGCGCCGGCCGGCGGGCGGGCGGAGGGTAGGCAGCTGGACCTGAACGTCTGGTCCGGCGTGGTGCCGTACTTCATGACGCCCGGGGTGCCGTACCGGTACCGGCTGGAGCTGCAGATGTACGAGGGCGAGCACAGCGTGCTGCACATCGACTCGCCCGCGCTGATGTGCCTGTAGGCGACAACCAACAAGGAGGGGTGGGCTCATGGCCCAACAGCTAGCGATCATCGTGCTCGTGGACGTCGGCAGCGCGCTGGAGTCCAGGACGCTGACCGGCAACACCTACCTGTTCGACAACATGAAGCTGCAGGGCTCGGTGAACCAGGGCACCGGCGAGCTGGTGACCGCGGTCAACGGCGCCTACTGGAGCGACGGTTCACAGGCCGGCGAGCAGGTGCTCAACTGGCTGCCGTACAGCCTCGGTTCGATCCCGCCGACGGTGCCCCGCGGTTACCACACCACCCGGGCGCGGCAGGCCGACCAGGAGGCGCTGGCCGAGCTGGCGGCGCTGGCGAACCGGCCGTCGGCCAACGGTGACACCGACGCCGCGCTCGCCAGGATCCAGAAGAGCGTCGGCACCCGGGTCAGGACCACGGCCCGCACCCGCGCGCTGTCCGGGCAGAAGGTCCTGGACGTCACCGGTCAGGTGGTCTCCGACCACGGCCAGGGTGCGCACAGCTACCCGGCTCCGGTCATCACCGACATCTTCGGCGAGGCGGTGGACGAGAAGATCATCTACCCGGCCGAGTACGGCTCCCCGGACCTGGTGACCGACGGCTGGTACTGGTCCGCGACGGTCGACACCTCCAGGCCCGGGACGTACGTCTACAAGATGCGGATCCAGCTGCACGAGCTGATCCAGCGGGCCGGTGACTGGACCTGGGAGCCGGTCAACCTCACCTGCGAGTCGAAGCTCCGGATCACCTCGCAGCCCCGGCGGAACGGCTTCACCGGAGCCGGTGTGGGCTACCTGCCCATCGCCCCGGCCACGTTCGCCTAAGCCCTGATCCAGCAAGGACGAGGAGGAGCAGATGACCACCAAGCCAAGGCAGAAGACCGCACCGAAGCGCCCGATCTCGATCACCGCGGTGGTGGACTGCGTCGGGATGCTGGCGGCCCGGAGCACCAGCGGCCACCTGTACCTGTACGACACCAACAAGGCCGGCGGTTCGGTCGGCTTCGGCACCGAGGAGTTGAAGACCAAGGTCAGGACCGGCGACCAGCTGCTGTGGAACGTGCTGGCGCTCGAGTGCGAGGCCTTCGTCGCGATCGACGACATCGTGATCGACCCGGAGGTGTGCGAGCCGGTCCGCAAGGTCTTCCCGGGCACCGATGTCGCGTACTGGACCGGGACGGTGAAGAAGGACGGCCTGTCCGCCGTCCCGTACCAGATCAAGTTCAGGCTGGGCACGCAGGCCGAGCCGATCACCACCACCCTGTCGCCCGCCCTGGTCGGCTAGCGCCCCGGACGACTCCGGGCGGCGCGCCCGAAGGAGGAACCTTGACCACCAGTACGCGCAACACCGTGGAGCAGAAGCAGAACCCCGGTCAGCTGAACTCGGTACAGCTCAACATCGTCACCTTCGTGAACATGGAACGGGCGACGGCGACGGGCTCGCTGAGCGACGCGATGCACATGATGGACAACAGCGTCGGCGGCTCCGGCCAGGGCACCCGGCAGCTGGAGACGGTCTGCAAGCAGGGCCAGGTCCTGAACTGGATCATCCGCCCGATCGACATGGAACGGCGGCCGGACGGCACCTGGCCGCCCATGCCCAAGATCAACAACATCGTGGTCCTCGACACCGAGCTGGGTGACGAGGAGGACGTCGCCGAGCGGAAGCTCTTCACCGAGCTCAAGATCTACGGGATGCCCGACCGGATGCGGTCCCCGCTGACCCCGGTCTACTACTACTGGGCCGGCACCGTGCTGAGCACCGCGAAGCCCGGCCTGTACCGGTACCGGCTGGTGGTCGAGCTGGAGCAGGAGGGCACCAAGGAGAAGCTGTACCTCAACACGGTCGACCACCCGGCGCTGCGGGTGATCGCGGTCTGACGTCCGATGACGCACCGGAGCGGTGCCGCCCGGCCGTTGCGGTCCAGGCGGCACCGCTCCTGCGTGCCGTACGGGTCACTCCGTGCGCAGGCCCTCGGCGCGCATCATCCGCCACAGGGACGGCAGGCTGGCCGCCGTGACCAGCAGGACCACCGAGGCGCCGATCAGGCCGAGACCGAGGACCGAGCCCCAGTCCGGGCTCACCGGGTGGTCGACCATGCTCAGCAGGGCCGTGCCCAGGCCGATCCCGGTGAGGACCGCCAGCGCGATGCCGAGCACCACGGGCACGGCCGTCTGCCAGAGCACCGAGGCGCAGAGCGTGCCGCGCCGGGTACCGAAGGCGATAAGCACCGCCAGCAGCCTGCGCCGCTCGCGCAGCTGCTCGACCGTGCCGACCAGCATGCTCGCGCCGATCAGCAGCAGGGTGGCGGTGACCCCGGCGAACAGTGCGCGCCTGATCTCGGCGAACCGGCGGTTCTCGTCGACCGACTTGAACTGGAACACTGTGCCGGTCGGGTCCACCGCGGCGACGGAGTTGCGCAGCCGGTCGTAGGCGTCCGGGTCGCCCTCGTCCACCTTGACGTAGCCGGAGATCCGGGCTCTGAGCAGTGGTATGTCCTTGGCGGCGCCGGGCGTGAGCAGGAACCCGGAGCGCATCCCGAGCACCGAATCCAGTCGCGGAGTGATCGGGCGGATCGAGGCCGGCAGGGTCCAGTTCGGGCGGGGTGCGTGCGGCTCGGAGCCGAAGTCGTAGCCCACCTCGACCCGTCGGCCCGGCGCGAACCCGGTCGCCTTGGCGGACTGCTCGTCGGTGCTGTCGACCGAGAAGGCGTCGCCGTCGCGGCAGTCACCGACCTCGGCGAGGCTCTGCAGCGCCTCACACGAGCCGACGGAGAACGACCGGGTGGTGAGTTGCTCGGGGGCGTCGCCGCCGGTGGCGACGTTGAGCTCCAGCAGGGAGTGGGCGCCGGTGACCCCCGGGGTGGCGCGCAGCCGCCGGTCGAACTCGGTCGGGACGAGCCGGCCCTGGCCGGCCGAGACCGTCACAAAGGCCTGGGCCTTGCTCAGATCGCGGCCGGTGCTCCGGCGGAAGTCGCCCTCGACCCCGCTGAACAGCATCTGCAGCGAGATCGCCCCGGCCGCCGCGACGGCGATGCCGCTGACCACCCGGGCCGAGGTGCCGCTGTCCAGCTGGAGCCGGCGGACCGCCAGCTGCCAGGCAACCGGTCCGCCGTGCAGCCGGGCCACCACGGACTCGATCAGCCACGGCAGCAGCGCGGCGACGCCGACCAGGACCAGCACCACGCCGCCGGCCACCTGGTACTCGTTGAAGCCCTGTCGGGTGCCCGAGCCGCTGAACAGCGGGGTCAGCAGGGCGACACCGGCGACCGGCGGCAGCAGCCGCCACCAGACCCGCCGGCGCGGCGCCTGGGCCTGCCGGAACACGCCGAGCGGCTCCACCACCACGCCGCGCATGGCGAGCAGGGTGACCGCGATGGCGGCCGCCGGGACGGCCAGTACGGTGAGCGCGGCCAGCAGCGGGCTGGGCCGGAGGTCGGCCGGGAACAGGCTGATGTCGAACAGTGCGATGCCGCGCACGAGTTGACGGCCGAAGAGGAACATCACCGCACCGGCCAGCACACCGATCAGCGCCCCGAACGCGGCCTCCCCGGCGGCGATCCGCCGGATCATCCGGGTGTCCGCGCCGACCAGCCGCAGTGCCGCCAGCCGGCGGTCGCGGCGCTCGCTGCCGAACCGGACGGCCGCGGCCACGAACACGGCGACCGGCAGCAGCAGCACCACGAAGCTGATGATCACCAGTAGCACCAGGATCGGACTCATCGGCTCGGTCTCGGGCCGGCTCCCGAAGGAGCTGATCCGGTGGCCCACCCCGCCCGCGGGATCGAGCCGGTCGGTGCCCGCGTAGTAGTAGTACTCGGCCGGGCCGATCAGTCCCGCGTCGCCGATGGTGCCGATGATCCGCTGTGGGAGGCGTTCGCGCAGCAGTGCGCTGCCGGGGGCCTCCAGCAGCCCGCGCAGCGCGGGTGAGACGACCATCTCACCGGGCCGTGGGATGGTGCCGAGGCCGGGCGGCAGCGGGGCCCCGGGGCCGTCGGGCTGGAGCAGGCGGCCGGTGATGTCCTCGCCGCGGAACTTGGTGGAGACGGTGTAGAGGACCAGGGTGTCCGCGGCGGGCTTGTCCGCCCGGTCGAAGTCGAGCCGGGCGTAGCTCCGGTCGTGGCGGGCCTGGAGGGCGTCCGGGATCGAGGTCGCGACCAGCAGCAGGGCGACGCCGAGACCGACCCCGAAGGCGGTCATCGCGGTGCGAAGCCAGCCCTGGCGGCCGCCGCTCAGCGCCAGCCGGCCGCCGAAAAGCAGGTCGGCGGCCCAGACCCGGAGCGGCCCGCGGGCCGGGACCGGGGTGCGGGCCGAAGTCCCCTTCCGGTCGGGTGCGTTGGGGTCGGTGCTCCCGGTCGGACCGGGGCCGCCGGTCAGGTCGGCGGTGGTCGGGCTCATCCGATCCGCTCCGCGTTCAGCGCCCGGCCGTCCCGGACGATCACCTCGCGGTCCGAGTAGGCCGCGACCCGGGGCTCGTGCGTCACCAGCACCACGGCCGCGCCGGACTCCTTGGCGGCGGCGGTGAACAGCTGCATCACCCGCTCGCCGTTGAGCGAGTCCAGGGCGCCGGTCGGCTCGTCGGCGAAGATCACCCGAGGGCCGGTGACCAGCGAGCGCGCGACCGCCACCCGCTGGCCCTGCCCGCCGGAGACCTCGCCGGGACGCTTGCGGCTCAGGTCGTCGACCTCCAGACGGGCCATCCACTCGGCGGCCCGCCGTTCGGCCTCGCCGCGCCGCATGCCGGCCAGCCGCAGCGGCAGGGCGACGTTCTCCAGGCAGCTCAACTCCGGTACCAGCTGGCCGAACTGGAAGACGAAGCCGAACTCGCCGCGGCGCAGCGCACTGCGCTCGGCGTCGCTCATCCCGGTCAGCAGCCGCCCGTCGTAGCGGACCTCACCGGAGTCCGGCGGGACGATCCCGGCCAGGCAGTGCAGCATGGTGGACTTGCCGGAGCCGGAGGGGCCCATCACGGCGACCATCTCACCGGCCCGGACGTGCATCTCGGCGCCGACCAGGGCCTTGGTGGGGCCGAAGGACTTGTGCAGGTCGAGGGCGGAGAGCAGCGGCGGGGGCGTGGAAAGGTCGGAGGTTCCGTTCGTCGGTATGCCGGTCATCGGCGGACCTCCTCGGCCAGCTGGTCGAGCCGCGCGGCGGTGAGCTCCAGCCAGCGCAGGTCGGCCTCCAGGTGGAACAGGGCGTGGTCGCAGACCAGTTGGTCGGCGAGGTCGCCGCCGACCTTGCGGCGGGTGAGTTCGCGCATCAGCCGCAGGTGCTCGGCGCGCTGGACGTCCAGGATCTCGGCGGCCGGGCGGCCGGTGAGCAGCGCGAGCACCACCTTGGTGTAGAGGGCGCTCTGCAGGTACGGCTCGGGCTTCTCGGGGCGGCCGAGCCACTCGGCCATGTCGGTCACCCCGGCGGCGGTGATCGCGTACCGCTTGCGCTCGGGGCCGTCGCCCGGCTCGGTGCCGTCGACCTCGACCAGCCCGTTCTTCAGCAGTCGCGAGAGGGTCGCGTACACCTGCCCGTACGCGAGCGGGCGGCCCTGGCCGAAGCGCTGGTCGTAGGCGCGCTTGAGGTCGTAACCGTGTCTGGGCCCGGCTTCCAGGAGCCCGAGAAATGCCTGTCCGATTGCCATGGCAGGACCATACACCAGGTGTATACGCGTGGTGTATACACCTGAGTGATTACGGGATCGGGCAGGCTTAGAGCGAAGGCGGGGCAGCGCGGCGCGGGCGGGGAAACCCCGGTCGCCCAGGGGCACGGGAAGCCGTACGGGCTTCCCGAACCCCTGGGCGTTCCTCGGTCAGGCCACCCGGATGGGCCCGCGGCGCAGCTGCGGAGCCGGCTGCCGCGCGGCCGCCGGGGAGACGGTGGCACGCCAGAGGCGGGCGGCGGACGAGAGCGAGGCGGCCAGCAGCAGACCGTTGCGCACCATGATGACCACGGTGCCCTTCCAACCGCCGCTGATCAGCGCGTCGAAGAAGAGCGGGTAGTCGACGGTGGTGACCGCGGTCGCGAGCAGGACCAGCAGCGCGACCGGCCGCTGGCTGGAGCCGCGCTGGGTGAGGCAGACCGCCGCGAGCCCGATCAGCCAGATCAGGTACTGCGGGCTGATCACCCGGCTGGTCACGGTGAACAGCAGCACCGCGGTGAGCGCCGCGTCGTACGGCGTGGCGGCACTCCAGCGCTGCGCGCGGAAGCGCCAGAGCAGCAGCCAGCCGAAGGCGAGCGCGGTGAGCAGCAGCGAGGCCCGGGCAACGGTGTGGACGTACGGGCCGAGGAACTCCAGCGAGCCGTAGTGCTGGTCGACGTCACCGGGCCAGCCGAGGACACGGGCCACCTGGAGCAGGCTGCCGCCCAGCGACTCGATCTCCACGCCGCGCCCCTTCTGGGCGGTGAGGAAGTCGAACGCGCCGTGGAAGAGCGTGGCCAGCACCAGCAGCAGCGCGGCGGCCGAGGCGCACATCGCCGCCCAGGCCTGTCGGCTGCCGCGGCCGCGCGGCGCACCGAGCACCACCAGCGCGGGCCAGACCTTGACCATGGTGGCGATCCCGGCGAGCGCTCCGCCCATCCTCGGGCGGCTGGGCAGCAGCAGCAGTGCGGCCATCGCGAGGGCGGTGACCGGCAGGTCGTACCGGCCGTAGGGCAGGCCGAGCATCAGCGGCAGCGCCATCGCCCACATCCACGCCCCGGCGGTGGAACGGCCGCGGTGCACACCGCCGTTGCGGCGCAGCGAGACCCGGACCAGGGCGGCCTGGGTGACCGCGTCGGTGGCGAGCATCAGCAGCGCGAACGCCTGGAGGTAGGTCAGGAAGGGCAGCAGGCCGGGGGCGAGCATCGCCAGCGCGGCACCGGGCGGGTACTGCCAGGTGACGTCTCCGACGGGGAAGGTGCCGGTCTGGAGGACCTGGAACCAGCCGTGGTAGGTCCGGTGGACCTCGATGGCCTGTTCGGCCTTGCCCGACTTGAGCATCCCGATCATGACCATGCGGCTGGCGAGCCAGTAGCCGGCCAGGGCGAGCGCCTCGCGCGGCCAGGTTTCCGGTCTGGTCCAGCGGAACGGACCCGCCTGGGGCATGCCCCACTGGGTGACCGGTGTCGGGGCCTGAGCCACCATCGCCTCCACGAGAAGGTGCTGTGTGATCTATCTCATATCAGAAGGATCAGGTCGGATGATCACCGTTCGGTTGCGTGTCACCGACCGTCAGCACAACGCGCCACGCCGCTCGAAGGACACGCCCGCACCGCCCTCCGGGCGGGGGTACCTGCCAGAATGCAGGGCGAACCGCAGGACGTCCGCACGCCGTGTGAGACCACCGGTGCGGAACGCTCAACTCTGAACCAGGAGAAGGTGGCCGGCTTCGTGACCATGCCAGTCGAACGCAAGATCGCCGAAGAACTGGGCGTCCGCGAAGGGCAGGTGAAGGCGGCCGTCGACCTGCTCGACGGCGGAGCCACCGTCCCCTTCGTCGCCCGCTACCGCAAGGAAGCCACCGGTTCGCTCGACGACGCCCAGCTGCGCACCCTGGAGGAGCGGCTGCGCTACCTGCGCGAGTTGGAGGAGCGGCGCACCGCCGTCCTGGACTCCATCGAGGCCCAGGGCAAGCTGGACGACACCCTGCGCGCCCGGATCCTCGCGGCCGATTCCAAGGCACGGCTGGAGGACATCTACCTGCCGTACAAGCCCAAGCGGCGGACCAAGGCGCAGATCGCCCGCGAGGCCGGGCTCGAACCGCTCGCCGAGACCCTGCTCGCCGACCCCGGCCAGGACCCCCAGGCGGTGGCCGCCGGCTACCTGTGCGAGTCCGTCGCCGACCATGCCGCCGCGCTGGAGGGCGCCCGCGCCATCCTGGTGGAGCGCTTCGGCGAGGACGCCGACCTGGTGGGCGGCCTGCGCGAGCGGATGTGGACCCGCGGCCGGCTGGTCGCCACCGTCCGCGAGGGCAAGGAGCAGGAAGGCGCCAAGTTCGCCGACTACTTCGACTTCGCCGAGCCCTACACCAAGCTCCCCTCGCACCGCATCCTGGCCATGCTGCGCGGTGAGAAGGAGGAGATCCTCGACCTCGAACTCTCGCCCCTGGACGGCGAGGAGAGCACCGACCTGCCCGGGATGAGCGACTACGAGCAGCGGATCGCCGCCCGCTTCGGCATCGCCGACCGGGGCCGCCCCGCCGACAAGTGGCTCACCGACACCGTCCGCTGGGCCTGGCGCACCCGCATCCTGGTCCGGCTCGGCATCGACCTGCGCACCCGGCTGCGCCAGGAGGCCGAGGACGAGGCGGTCCGGGTCTTCGCCGCCAACCTGCGCGACCTGCTGCTCGCCGCCCCCGCCGGCACCCGCGCCACGATGGGCCTGGACCCCGGCTTCCGCACCGGTGTGAAGGTCGCCGTGGTGGACGCCACCGGCAAGGTCGTCGCGCACAGCACCATCTACCCGCACCAGCCCGCCAACAAGTGGGACGCCGCCCTGGCCACCCTCGCCGAGCTGGCGAAGAAGCACTCGGTGGATCTGGTCGCCATCGGCAACGGCACCGCCTCCCGGGAGACCGACAAGCTCGCCGACGACCTGATCAAGCGCCATCCCGAGCTGAACCTCACCAAGGCGATGGTCTCCGAGGCCGGCGCCTCGGTGTACTCGGCCTCCGCGTTCGCCTCCCAGGAACTGCCCGACCTGGACGTCTCCATCCGGGGCGCGGTCTCCATCGCCCGCCGGCTCCAGGACCCGCTGGCCGAACTGGTCAAGATCGACCCCAAGTCGATCGGCGTCGGCCAGTACCAGCACGACCTCAGCGAGGTGAAGCTCTCCCGCTCGCTGGACGCCGTGGTCGAGGACTGCGTCAACGCCGTCGGCGTGGACGTCAACACCGCCTCCGCCCCGCTGCTCACCCGGGTCTCGGGCGTCACCGCCACCCTCGCCGACAACATCGTCGCCCACCGCGACGCCAACGGCCCGTTCCGCACCCGCAAGGACCTCAAGGGCGTGGCCAGGCTCGGGCCGAAGGCCTTCGAGCAGTGCGCCGGCTTCCTGCGCATCCCCGGCGGCGACGACCCGCTGGACGCCTCCAGCGTGCACCCCGAGGCGTACCCGGTGGTCCGCCGGATCCTCGCCCAGGCCGGCGGGGCGCTGGGCGAGCTGATCGGCAACAGCGAACGGCTGCGCACCCTGCGCCCGGCCGACTTCGCCGACGAGACCTTCGGTGTGCCGACCGTCACCGACATCCTCGCCGAGCTGGACAAGCCGGGTCGCGACCCGCGCCCGGCCTTCCGCACCGCCGTCTTCAAGGAGGGCGTCGACAAGATCGGCGACCTGGAGGTCGGCATGGTGCTGGAGGGTGTGGTCACCAACGTCGCCGCGTTCGGCGCGTTCGTGGACGTGGGCGTGCACCAGGACGGCCTGGTCCATGTCTCGGCGCTGTCACGGAACTTCGTCAAGGACCCGCGCGAGGTGGTCAAGCCCGGCGACATCGTCCGGGTCCGGGTCACCTCGGTGGACGTCCAGCGCAAGCGGATCGGCCTCACCCTCCGGCTGGACGACGAGGTCGGCCCGGGCGCCGGCGGCTCCGGCGGGGAGGGACGGCGCGACCGCGGCCCGCGTCCGCCGCGCCAGGAGCGGCGCGGAGTGAGTGACCGGCGTGAGGGCGAGCGCCGCGGCGGCGACCGCCGAGGCGGGGGACCGGCCCCGATCGCCAACAGCGCGATGGCCGACGCACTGCGCCGGGCCGGTCTGACCGGCGGCGACTCCGGCAGGCGCTGACCCTTCCGCGGTAGCCCGGTGACAGCTGACCGGCTGTCACCGGGCTACCGCCGCAGGATGGTTACGAATCCTCCTGCGGTCTCATCGGGGCGCCGGATACCGCACCTACAGTGGCGACATGTTCGTCTATGCGGTGCCCGGTCTGTTCCTGCTGCTCTTCGTCGTCGGTGTACTGCGGGACCGCCGCCGGTTCGGCAACGCCGTCCACCTCGGCCTGCTCGTCATCTCACTCTCCGTCGCGGTGATCGGCGCGCACGACCGGCTCCCGCCGGTGGCGGTCGCGCTGCTGGCCGCGGCGATCCTGCTGGTCCCCACGCTGGGCACCCTGGTGCTCGCCGTCCTGCTGATCCTCAACGGCCGGACGATGCTGCGCAAGGAGGGCCGGAGCCTGCCCAACCTGCTGTCGCTGCTGGTGGGTCTGGGCATCCTCGGCCTCATCGGGCTGATGGTGCAGGCCGCGTTCACCCACTCCCGCACGCTGGCGGTACTGGTCGGCACCCTGCTGCTGGTGACCGGCTACGTCGCGTTCCTGTTCGTCTGCTTCGTCGGCTACGCCTTCCTCTACGGCCGCTACGGCCGGCTGACGGCGGCCGGGAAGGCGGACTTCGTGGTGGTGCTCGGCTCCGGGCTGATCGGCGGCTCCCGTGTCTCGCCGCTGCTGGCCAGCCGGCTGGAGCACGGCCGCGCCGTGTACGAGCGGCAGGTCGCGCGCGGGCAGGTGCCGATACTGATCACCTCGGGCGGCCAGGGGCCCGACGAGCACCTGTCCGAGGCCGAGGCGATGGCCGACTACCTGACGGAGCGCGGCTTCCCGGCCGACCGGATAGTCCGCGAGGACCGCTCCCGGACCACCGAGGAGAACCTGACGTACAGCAGGGCGATCATGGAGCAGGCCAGGCCCGGCTACCGGTGCGTCATCGTGACCAACAACTTCCACGCCTTCCGGGCCGCGCTGCTGGCCCGCAGCACCGGGGTCAACGGCCACGTCGTGGGCTCGCACACCGCCGCGTACTACTGGCCCAGCGCGACCATCCGCGAGTTCGCCGCCGTCTTCCTCGCCCACCGGGTGGTCAACTTCGGCGTGTGCCTGCTGATCGGCCTGCTCGGGCTGGCCGCCTGGTGGCGGCTGTGACCGGCCGGGGCCGGCCGGCCGACTGCCTTCTGCGGTAAGCCGGCCGGCCGGGGCGGGACTCGGCGTGGCGGCCGGGGCCGGCCGGCCGACTGCTCCGCGCGGTAGGTCAGTCGGCCCGCGCGCGGGACTCGACCGCGAGATCGACGAGCTCACCCCACCAGGCCTCCCGGCCCTGGGTGAGCAGCCGGCGGGCCTCCTCCGGCGCCACCGCGCGGACCTCGACGACCTGTTCACCGTCCTCCGGGTTGGTCGGGGCGGAGTCCACCGTCACCTCGGCCCAGCCCCAGAGCCAGGCCTTCTCCGGGTGCGGCTGCCACGGCCGGTACGGCACCGGCCGGTCCGTCACACACCGGTGCGCACCGATCCACACCGGCGCTCCGGCCAGCCGCGCCCCGGCCTCCTCGCGCAACTCCCTTGCCAGGCACGACTCGATGCTCTCCGCCTCCTCCCGGGTGCCACCCGGCAGGAACCAGTGCCCGCGCGCGTCGCGGCAGAGCACCACCCCGTCGCCCGAGAATCCCACCAGATGGATGTTGGTGATCAGCGCGTCCGGTGGCAGCTCGGCGGAGAACCGGGCGTCGATGCCGCCCCAGGCCCAGCGCTGCGGCGCGTGCAGTCGAGGGAAGCGGGCTGCCAGGTCGGCGAGTTCTGCTGCTCTGTCAGTGGTGTCCGTCATTGAAAGATCGTAGTCCTGGCGGACGGTGTGCGCTGCTGTCCGGTCGCGGTGAAATGCCTCGCCCGGCGCCGGTCACGTGTCAGGGGCTGAAGGCGAGGACCGGGGGACCGCTCACCGGCCCGGCAACGGGATTCCGGCCGGGCCCGCCGCCCCCGGAGGTCACCCGGGAGCGGGAGCCGGGGGTGCGTCAGCCGGCGTACCGGGCGAAGGTCTTCGAGAACTCGTACGGCGACTGCGGGATGTTGGTGCACTTGAAGAGCGGGCCGGTGCAGGCGGCGGCGTCCCGGGTCATCTCCCAGAAGGCCAGCACTCCGAGGTGGTGCTGCTGGGCGAAGGCGACCAGCCGGCCGGCGGCGGCCTGGTTGAAGACGCCGTGGTCGTCGTTCTCGCCGAGCATCGGGGTGACCCCGGTCATCGCCCAGAGCCGGGCGTCGGTGCTGGCCGGGTAGAGCGCCGCGAGCTGGTCGTGGGTGGACTGCGCGGCCTGGACGGCGTCGGCGCCGTAGTCGGTGCTCGGCCGGTTGTAGTCCATCGCCATCACGTTCACCAGGTCCAGGTCGACCCCGGCGTCGCGGGCGGACCTGACCACGGCGAGGCCGTCGGCGGTCAGCCCCTCCGGCAGCACCGGCAGGGTGAGCGAGACCTTCAGGCCGGGGTGGGCGTGCTGGAGCCTGGCCAGCGCGGCCGAACGGCGGTCGTTGGCGGCCGTGTCGACCACGGCGGTGCCCTCGATGTCGAAGTCCACGTACCTCAGGCTGTAGGCGTTCACCACGGCGTCGTACTCGGTGAAGAGCGAGTCCACCGTCGAGCAGGCCTGGGCTAGTTCGGTGCCGGAGGCGCCGCCGAAGGAGACCTTGACGTCACCGCCGGCCGCGCGGACGGCGTCGATCTGGTCCTTGGCCCAACCGCTGCGCGGATCATAGGCGTTGAACCAGGACGCCTTGCAGCCGGCCGGCGCGGTGATGAACGCCAGGGTGAAGGACTTGAGGTCGCCCTTGGCCGCCATGTCCCCCAGCGAGGGGGTCGGCCAGGCGCCCATGTCCACGTACGGGGCCACCGGGACCGCGACGTTCGGCGGCGGGGGTGCGGTCCGGCTGGAGCTCGGCGAGGGCGAGGGCGAGGTGCTGCTCGGCGGCGGGGAGGTGGGCGGTGGCGTGCCGCCCGGTCCGGCGAGCACCACGTCGTCGGCGAAGTAGGCGTCCTGGCCGTACCAGCCGTGCAGGTAGACGGTGACGCTGGTGGTGCTAGGGCCGGTGGTGAAGCTGGTGCTCAGCTGCTGCCAGGAGCTGCCGCCGGGCGTCCAGACGGCCGGGTCGGTGACGCCGGATCCGGTCGCGCCGAGGTAGACGTACTGGCCCCGGACCCAGGCGCTCAGCGAGTACGTGGTGTTCGGCCGGACGCTGACGCTCTGCCCGCACTGGGCGGTGTCGCTGCCGCTCGCGGCGCCCTGGAGGGCGTACGAGCCGCCGTGTGTACCGGAGTTGACCACCGACCCGGTGCCGGCGGAACAGCTCCACGGGCCGAGCGAACCGCTCTCGAAACCGGGGTCGGCGAGCAGGTTCCCGTCCGCCGCGCTGGCGTTGACGCCCAGTGCGGTCAGCGCGCCGGCGGCGAGCGCGGCGGCGCAGCCGATCGGCAGGAGCTTGGCTGCCCGTCCGGTGCGCCGGGAGGGCGTGCTGGTGGGGCGGTTGAGAGCGCGTGGCATGCGGGGCTGCCTTTCGGGACACGCCGAGGACGCCGGGCGCGGGGGCATGGGGGAGCGGCCGGCGGTCGGCTGTTGGGGTGGTCCTGAAGACGGCGGGTGGGCCCGCCCTGCCCATCAAAATGGACTAGACCAACTGTGTGCGTCAAGCGTTCCGCCGGGTTTTGCGGCGTACTTGGGGTCCGCGGCGGGGGCAGCGCGGTGGGCGAGAACGCGGTCCGCAGTCGGTGGTGCGCTCCGGCGCCGGCCGACCCGGACTGCTGGACGCTGTCGCGTGAGGAATGAACCGCCCGCCGGCTGAGCCCGGTTGTCGATGAGGGTGCGCAGGCCGGTGGTCTCGCAGCCGCGGGCGCGGGCTTCGGTGGCGATCCGGAGCCCCGCGCCCGCGGCATGCGGCTCCCCGTCGATCATGCGATGGTCAACGGGCACCGACGATCCGACGACCGGTCGGAAGTCCTGCCCGGCCGAGGTTCTCGTTCCATCGGCCCGGAGTGCGGCGGCCCGGTACGTGGGGTCGGGTGTGGAGGCTTGACCTGGAGTGCGCTCCAAGGGGCAGAGTCGGTCAGGTACTTCCGGAGACCACGTACTCCCGGAACGGTCTGGAGGAGAGAGACATGCGCAACACGACGCTGGGAAGCACCGGACCCGAGGTCGGCGTGATCGGGCTCGGCTGCATGGGCATGACCTGGGCGTACGACCCGAGCGGGCGGGACGACGAGGTGTCGCTCGGGGTGGTGCGGGAGGCACTGGACCTCGGGGTCACGCTGATCGACACCTCGGACATCTACGGTCCCTACACCAACGAAGGACTGGTCGGCCGGGCGCTGGCCGGCCCCTACCGGGAGCGGGCGGTGCTGGCCACCAAGGTCGGCCTGGTGCCCGGGACGGGCGACGTCCGGACGGCGAACGACGGGCGTCCCGAGCACGTGCGCAAGGCGATCGACGACAGCCTGCGCCGGCTCGGCACCGACCACGTCGACCTGTACCAGCTGCACCGGGTGGACCCGGCGGTCCCGATCGAGGAGACCTGGGGCGCGCTCGCCGAGGTGGTCGCGGCGGGCAAGGCCCGGTGGATCGGCCTGTCCGAGGTGACGCTCGAGCAGATCAAGCGGGCGCAGGCGGTGCACCCGGTGGCCTCGGTGCAGAACGAACTCTCGCTCTGGACCAGGGACTCGCTCGCCGAGGTGCTCCCGTACACCGAGGAGCAGGGGATCGCCTTCCTGCCGTTCTCGCCGCTCGGCCGGGGCTTCCTGACCGGCCGGATCACCTCGGCGAGCGACCTGGCGGCCGACGACTGGCGCTCGACCCTGCCGCGCTTCCAGGCCGAGGCGCTGCAGGCCAACCTGGCTCTGGTGGAGAAGGTCAAGGAGATCGCCGCCAGGGTCGGTGCCACCCCGGCACAGGTGGCGCTCGCCTGGGTGCTGGCGCAGGGGCGGTACGTGATCCCGATCCCGGGTACCAAGACGCCCAAGTACCTGGCGGACAACGCCGCCGCGGCGGACGTGCGGCTCGGTGCGGCCGACCTGGCCGAGCTCGACGCGATGGCGGCGCCGGTCGGCGGCAGGTACTGAACAGCCCGGTCCGGATGTGCCGTTGTGGGCCGCGGGAAGCCGTGGAGCTCCCTGCGGCCCACGGCGCACCGGTGAGCGGACGTCCCGGGGAGGCGTTCAGGCGGTGGGCCGCTCCGTGATCCAGATCAGCCTGCGCCCGGTCTCGGCGGGTGCGGTGGGCTCGAAGTCGTCCACCCGGTCCAGCCGGTAGCCGAGCTTGCGCGGGACGGCGGCGCTGGCCAGGTTGCCCTCGTCGCAGTGGATCTCCACCCGGCCGACGCCCGGCAGGGCGAGCGCGGCCTCGGTCAGCGCGCGGGCCGCGGCGGTCGCCAGGCCGTGGCCGACGTGGTCGACGGCGACCCAGTAGCCGATCTCCAGCGCGCCCGGGCCGATCCGCCCGTGCAGGCCGAAGGCGCCGACCACGCTGCCCGGTCGGTCGTCCGCGCCGAGCAGGTACATGAAGTCGCTGCCCGCCTGCCAGGCGTCCACCCCGGCCCGGGTCATCTCCCGGGTGTGGTCCAGGCTCGGCGTCTCCCCTGCCCATTCCATCCACGGCCGCAGGTGGTCGAGGCTGGCTGTCACGGCGGCGTTCAGCTCGGGGGCGTCCGCCACCGTACGGCGGCGCAGTGAGAACCCGCCCGGCAGCGGGATCAGCTCGGGCGGGCGCCCCTCGGTGACGGCGGCGAGCTCGTTGGTGCTTTGACTCATGACCGGATTATTTCCCTCCGGTATCGGCGCCGAACAGCGGTTTTCTGGGGGCATGTCAGCTCTCGGGGGCGCGTGGGCGACCGGTGCGGGCCGGTTGCGGACCGTTGCGGCGGCAGCGCGGCGGCGCGGAGGGTGCGAGCGGCACTCGCGGCGCGGGCGGTGGTGGGCTGCGACGGGCGGCGGCCGGCCGGGTCAGAGGCGGATCAGGACCTGGTCGAGGTCCTTCCGGCGCAGGTCCGGCACCCGTGCGCCGTCCGCCGGGTAGCCGACCGGGATGACGTACGCGGCACGCTCCTCGGCCGGGCGTTCGCACACCTCGTTGAGGAAGCGCATCGGGCTGGGCGTGTGGGTGAGGGTGGCGAGGCCGGCCTGGTGCAGGGCGGTGAGCAGCAGGCCGACGGCGATGCCGACCGACTCCTTGGTGTAGTACGGGCGCGGCGACTGCGGGCCCTTGTGCACCTCGAAGACCACGATCACGGCGGGGGCGTCCTCCAGGAACGGCTTGCGCCAGTCCGTTCCGATCGGCCGGAGGGCTTCGAGCCACTCCTCGGAGGCGCGGTGCCCGTAGAACTCGCGCTCCTCCGCCTCGGCGGCCTCGCGCAGGCGCCGCTTGCGCTCCGGGTCGGTGATCACCACGAACCGCCAGGGCTGGACGTGCGCACCGCTGGGTGCGGTGGCGGCGGTACGGACCGCCCACTCGATCACGTCGTCGGGGATCGGGCGGGTGGAGTAGTCGCGGACGGTCCGGCGCTGCGACATCACGTCGTGGAAGGCCCTGCAGCGGGCTGCGGCCTCGTCGGCGGGCACCGTCGTGGGGCGGAGCGGAACCGTCGGATGTCCGGCTGCTGTCGATGCACTGTCAACCATGTCGCCCAGCACAGCACATGACGCGGCCCGGCGGAAGGGCGGGCCGCAGGGCGGCGGCAGCACGAGCAGCCGCCGCACGCGCGGCCCGGCCCTTCCGGCGCGGCGCCGCGCTCTCAGTGCTCCCGGACCCGGCCCGCGGTGACCTCGATGCGGCGGTTGACCGAAACGGTGTCGAGCATCCGCCGGTCGTGGGTCACCAGCAGCAGGGTGCCGGTGTACGAGGCGAGGGCGGACTCCAACTGCTCGATGGCAGGGAGGTCCAGGTGGTTGGTGGGCTCGTCCAGGACCAGCAGGTTGACCCCGCGGGCCTGGAGCAGGGCGAGCGCCGCCCGGGTCCGCTCGCCGGGGGAGAGGGTGTCGGCCGGGCGCAGCACATGGGCCGCCTTCAGACCGAACTTGGCCAGCAGGGTGCGGACCTCCTCCGGCGAGAGCTCGGGCACCGCCGCCGCGAACGCCTCCGCCAGCGGGTGCGCGCCGAGGAACAGGCCGCGCGCCTGGTCCACCTCGCCGACCACCACGCCCGAGCCCAACGAGGCGCTGCCGCCGTCCAGTTCGAGTCGCCCGAGCAGCGCGGCCAGCAGCGTGGACTTGCCCGCGCCGTTGGCGCCGGTGATCGCGACCCGGTCGGCCCAGTCGATCTGCAGGTCCACCGGCCCGAAGACGAAGTCCCCGCGCTCGACCGAAGCCGCGCGCAGGGTGGCGACCACCGAGCCGGAGCGCGGCGCGGTGGCGATCTCCATCCGCAGCTCCCACTCCTTGCGCGGCTCCTCGACCACCTCCAGGCGCTCGATCATGCGCTGGGTCTGCCGGGCCTTGGCGGCCTGCTTCTCGGTCGACTCCTGCCGCATCGCGCGGCCCATCTTGTCGTTGTCGCCGCCCTTGCGGCGGGCGTTGCGGACGCCGTGCTCCATCCAGTTCCGCTGCATCCGGGCCCGCGCCTCCAGGCCCGCCCTGGTGTCCGCGTAGTCCTCGAACTGCTCGCGGGCGTGGCGGCGGGCCACCTCGCGCTCCTCCAGGTAGGCCTCGTAGCCGCCGCCGTAGAGGTTGACCTGCTGCTGGTGCAGGTCCAGCTCCAGCACCCGGGTGACCGTGCGGGCCAGGAACTCGCGGTCGTGGCTGACCAGCAGGGTGCCCGCGCGCAGGCCCTTGACGAAGGACTCCAGGCGCTCCAGGCCGTCCAGGTCCAGGTCGTTGGTGGGCTCGTCCAGCAGGAACACGTCGTAGCGGGAGAGCAGCAGCGAGGCCAGGCCCGCGCGGGCGGCCTGGCCGCCGGAGAGTCCGGTCATCGGCGCGTCCAGGCTCACCTTCAGGCCCAGCGAGCCGGCGATCTCCTCCGAGCGCTCCTCCAGGTCGGCGCCGCCCAGGTCCAGCCAGCGGTCCAGACCGGCCGCGTACGCGTCGTCCGCGCCCGGACGGCCCTCGACCAGGCCCTCGGTGGCCTCGTCCAGTGCGGCCTGCGCCGCGGCCACGCCGGTACGGCGGGCCAGGAAGTCGCGGACCGACTCACCAGCGCGGCGCTCCGGCTCCTGCGGCAGGTGGCCGACGTTGGCGGTCGGCGGGCTCAGCCTGACGGTGCCGCGCTCGGGGGTGGAGAGACCGGCCAGCGTCCGCAGCAGGGTGGACTTGCCCGCGCCGTTGACCCCGACCAGGCCGACCACGTCGCCGGGGGCGACGACCAGGTCCAGGCCGGAGAACAGGGTGCGGTCGCCGTGGCCGGCGGAGAGGTCGTTGACTACGAGAGTGGCGCTCATGATGCCCCCGATCCTATCGGCGGCGGCGAAGGACCCTCTTCGGCAGCGGAAAAACCCTTTGCGGGCGCGGGACGGGCTCCCTACCGTTGATCCCGTTGCCGCCAGACGAGGAGAAGGCCGTTGCTCTACTGAGGTTGCGAGACATCGCCCCCACGCACCCAGATGTGTGCGTGGCGTGAGCGTGCGACCTCGGCGGCGGGCACCTTTCCTGCGCCTCCTCGCGATCTCCTTCCCTTCGCGACCGCACCGCGCGGTGTCTCCCGTGTAGCTCCCCACCCGTAGCGAACACACCGGAGGCCTCCATGGCACATCCCACCACCGCCGTCCTCTGCACCGACCTGGGCTTCGAGTGGGCCGACGGCACCGTCGTCCTGGACGGATTCCACCTCGCCGTCGGCCCCGGCCGCACCGGCCTGATCGGGCTCAACGGAGCGGGCAAGTCCACCCTGCTGCGCCTGATCGCCGGCGAACTCACCCCCGCCACCGGCACCGTCCACATCAGCGGCGAGTTCGGCTATCTGCCCCAGGACCTCACCCTGGACACCGCGCAGCGCGTGGACGAGGCGCTCGGCATCCGGGCCGCCCGCGAGGCACTGCACGCCATCGAGTCCGGCGACACCGACGAGCGGCACTTCACCGCGATCGGCGAGGACTGGGACGTCGAGGAGCGTGCCCGCGCCACCCTCGACAAGCTCGGCCTCGGACGCCTTGACCTCGACCGCACCACCGGCGAACTCTCCGGCGGCGAGGCGGTGCTGCTGCAGCTGGCCGCGCTGCTGCTGCGCCGCCCGGACGTACTGCTGCTGGACGAGCCGACCAACAACCTTGACCGGCACGCCCGTTCACTGCTCTACCAGGCCGTCGAGAGCTGGCCCGGGGTCATGGTCATCGTCAGCCACGACCGCGAACTGCTCCAGCACGTCGACCAGATCGCCGAGCTGCGCGACGGCACGGTCACCTGGTACGGGGGCAACTTCGCCGCCTACGAGCGCACCGTGGCCGCCCAGCAGGAGACCGCCGAGCGGCTGGTACGGGTCGCCGAGGCCGACGTCCAGCGGCAGCAGCGCGACCTGATCGAGGCCCGTACCAAGCTCGCCCGCAGCGCCAGTTACGGCAAGAAGCGCTCGGTGCAGCGCAACGACCCGAAGATCTTCGCCGGCAAGTTCAAACGACAGGCCGAGGAGACGGCCGGGCGGGTGAAGGGCATGCACACCGACCGCCTCGCCGAGGCCAAGGAGCGGCTCACCGCAGCGGAGGAGGCCGTCCGGGACGACGCCGAGATCCGGATCGACCTCCCGCGCACCTTCGTCCCGCCGGGCCGCACCGTGCTGCACCTCGACCGGGTCCGGCTGCCGTACGGCGCCTACGCCGACCTGGAGCTGCGCGGGCCCGAGCGGATCGCGCTGGTCGGCCGGAACGGCGCGGGCAAGACCACCCTGCTGCGCACCATCGCGGGTGAACTCGCCCCGTCAGCCGGGGAGATCGGCGTGCCGGTGCCCGTGCGCTACCTGCCGCAGCGCCTCGACCTGCTGGACGACGGCCGCTCGGTGGCCGAGAACGTCAAGGCGTACGCGCCCGGGGCGGGCGACAACGCGATCCGGGCCCGACTGGCCCGTTTCCAGTTCCGGGGCGCGCGGGCCGAACAGCTCGCGGGCACCCTCTCCGGCGGCGAGCGCTTCCGGGCCGCACTGGCCGCCCTGCTGCTCGCCGACCCGCCGCCGCAACTGCTGCTGCTGGACGAGCCGACCAACAGCCTCGACCTGGCCAGCGTCCGCCAGCTCACCCAGGCGCTGGCCGGCTACCAGGGCGCGCTGATCGTGGCCAGCCACGACGTGCCGTTCCTGCGCGGGATCGGGATCACCCGATGGCTGGAGCTGGACGGCGAGTTGCGGACCGTCGACACTCCCTGACGGTTGCTCGCCCACTCACCTCCGGGCCGAAGGAACCGGCACCGACGGGCCGCCCCCAGCCTTCGGCCGGGGGTACCCCCCTCGGCCCGGGGCGGGACGCTGAGGGGTGACCGGGAGGGGTGCCGCGAGCCGGCGCCCCTCCGGTACCATCCCCGCATGCCAGCGCTCAGTATTGAGTACACGGAGCTCGAACTCGCGGCGATCCGCGAGGCCGCCGCCGCGGACGGCAAGAGTGTCAAGGCGTACGTGCACGACCTGAGCGTCCGTGAGCAGAAGCGGCGCACCTTCGTCAGCCACGCGGTGGCCTTCTGGAACGCCCACGTCGAGGAGTTCGACGCGGCCTTCCCCGAGGACGCCCCCGACGCCGAACACCGCGACGGTGCGCGCCCCGATCCGGCCGCCGCCTGACGATGCTCCAGGTCGACATCCGCTGGCTGCTCGACGTCCAGGAGCTGGCCTCACCCGAGGACCTCAGCGTGCGCGACTACTCCGCGCTGCAGGCCGCCGTCGCCCGCCACCGGGTCAACACCGTGCAGCTCGGCCATGACGCCGATCCGGCCTGGTGCGCGGCCGCCCTGATGCACACCATCGTGCTGCTGCGGCCGCTGCCCGTCCGCAACAACCTCTACGCCTGCATGGCCACCGCCGCCTACATGCACGCCGCCGACGAGGGCATCGACCCGCCGTACGGCGCCCTTGTCGAACTGGCCCGCGACGTGGCAGAGGGCACCGCGGACGTCTTCACCGCCGCCCGGCGCATCCGCTCCTGGCGGATCTGAACCGCTGCGCCCTCCGGGCCGTCGCCTCCGGTCGGTGACCGTCCGGACACGCGCGGGCGGACATCGGTGCGATCCCTTGACAGCCGGATCACCTGCTGGATTACTGGCCTTCACACCGCCGATGACCGAATGTTCGGTCGGCATGCCGGGCCCGCGGCAGGGTCGACGGCAGCCGATCGGAGAGGACGCGCCGTTGAGCCACACCCCGACCGAAAGCACCGGAGGCGGCCGGCGCCTCGGCGAGCCGACCCCGGTGGAACTCCTCGACGCCGGGGAGCGGATGAGCCGCGAGGAGCTCAGGTCCCACCAACTCGTCCAGCTGCGCGCCACGCTGCGCCACGCGTACGACCATGTCGAGCTCTACCGGCGGAAGTTCGACGCGGCCGGGGTCAAGCCCGAGGACTGCCGCACGCTGGAGGACATCGCCCGGTTCCCCTTCACCACCAAGGCGGACCTGCGGGACTCCTACCCGTTCGGGATGTTCGCCGTCCCGATGGCCGAGGTCCGCCGGCTGCACGCCTCCAGCGGGACCACCGGGCGGCCCACCGTGGTCGGCTACACCGAGCACGACCTCTCGCTCTGGGCCGACCTGGTGGCCCGCTGCATCCGCGCCGCCGGCGGCCGGTCCGGGCACCGGGTGCACATCGCCTACGGGTACGGGCTGTTCACCGGGGGACTGGGCGCGCACTACGGGGCGGAGCGGCTCGGCTGCACCGTCATCCCCGCCTCCGGCGGCATGACCGCCCGGCAGGTCCAGCTGATCCAGGACCTCCGACCCGAGATCATCATGGTCACGCCGTCGTATCTGCTCACCCTGCTGGACGAGTTCGAGCGCCAGGGCATCGACCCGCGCGGCACCTCGCTGCGGACCGGCATCTTCGGCGCCGAGCCGTGGACCGAGGAGATGCGCCGCGAGATCGAGCAGCGGATGGGCATCCACGCGGTGGACATCTACGGGCTGTCCGAGGCGCTCGGTCCCGGTGTGGCACAGGAGTGCGTGGAGACCAAGGACGGGCTGCACCTGTGGGAGGACCACTTCCTGCCCGAGATCGTGGACCCGCTCACCGACCGGGTGCTGCCCGACGGAACGGGCGGCGAGCTGATCCTCACCTCGCTCACCAAGGAGGCGCTGCCGGTCATCCGCTACCGAACCCGCGATCTGACCCGGCTGCTGCCCGGCACCGCACGTCCGGCCTTCCGCCGGATCGAGAAGATCACCGCGCGCTGCGACGACATGATCATCCTGCGCGGGGTCAACGTGTTCCCGAGCCAGATCGAGGAGATCGCGCTGCGAACGCCCGGCGTGGCACCGCACTTCCAGCTGCGGCTGTCCCGGCGCGGCCGGCTGGACCACATGACGGTCCGGGTCGAGGCGCGGCCGGACACCGGGCCCGAGCGGCGCGCGGCAGCCGCCGAGGAGATCGTCAGGAGCGTCAAGGACGGAGTGGGCGTCACGGTCGAGGTGGAGGTCGTCGACCCGGAGACGCTGGAGCGCTCGGTCGGCAAGATCCGCCGGGTGGTGGACCTCCGGGAGCGGTGAGGCCCTGCGGAGGGATCGACTTCGATGCCCCGGTGCCGTTGTGACGCAGCGCCAGGGGCTGGGGATCCGGTGCTACTCCGGAAGGTCGCTACGCAGAAGCCACAACCCGGCCGGCCGTGACCTGAGGGGCGTTGGGGAGCAGCGACGCGAGGTTGTCCCGTACGAAGTCCGCTGCCCTCTTGATCGATTCTTCGGCCCCGGTCTGGTCCTCGAAGACGCTGGTCGACACCATCACCCCATCCCCGGCGTCGAGCCAGTAGTAGGCCACGAACCCGGGGACCTGCCGGAGGAGAGGCACGAATCCCTGGCTCACCCGGCGTCCCACCTCGGCAGGATCGACCACCCCTTCGTACCGCCGAACCGCTGCGTACATAGCTGTTCTCCTCACGGATCCCGAGGTCATCTCGTGGGGAACGGCATACCCCTACCGGGCGTCTCCCGCTCACGAACCGTCCGGCAGGCACCCGGAAAGCCGCAGTGGTGATCCACATGGAGCATCTGCCGTCGGGACCGGGCTGGGGTGAACCGTCGACCTTCGCCTTTCGGGCAAGTTCGGCGCCCAGCGCCCAGTGACAGCAGACGTGTCTTCGTCGATCTCTCAGCCGGCGGCCGGGCGGAGCTTGCGACGGATGGTGGTGCCCAGGCGGTCGAGGGCGACCACGGTGGCGCCGAGGGCGATGAACTCGACGGTCAGCTGGGCGATCTGGCCGCCGACCCAGGCGTAGCCGTTCTGGGTGGGGTCCAGGAAGAAGTACGGGTACTTGTTGTCGAAGTGCGGGAAGAGCGCGGCGCGCAACTCGGTGATCGCGGCGTAGCCGAGCGGGAAGGAGAGCCAGAGCGGCAGGTCGCGCCAGTGCGAGACGTTGCGGGGCTTCAGGCAGAGCCAGTCCAGCATGACCATCACCGGTGACACGTAGTGCAGGAAGAAGCTGGACCAGTTCTGCAGGCGATCGGGGCCGGATACAAGGCCCGGCAGCGGGTTCGCGCCGTGGTTGAGGATGATGTGGGCGACCAGGCCGGTGATGGTGATGTAGAGCACGGCGGCGCCGCGCAGCCGGGGCGCCGCGGCATCGGTGGTGTCGCGTCTGACCATCCAGTACACCGCGCCCGTGAAGTAGCCGAGCACTATGACGTTGCTCTGGACGGTGAAGTAGACGAGGGAGCTGGTACCGAGGATCAGCCCGAGTCCGGCCGAGAGCACGATGGCCAGGCGCCACCAGAGGGCAGGGCGGGTCCAGACAGACATGCGCTCACCGGTTCTTCTCGTACGGTCCGTGGGATCGTGGCACTCTACCCACGGGTACCGACTGGGCGAAACCCGCCAAAGCCGACTTCCGGGACGGGCGCTGCCCGGCCGGCGTCCGCACCGGGACGACAGCCGACGGCTCAGCGGGGGCGGACGAAGCCGGACTCGTAGGCGGCGATCACGGCCTGGGTGCGGTCCCGGACGCCCAGCTTGCCGAGGACGCTGGCGACGTGGGTCTTGACCGTCTCCGGGCTCACCACCAGCCGTTCGGCGATCTCGCCGTTGGTCAGGCCGGCGGACATCAGCCGCAGGATCTCGCCCTCCCGCTCGGTCAGCCGGGGGAGCGGGGCGGGGGTGCGCCCGCGCCGGGCGGCGTGGTGCACGGCCAGCTCGCGGACGGCGGCCGGGAACAGCAGCGAGTCGCCGTGCGCCACCAGCCGGACGGCCTGCACCATCTCCTCGGCGCGGGCCCGCTTCAGCAGGAAGCCGGCGGCGCCGGCGCGCAGCGCCTCGTACACGTGGTCGTCGTTCTCGAAGGTGGTGACCACCAGGATCTTCGGCGGCGGCTGGAGCGCGTCCAGGACCAGTTCGGTGGCCCGGATGCCGTCCAGGCCGGGCATCCGGATGTCCATCAGGATGACGTCCGGCTGCAGTTCGCGGGCCAGCGGGAGGACTTCGGCGCCGTCCGCCGCCTCGCCCACCACAGTGATTCCGGGCTCGGCGTCGAGCACCACCCGCAGGCCGGTACGTACCAGCCGTTCGTCATCGGCGATCACCACGCGGATCACGGCCGTCCCCCTCTGCTGTACTCGGTACCGCCGTACGCGGTGGTCGTGCGGTCAGTGTGGTCGTGCGGTCAGTGTGGTTGCGCGGTCAGTGAGGCTGTGCGGCATTCGCCGGCGGTGCCGGCGGTGCGGAGACGGGGAGCCGGACGGAGAGCCGCCAGCTGCCGTCCGGCTGCGGCCCGGCCCGGTAGTCGCCGCGCCGGGACTCGGCGCGCTCGGCTATCCCGCGCAGTCCCCGGCCGCCGCCGGGGCGGCTGGGGCGGTCGGCGCCGAGCGGGTTCTCCAGGTCCACCTCCAGCCTTCCGCCGGAGAGCCGGAGCCGCAGCCGGGCGGGGACCGGGCCGGCGTGCCGGAGCACGTTGGTGAGGCCCTCCTGGACCACCCGGTAGGCCTCGCGGGAGAGTTCGGGCGGAAGGTCGCCGAGCCCGGGGCCGGTGTGGGTCTCCACGCGCACTCCGGCCAGGCCCATCTGCCGTACCAGGGTGTCGAGTCCGGCGAGTGTCGGGCCGCAGTCGGCGCGGCGGCCGTCGGCGGTGTCCTCGCGCAACAGGCCGAGGACGGTGTCGAGTTCGGCGACCGCCGCGCGGGCGGTCTCCTCGATGGCCTGCAGCGCCTCCGCGGCGAACTCCGGGTCCGAGCGCAGGACCCTGCCCGCCGCTGCCGCCTGGATGGTCACCGCGCTGAGCGCATGGCCAACCGAGTCGTGCAACTCCCGTGCCAGCCGGTTGCGGTGGGCCAGTTCGGCGGCGCGCTGTTCTGCGGCGGCCAGCCGCTCGTCGGGGGTCGGGCCGAGCAGTGCGGGTGCGCAGCGGGCCAGCAGGGCGCCGGAGAGGGCGTTGGTCGTCAGCAGTAGGAACAGCAGGGCCGGTGCGATCAGCAGCTCCGGCGGCGCGTACTCGCCGAAGGCGCGGTGGAGCGTGTCCCGTCCGGTGTGCCCGAGCGCACCGGAGGAGGAGGCCAGAAGGAACAGCACGGTGGGCGGCACCGTGAGCGACATCCCGCTGACGATGCCGCCGAGCAGGACGTGCAGTACGAACCACGCCGACGTCCGCCGGCGTGCCGCCCAGCTGCGGGCGGGGGAACTCGCCAACTCCCGTACCGGACCGCCGCGTCGGGGTGCGAGCGCGCCCGCGCACAGCGCCCGGGCCGCCGCGCCTTCGAGCGGTCGGACCATCGGGACCAGCGCCGTGACCGCTGCCATCGGCAGCGAGAGCGGGAGCGCGATCAGTTGGGCCAGGAGCTGCTGTCCGGGGTCCGTGTTACCCCTCGGGAGGGCCGGGGTCAGCAGCACGGTGGACAGCAGCCAGTACGGCATCAGCAGCGCGCCGCCGAGCACCAGGTGCACCCAGCGCAGCGCGGCGCGCCGTCCGACCAGGGCACCCAGCACCGTACTCACCGTGCTGACCCTACGTCAGCTGCGGGCCGTGCGGGGGTGCAGCGGGAGACGGCCGCTGTCATCAGCGGTCCGCATCCGTGATCCCGCCGTTCGGCCGGAGCGGTTCGAGTGCCGAAGGCGGGACGGTGGCGGCGGTCACGGCGCCGCTGCTGCGCAGGTCGGCGCTGAGCGTGCCGCGCACGCCGCCGTGGTGGGAGAGGTCGATGAGGCCCATGGCCACCACTCTCCCGCCGCCGGCCCGGTGCGGTCATCGCCCCCGGCTACGATCGGCCTCCCTCCGGCGGGGGAGGCCGACCTCCTCCCGGAGGCCGGTCGGTCCGGGCGCGGTCAGCCGGCCGGGCCGGAGGAAACGGGCGAGTGGCCGGGGTCAGGGGAGACCCGGGTCAGAAGATCAGGTGGGCACGCTCGTGGGTGCGGACCTCGATTCCGGTGGCGGCCTTGTTGATCAGTTCGTGCGCCAGGTTGGAGCAGGCGCGGGCGGCGGCCAGCTCCTCGCCGACCGTGGCGTCCGGGGTGTCGTCCGGATTGCGGCGGGCCACACCGAGGCCCTGGACACCGGGAGCGCTGAACCCGCTCAGCGAGGCGGTGCAGGTGGTGCGGTCCTCGTCCTCTTCGAAGTTGAGGTCGACGATCCAGTGGTTGTGCATGGCGGCTCATCTCCTCGGATGGAGAGATCGTAAGCATCAGAATCCGCCGGGCCGCGGGCGTTGGCAAGGCGTGGCCGGGGTCCGGGCGCTCTCCGCCTCCGGCCGTTGACCCTCGGTGACGCGGAGCCGCGGGATGGGTGACAGTGGCCTGACACTGCCGACTCACGACACGGAGGCGCGGCGGCGTGCCCGGTACACCGTCACCGCAGCGGCACCGAGGGCTGCCAGCGCGAGCACCAGGCCGCCCACCAGCACCGGGTTGACCCAGGACGGCACCAGTTCACCGTCCGGCCCGCACCGCACGCTCACCGGAAACGTCCGGGTGACGACCCCGTCCGCGGGGAAGCCCCGAGCGTTGCAGTACTTGCGGGCGGACGTCCACATCGGCCCCGACATCAGACCGGTACTGAACGCCCAGTACGCCGCGCAGACACCCAGGAGGGACAGCCGGACGAGCGCGCCGGCGTCGAGGGGGGAGCACCGCTCACGCCGGGCGAGCACCACCCGGCGCACCACCACGACCGCACCGATCAGGAACAGGACCGGTGCGATGTACGGGCCGAAGAAGGCGAGGCCGACGAGAACCATCGAGGCGTCGCCGGCCCCGGAGGCCGTCTCGATCACAGAAAGCGCTTGGGGCACGCACCGTTGGACTCGCTGCGCCACCGTACGGTTCCCCAGCCTCCCGGGTGAGTTCGTGGCGGCGTTCCGGCGGTGGGGCTGGTCCCGCGGATGATGGCCGGTGCCGCCCGCCGCGACCCGAACCGATCGCGCGGCTTCCCGGGAGGCGGCCGCCGCGTGGTGCCCCCGGCCCGGACGGTGCAGGTCGCAGGCAATGAGCCGGAGGTGGGCCGGCCGTGCGGTTCCCCGCGCCCCGGGGCGCCGCGCCCCTTGTTACCGGTGAGTCAGATCCCTATCATCACGACTGTGACAGCCAAACTGTCAAACACATCGGACAGGGGAGAGCCGCCGGTGCCGGAGCGCAGCAGTGGGCCGCTCGCAGGGGTGCGCGTGGTGGAGCTGGCGGGGATCGGCCCCGGCCCGTTCGCCGCGATGCTGCTGGCCGATCTCGGCGCGGACGTGGTCCGGGTGGACCGCCCCGGCCCGCCGGCGATCGGGCCGGATCCCGGCCACGACGTCACCAACCGCAACAAGCGCTCCGTGGTGATCGACCTCAAGTCGCCCGAGGGGCCCGGCCTGGTGCTCGAACTCGTCGAACGCGCCGACCTGTTGATCGAGGGCTACCGCCCCGGGGTGGCCGAACGGCTCGGCGTCGGACCCGAGGCGTGCCTGGCCCGCAACCCCGCGCTGGTCTACGGCCGGATCACCGGCTGGGGGCAGGACGGGCCGCTCGCCGCGAGCGCCGGCCATGACATCGGGTACGCCGCCACGGCGGGGGTGCTCGGGCTGATCGGCGCGCCCGGCCAGGCCCCGGCCATCCCCGTGAACCTGCTCGGCGACTACGCGGGCGGCTCGCTCTACCTGGTCGTGGGCCTGCTGGCCGCGCTGCACCACGCCCGCGCCACCGGCACCGGCCAGGTCGTGGACGCGGCCATCGTGGACGGCGCCGCGCATCTCACCGCGATCCTCTGGGGCCTGCTCGCCGCCGGGCAGTGGCAGGACCGGCGCGGCGTCAACCTGCTCGACGGCGGCGCCCCCTGCTACTCGGTCTACCGCACCGCCGACGGCGAGTACATGGCGGTCGGCGCGCTGGAGCCGCAGTTCTACGCCGAGTTCACCAGACTGCTGGAGCTGGAGGCCGACGCTCCGGGCCAGTTCGAGTCGGCCCGCTGGCCCGAGCTGCGCGAGCGGATCGCGGCCCGTTTCGCCACCCGCACCCAGGCCGAGTGGACAGCGGTGTTCGAGGGCACCGACGCCTGCACCGCACCCGTTCTGACGCTCGGTCAGGCCGCGGGTCACCCGCACCTCACGGCACGCGGCACCTACACCGCACACCAGGGCATCACCCAGCCGGCGCCCGCGCCGCGCTTCTCGGCCACCCCGGGTGGGCTGCGCCGCCCGCCCGCCCAGCCGGGCGCGCACACCGAGGAGGTGGCCCGCGACTGGGGCGTGGCCGGACTGCTGCCCGGCTCCGACCCGACAACCGATCGCTGACCTGGAGGAGAGCGCAGTGCAGCGCGAGATCTACACCGAGGAGCACGAGGCGTTCCGCGAGAGCGTCCGGGCGTTCCTGGTCCGTGAGGTGCTCCCGCACAACGACCGCTGGGAGCAGGCGGGCATCGTCGACCGCTCGGCCTGGCTGGCGGCGGGCAAGCAGGGGCTGCTCGGCCTCGCCGTCCCGGAGGAGTACGGGGGCGGCGGCACCCCGGACTTCCGCTATCCGGCCGTGCTGGCCGAGGAGTTCGCCAGGGCCGGGGTCAGCGGGCTGGCCCTCGGGCTGCACAACGACATCATCGGTCCCTACCTGACCTCGCTCGCCACCGAGGAGCAGCAGCGGCGCTGGCTGCCCGGGTTCTGCAGCGGCGAGATCGTCACCGCGATCGCGATGACCGAGCCGGGCGCCGGGTCCGACCTCCAGGGCATCCGCACCACCGCGGTCGACCAGGGCGACCACTACCTGCTCAACGGCGCCAAGACCTTCATCTCCAACGGCATCCTCGCCGACCTGGTGGTGGTCGTCGCCAAGACCACCCCCGATGGCGGTGCGCACGGCCTCAGCCTGCTGGTGGTGGAGCGCGGGATGGCGGGCTTCGAGCGGGGCCGCAACCTCGACAAGATCGGCCAGAAGGCCCAGGACACCGCCGAGCTGTTCTTCGACGACGTGCGCGTCCCGAAGGAGAACCTGCTCGGCGAGGAGAACCAGGGCTTCGTGTACCTGATGCGCAACCTCGCCCAGGAGCGCCTGGCCATCGCGGTCTCCGCGATCGCGGGGGCCGAGCACCTGGTCGAGCTCACCACCGCGTACGTCAAGGACCGCACCGCCTTCGGCCGGCCGCTCGCCAAGCTGCAGCACGTCCGGTTCGAGATGGCCGAGCTGGCGACCGAGTGCGCGGTCACCCGGACGTTCATCGACCGCTGCATCACCGAGCACAACCGGTCCGCGCTCACCCCGGTGGACGCCTCGATGGCCAAGTGGTGGGCCACCGAACTCCAGAAGCGCACCGCCGACCGCTGCCTCCAACTCCACGGCGGATACGGCTACATGGCGGAGTATCCGGTCGCCAAGGCGTTCACCGACGGCCGGATCCAGACCATCTACGGCGGTACCACCGAGATCATGAAAGAGATCATCGGCCGCTCCCTGCTCGGCTGAACCTAAGGCTCCGACCTCCCGAAAGGCATCCCACCGTGACCACCGAAGCGTACGTCTACGACGCGATCCGCACCCCGCGCGGGCGGGGCAAGGCCACCGGCTCGCTGCACGGCACCAAGCCGATCGACCTGGTGGTCGGCCTGATCCACGAGATCCGCGCCCGCTTCCCGGACCTCGACCCCGCTGCGATCGACGACATCGTGCTCGGTGTGGTCAGCCCGCTCGGTGACCAGGGCTCCGACATCGCCCGGATCGCCGCCGTCGCCGCCGGACTGCCGGACTCGGTGGCGGGCGTCCAGGAGAACCGCTTCTGCGCCTCCGGCCTGGAAGCCGTCAACCTGGCCGCGGCGAAGGTCCGTTCGGGGTGGGAGGACCTGATCCTGGCCGGCGGCGTGGAGTCGATGTCCCGGGTGCCGATGGGCTCGGACGGCGGCGCCTGGGCGATGGACCCGATGACCAGCTTCCAGGTCGGGTTCGTCCCGCAGGGCGTCGGCGCCGACCTGATCGCCACCATCGAGGGCTTCTCCCGCACCGACGTGGACACCTTCGCAGCCGAGTCCCAAGCCCGCGCCGCGAAGGCCTGGGCGGACGGCAAGTTCGACCGCTCGGTGGTACCGGTCAAGGACCGCAACGGACTCGTGGTGCTGGAGCGCGACGAGTTCTTCCGCCCCGGCACCACCGTGGAGACGCTGGCCGGCCTCAAGCCCTCCTTCGCCGCCATCGGCGAGCAGGGCGGATTCGACGCGGTCGCGCTGCAGAAGTACCACTGGGTCGAGTCGATCGACCACGTGCACACCGCGGGCAACTCCTCCGGGATCGTGGACGGCGCCGCCCTGGTCGCCATCGGCTCGCGCGAGATCGGCGAGCGGTACGGGCTGCGCCCGCGGGCCCGGATCGTCTCGGCCGCCGTCTCCGGCTCCGAGCCGACCATCATGCTCACCGGCCCCGCCCCGGCCACCCGCAAGGCGCTCGCCAAGGCGGACCTGCGGCCCGAGGACATCGACCTGGTCGAGATCAACGAGGCCTTCGCCGCCGTCGCGCTGCGCTTCATGCGCGAACTCGGCTTCAGCCACGACCAGGTGAACGTCAACGGCGGCGCCATCGCGCTCGGCCACCCGCTCGGCGCGACCGGCGCGATGCTGATCGGCACCCTGATCGACGAGCTGGAGCGCCGCGACCTGCGCTACGGCCTGGCCACCCTCTGCGTCGGCGGCGGCATGGGCATCGCCACCGTCATCGAGCGCGTCTGACCACCTCCTGACTCCCGCATCCCCAAGGACTCATCCCATGACCGAAGCAACCGTCATCCGCTGGGAGCAGGACGAGGAGGGCGTGGTCACCCTCGTCCTCGACGACCCCGCCCAGTCCGTCAACACCATGAACGCCGCCTTCACCGAGGCGTTCATCGCCGTGGTCGAGCGCCTCAAGGCGACCGGGAACCTGCGCGGCGTCATCATCACCTCCGCCAAGAAGACCTTCTTCGCCGGCGGAGACCTGCACCTGCTGCGCGCCGTGGAGCCCGAGCAGGCGGGCGAGTTCCTGGAGAACACGCTGCGCCTCAAGCGAGCCATGCGCGAGCTGGAGACGCTGGGCAGGCCGGTGGTCGCCGCGATCAACGGCGCCGCCCTCGGCGGCGGCCTGGAGCTCGCGCTCGCCTGCCACCACCGGATCGCGCTGGACGTACCCGGAAGCAGGATCGGCCTGCCCGAGGTCACCCTCGGCCTGCTCCCCGGCGGCGGTGGCGTGGTCCGTACGGTACGGATGCTCGGCATCACCGACGCCCTGCTCAAGGTGCTGCTGCAGGGCCGGCAGTACCGGCCGGCGCAGGCGCTGGAGATCGGCCTGGTGGACGAACTCGCCCAGGACACCGAGGAGATGACCGCCAAGGCGCGCGCCTTCATCGACGCCAACCCCGCAGCGGTGCAGCGCTGGGACGTCAAGGGGTACAGGATCCCGGGCGGCACCCCGGCCACTCCCGCCTTCGCGGCCAACCTCCCGGCGTTCCCGGCCAACCTGAGCAAGCAGCTGAACGGCGCGCCCTACCCCGCCCCGCGGAACATCCTGGCAGCCGCGGTGGAGGGCGCCCAGGTGGACGTGGACACCGCGCTGGTGATCGAGTCCCGGTACTTCACCGAGCTGGCCTGCGGACAGACCGCCAAGAACATGATCCAGGCGTTCTTCTTCGACATGCAGGCCGTCAACTCCGGTGCCGGCCGGCCGAAGGACGTGCCGGCCCGCAAGGTGGGCAAGGTCGCCGTGCTCGGCGCCGGGATGATGGGCGCGGGCATCGCGTACTCCTGTGCCAAGGCCGGGATGCAGGTGCTGCTCAAGGACGTCTCGCCGGAGGCCGCCGAGCGGGGAAAGGCGTACTCGGCCGGGCTGCTGGACAAGGCGGTGGCGCGCGGGCGGACCACGCCCGAGGAGCGGGAGGAGCTCCTGGCCCGGATCACGCCGACCGCCGAGGCGGCGGACCTGGCGGGCTGCGAGGCGGTGATCGAGGCGGTCTTCGAGAACCCGGAGCTCAAGCACAAGGTCTTCCAGGAGATCGAGGACATCGTCGCGCCGGACGCGCTGCTCTGCTCCAACACCTCCACCCTGCCGATCGGCCTGCTCGCCGAAGGGGTCACCCGCAGCGCCGACTTCATCGGCCTGCACTTCTTCTCGCCGGTCGACAAGATGCCGCTGGTGGAGATCATCCGGGGCCCGCGGACCGGCGATGAGGCGCTGGCCCGCGCCTTCGACCTGGTCCGGCAGATCCGCAAGACCCCGATCGTGGTCAACGACTCGCGCGGCTTCTTCACCTCGCGCGTCATCGGCCAGTTCATCAACGAGGGCGTGGCGATGGTCGGTGAGGGTGCCGACCCGGTCTCCGTCGAGCAGGCCGCCGCCCAGGCCGGGTACCCCGCCAAGGTGCTCTCGCTGCTGGACGAGCTGACCCTCACCCTGCCGCGCAAGATCCGTAACGAGGCGCGGCACGCCGTCGAGGAGGAGGGCGGGACCTGGCAGCCGCACCCCGCGGACGCGGTGATGGACCGGATGCTGGACGAGTTCGACCGGCCGGGGCGCAGCGGCGGCGCCGGCTTCTACGAGTACCAGGACGGCAGGCGCGTCCGGCTGTGGCCGGGGCTGCGGGAGCACTTCGGGAAGCCCGGGGTTCAGATCCCGTTCGAGGACATGAAGGAGCGGATGCTCTTCGCGGAGGCGCTGGACTCGGTGCGCTGCCTGGAGGAGGGGGTGCTGACCTCGGTCGCCGACGCCAACGTCGGCTCCGTCCTGGGCATCGGCTTCCCGGCCTGGACGGGCGGCGTGCTCCAGTACATCAACGGCTACCAGGGCGGGCTGCCCGGGTTCCTCGCCCGCGCACGGGAGTTGACGGCGGCGTACGGCGAGCGCTTCGAGCCGCCCGCACTGCTGGAGCGCCTCGCGGCGGAGGGCGGGCGCTTCCAGGACTGACAGTGAGGATGTGTGGTGGCTTGCGCAGCAGGGGCGCGGGGAACTGTGCGCGCAACCCCGCGACTTCGTAGTGGATGCTGCGAACCCGGACCCGCACTGTCCGAGGGGCACGGGGAACCGTGCGGGAGACCATGCGCCTCGGTGCCTGGCCGGTCGCGCGGTACCCCGCGCCCCTCGGGTGCTCGCCCGGCGGCGGGCCGTCCCGGCGGCGCTACGGCCGCTGCGCGGCCAGCTCGTCGGCGAGGGAGCGCTGGAAGGCCGTCACCAGGGCCTGGACCACCATCGGCTGGATCCGGTCGGTCAGTTCCTTCATCCGCTCCAGTTCCGCCGGCGGCGGGGCGCTCTCGCGGTAGGGCTTCCAGACCGTCTCGCGGAACAGCCGGTGCAGGTCGTGGGCGGTCGCCTGGCTGTGCAGGCGGACCACCGCGCGGGCCGCGACCAACGTCTCCAGCGGGATGGGCACGTCCAACACCCGTACCCCGAGCGGGAGCAGACCCGGATCGATCTCGAAGACCTCGGGGTCGTCGGTGCGGTGCAGCGCGCCCATCGCGGCCAGCCGGTCCACGTCGGCGTCCGAGAGTGCCCGGCCGGCCCGTCGGCCGAGCTGGTCGCGGGTGGCCTCCTCGGCGGCTTCCGGGGTCCAGGAGGCCACCAGTGCCCGGTGGATGGCCAGGTCCAGGGAGCTGATGTCCTCGGGCAGTTGGGCCAGGTACCGTTCGATCGCCGCCAGGGTGAGGCCCTGCCGCTGCAGCTCCTCGATCAGTTCCAGCCGCCCGAGGTGCTCGGGGCCGTACAGCCCGACCCGGCGCGGTCCCAGCTCCGGCGGCGGCAGCAGGCCCTTGGTGCTGTAGAACCGCAGCGTCCGCACCGTCACCCCGGCCCTGGCCGCCAGTTCGTCGACGGTGAGCCGCGGCGGCCCGGCCGGAGTTGCTGTCATGGAACGAAACCTCATGCTGAGTCAGGGAGAGCCCGATATGGCAGATCTGCTGTAACAGCATCAGTGTGACACTGCTCCGGCCCCGGGGTCCATGCCGGCGTGGCGGTACCGGCCCCCGCCGCGGGGCCGGTACCCGGTCGGGGACCTCCCCGCAGAGTTCTACAGGTCTGTAGAGTTCTGGTGGCAGTCGCCCACAGAGCAGGGGAGCGGACGGTGTACGGAACACAGGGGCGCTCCGGCGCAGCTCGGCGTCCCGGCGGCGGGGCCTTCCAGCCGCCGGAGGCGGAGGTGCGCCGGGTGTACCAGCCGGTCGAGGTGCACCGTGAGGACGGGACCTGGGCGCTGGGCCGGATCAACGCCTGGTGGCATCCGGCCGGCGGTGAGGCGTGGTGCCGGGTGCGGACCGTCGGCAAGGGCGGCGCGTTGACCTGGATGCCCTTCGACCCCGAGCGGCTGGTCCTGCTGCCGCTGTCGGGGATCTGAGCGGATCCGGAAGGCGTGAGGGCCGCCGGGCCGCGCCGCCCGACGGCCCTGGTCGGCGCAGGCCGGACTACAGCGGTGTGGCGGCCTTGAGCACGAGCAGCAGGGCGACGGCCGCGTTCAGCGCGGACAGCGCCGAGGCCGCGGTGCCGGCGGCGGCGACCATCGCGGCCAGGCCGACCGGGCTGTGCGCCGGGGGCCAGGTCTCGGGCAGCACCTCGGGGTTGAGCAGTGCGGCCACCCGGCGCGGGACGGGGCCGGGGGCGGCGAAGGCGGCGAACCCGGGTGCGGGTACGTGCCGGGTGACGAGGGCGGCCTTGGCGACCGCCCGGGCCGTCACCCGGCGGCTGCCGACGGTGTGCGCGGCCTCCTCGTCGGCCCAGCGCTCGGTGCCGTAGGCGACGGCCTTCTCCAGCGGCCGCAGGAACGGGTTGACGCAGCTGGCCAGTTGGGTCGCCAGCAGGTAGCGGTGGTGCCGGTTGGCCAAGTGGGAACGCTCGTGCGCGATCAGGGCCCGGCGCTCCTCGGTCCCGAGGCTGTCGATCATGCCGGTGGAGACGACGATCCGCCCGGGCGCGCCGGGCACCGCGTAGGCGTACGGGTTGCTGTCGGGCAGCACCGCCAGGTCGGAGTCGCGCGGCACGAACTCCAGGGCGTGCTGGGCGCGGGCCCTGATCCGCAGGTGCCGCCGCAGGGTGACCGAGCACATGGTGAGCACGGTGACCAGGACGATCACCGCCGCCGTACCGACCTCCTCGTGGAACGGCACCGCCGCGCGCACCTCAGGGTCGGACCAGTTGTCCGGCAGCGGGTTGCCCGGGATCTGCGCGGTGCCGACCACGAAGAGCAGGCCGAGGCAGAGCGAACTGCAGACCGCCATGCTCACGCTGATCCAGGTGAGCAACCGGACCGCGTTGCGCGGGTGCAGGTGGTGCTCGGCGAGGCGGGCGATCGGCAGCGCCGTCAGGGGCAGGATCAACGGGAGGAAGACGAAGACGCCCACGGCTCAGTGCTCCCGTCGCCCGGCCGGGCGGTCCTGCGGCGAGTACCCGTCCGCCGGGCGTCCCTCGGCGGAGCCGTCCAGCAGGGCCCGCAACCGGCGCTCGTCCTCGGGGAGCAGCGCGCTGACGAAGCTGGCCAGTACCGCGTCCCGGTCGGACTCGGTGTCGAGCACCCTGCGCATCCTCATCGCGGCCAGCCCAGCCGCGTCCGAGGCGGCCAGCCACAGATAGACCCGGCCCGAGCGGCTGCGGGAGACCGCCTGCTTGGCGAGCAGCCGGGAGAGGATGGTCATCACCGTGGTGTAGGCCAGTTCGCCGCCGAGGCGCTCCTGCACCCAGCCCGCGGTGACCGGCTCGGTGGCCTTGCTGAGCACCTCCAGGACCTGGCTCTCCAGTTCGCCCTGGCCCCGCTTGCGCGGCCGCCTGCCGAGATCGCCTCTGCTCCGGTCCATGGTGTCTCCTCCCGGCGGGCCCGCCCGTGCGCGCAGCGCGCGTCCGGCTGCGCGCTTCATCCTAGTGAGCGCGCGTGGCGGTGATGAGCGCGGGGCGGCGGCCGCACCCGCCCTCCGGCGGGGAACCGCCTCCTCTACACTGCTGTAGATTCAGTGTGCCGCACGCTTCATCCGCGACTCGGACAGCCGGCCGGGCCGGTCCGGCGTCCCACGCATCGGAGGACACCTGTGGACGTACCTCCCCGGCTTCGGCAGCAGGATCAGGCCGACTTCGAGCGTGCGCTCACCCAGGCCCTGGCCAGCGACGACATCCGGGCGGCGCTCGTACGCGGCGCCCAGGGCCTGGACCGGGCGAGCCTGCGCGCCCTGGCCCGGTCCGCTGCCGCGGAGATCGTCTCCGCGGCAGCGGACGAGTACGGCGAGTACGCCAGGCTGCGGGCCGCCGCGGACCTGGCCGGACCGCTCGGCGGACGGCCGCGCGAGGAGGGGGAGGGCCGGCGCGACGGCGGTCTGCTGAGCGCGCTCGCGGTCTTCACCCCGGTGCTGGCGGGTGCCACAGCGGTGCTCTGCTACCTGATCGGCAGCCTGCTCAGGTTCTTCGCGCGCTCCGAACGCCACCTGGCCGACTCGGTGACCGAGGTCGCCTGGTCCGCGGCGATCGCCGCGGCGGCCGGGGCGGTCGTCGGCGTGGTCGGACTGCTGGTCACGGCGGCCCGGCACCGCTCGGCCGCGCTGGCGCACGCCGAGGCCGCGGAGCCCGTCCCGGACAGCCTCCTGCTGGCCCGCGAGGCATGGCGGGCCGCCTTGCTCGAACGTGGGATGCTCCCCTTCCTGCTGGGCCGGCTGGAGCCCGCACCCGGCGGGGACCTGCCGCTCTGACCCGTCGGCCCGGCCGGTGGGAACGTCGGCGCGCCGCCGACGGGGCGCTGCCCGCCGGTGGCGCGGTCCGACGGCTCCGGCTACGCGCTGGGCACCAGACCGGCGTGGTGGCGGCTGGTGACCTCGGGGTGGGCGCGGAGGTACCCCTTCAGCTCGTTGAATCCGAAGTCGGCGTAGAGCGGGTTGGCCGGGTCCTGGGTGGTGCCGGGCGCGTCCCCGGCGCCCGGGAAGTCCAGCGGCTCGATGTGGGCGTCCAGGCGCGGGTTGTAGAAGAACGGGACCGAGAACCGCTCGCGCGCTCCGGGCGGGCTGACCACCCGGTGGTCGGTGGCCTTGAGGTATCCGTTGGTGGCGACCTCGAGCAGCTCGCCGAGGTTGACCACGAAGGCGCCGGGCATCGGCGGCACGTCCAGGTAGGACCCGTCGTGCTCCACCTGGAGCCCGCCGACCTCGTCCTGGAGCAGCAGGGTGATGAACCCGTAGTCCTTGTGCGAGCCCACGCCCTGTCCGGCGCCGTCGGGCGCGGTACCCGGGTAGCGGACCAGCTTGAGTCGCAGGTGCGGGTGCCCGGCGAAGGCGTGGTCGTAGAAGTCCGGCTCGGCGCCGATCGCGGCGAGCAGTTCGTGCAGCAGCCGTTCGGCCACACCGCTCAGCCGGTCGATCCAGCCCAGTGCCGCGGTGCGCAGCTCCGGCAGCGCCTCGGGCCACTGGTTGGGGCCCTCCAGCCACCAGTACGCGGGCTCCTCGGGGCCGGGGACGTGCGGGGGCAGCTCGGCGCCGATGTCCAGCTGGTCGCGCCAGTCCCGGCTGCCGCCGGTGCGCTCGTCGCCGGTGCGGGTGTAGCCGCGGAAGTGCGGGGAGTTGAGGTTGGACACGGAGAGCCGGTCGGCCTCGGGGAGGGCGAAGAAGGCCCGCATCGTGTCGGTGAGGACGGCCGTCTCGGCCGGGGTTACGCCATGGCCGGTGAGCTGGAAGAAGCCCACCTCGGTCGCCGCCTCCCGCAGGTTGCGGTGCAGGAGGGCGCGGTCCTCGGCGCCGCCGTCGGCGAGTGAGAGGTCGATCACGGGAAGAGCGATGGAACGCGACTGCTGAGTCATGGGTGACATCCGCTGAGTTCGGTGCCCCGGCTGCTCCGGTGGTCGCCGGAAGGCCGTCGCTGCGACGCCACGGGTGGGGGCGGCGCAGCGGTGCCGGGGGAGGGTGGTGCCCGAGGGCGGGGAAGGGCGAGATCAGTCGGAGCGTCGACAGGACATGCTCGTGACGCGGCACAGGTCCACGTGGCGACGACTCATAAGAATAAGCATGCCATCAGGTTAGATGAACTTATGGGGGTGGTCGAACACGTTTCGATAACCACCCGCGGCCCGTGGCCGCCTCCGGTGCGCTCACCGCAGCAGCTCCCGGGCCGCCATCTCGCGCAGTTCGGTCTTGCGGACCTTGCCGCTCACCGTCATCGGGAACGTCCGCACCACCCGCACGTGGCGCGGTGTCTTGAAGTGCGCGAGCCGCCCCGCGCAGTACGCGGTCACGTCCTCGGTGCTGAGGGTGGCCGCCGGGTCGCGCAGCACGACGAAGGCGAAGATCTCCTCGCCCAGCCGGTCGTCCGGTACCCCGACCACCTGGACGTCCGCGATCGCCGGATGGGTGTGCAGGAACTCCTCGATCTCGCGCGGATAGACGTTCTCCCCGCCGCGGATGATCATGTCCTTGATCCGCCCGACCACGGACAGGTAGCCGTCCTCGCGCATCACGGCCAGGTCGCCGGTGTGCATCCAGCCCTCGGCGTCGACCGCCTCCGCGGTGCGCTCGGGCTCGTCCCAGTAGCCGAGCATCACCGAGTACCCCCGGGTGCACAGCTCGCCCGCCTCGCCGCGCGGCGCCGTCCGTCCGCTCTCCGGGTCGATCACCTTCACCTCGACGTGCGGCATCGCCCGGCCGACCGTCTCGGTGCGGCGGGCCAGGTCGTCCGTGCGCCGGGTCATGGTGGAGACGGGGGAGGTCTCGGTCATCCCGTACACGATGGCGACCTCGGCCATGTGCATGTCCGACTGGACCCGCTTCATCACCTCCACCGGGCAGGGTGAGCCGCCCATCAGCCCGGTCCGCAGCGAGGAGAGGTCGTAGGAGTCGAAGTCCGGCAGGCCGAGTTCGGCGATGAACATGGTCGGCACCCCGTACAGCGAGGTGGCCCGCTCGGCGGCGACGGCGCACAGGGCGGCGGCCGGGTCGAAGCCCTGCGAGGGGATCACCACGCAGGCGCCGCGGCTGAGTGCCGCGAGGTTGCCGATCACCATGCCGAAGCAGTGGTAGAAGGGCACCGGCACGCAGATCCGGTCCTGCTCGGTGTAGCCGAGCAACTCGCCCACCGAGTGGGCGTTGTTGAGGATGTTGCGGTGCGAGAGGGTGGCGCCCTTGGGGAAGCCGGTGGTGCCGGACGTGTACTGGATGTTGATCGGCTCGTCGCAGTGCAGCGCCGGGAAGTCGCCCGCGGGGCCGGTCAGTCGCTGCCACTGCGGGTCGCCGATCCACAGTGTCCCGCGCAGCGCGGGACACCGGCCCTCGGTTACCGCCTCGTCGACCATCGCCCGGTAGTCGCTGCCGCGGTAGGCGGACTGGGCCACCAGCAGGCTGACCCCGGACTGGTTCAGCACATACGCCAGTTCATGGCTGCGGTAGGCCGGGTTGACGTTCACCAGGACGGCGCCGAGCCGGGCGGTGGCGTACTGCACCAGTACCCACTCCGGGCAGTTGAGCGCCCAGATGCCCACCCGGTCGCCCTTGGCCACCCCGTGCGCCCGCAGCCCCCGGGCCAACCGGTCGACGTCCGCGGCCAGTTCGCGGTACGTCCAGCGCCGCCCGCTCGGTACGTCCACCAGCGCCTCCCGGTCCGGGAAGGCGGACGCCACCTGGTCGAGGCGCTCTGCGATGGTGCAGGTCAACAGCGGACTCCCGGTACTGCCAAGGGAGTAGGACGCCTGCTCGGTCACCGTTGACCTCCGGCTCTCGGCGGGTGGAGCGGGTGCGTTGGGCTGTGCCCGACCAGGCTTGGCCACGGTCCCCGGTTCGTCAAGAGCGCGCGCCGGCGGGCTCGGGCGCCGGTTGGCCGTCCTCGGCCGTTCGTCGCGGACGGCCGGTATCCGGTGGTCGGTGAACGCGCCCGGCATGGTCCCGTTCACATGGCCCCGGCTCTCTCCGGTGCGGACGTCGACGGCGATGCGACCGCCCGGCCGCCGAGCTCACGGCCCCGTCGGCCACCATCCGTCCCGGCATGCGCACTGTGGGTGGTGGAGGTGAAGCGCGCTGAAGAGGTTTGCCTGTAACTCTTGACCCGCGCCGAATAAGGAGGAAACTGGTCAATACACCGGAAAACCGGACAGAGCCGTTGAGGCTGACGAAGACGTTTGTCAACCGAAGTGGCAATGATCCAGGATCTGGCTAAGCCCCCGGCAAGTTCGCCCGACACCGGAATCAGCAGTGACGACTGAAGGTTTCAGGACGAGATCGGGACTACCGGGGACTGACATGTCCGGGGTCGGTGCCGTCCGTGGGGGTGGGGTCCGCGGCCTTGAACGGACACCCGCCGCTCTCCTCGAAGGTGCCCAGCTCGCTCAGCCGGTAGCCGTTCGGATATCCCCTGACCTGGCTGCTCTCCCGGGCGGGCGCCGGCTTGCGGCGCGGCGGCAGCAGCCGTACCACCCGCCCGCGCAGCCGCAGCGCGGACCGGACCGCCTTCCGCAGCAGGGCGGGCGGCCGGGGGTAGCCGAAGGCCTCGCGCAGCGGGTCGTCCAGCAGGCAGATCGAGGCGGTGTGCACCGCCCCGCCGAATGCCTCCGGGTACCAGCTCGCGGTCAGCGCCAGGGTGGCGTCGGAGACGTCCCGGCCGCCCTGGTCGAAGCCGAAGTGGGCCCGCTCGTAGTCGTCCAGCAGCCGCTCGAACTCCTGGTAGGTCTCCGGGATGTCCCGCAGGCCCATGTGGCGGCCCAGTTCGCGGTAGTAGTTGACGGCGGCCCGCAGCTCGTGCGGGGAGTACGGCCGCCAGCCGTACTCGTCCAGCCAGCGTTTGGGTACCACGACGAAGGTGGACAGGACGTAGAGGTAGTCCTCGTCGGAGATGTCGTAGCGCCGGTGCATCTGGTTCATCCGGCGGATCGCCTCGCGGCCCTGCGCGGAGTCGAAGCCGTGCTCGACCACCGCGTCCAGGATCAGCACCGTGTCGTCGTACCGCTTCTGGGTCCGCTCGGTGAACTCGCCCGTCCTGGCGAGCAGCCGGCCGATGCTCGGCACGGCGTAGGTGCGGTAGAGGGCGAAGCCCAGCGACTGGTTGGTGTCCCACGGGAACTCGTACTGGCTGCTGATCCGGTAGATCTCGGTGAAGTCGGTCTCGGGGTCGAGCTGGTGTATCCGGTCCAACCACGCGTGACGCTTCATCGGGATCCTTCGCCGGCCGCCGCTGCCGCGACTTTCTGTTACTGAACGGTCGGCCAGACTCTACGGCCTGACGCGACATCGGCGCGAGAGGGCCCGGCCGGATCGCGGCCGGGCCCCGGAGCCCGGCCGCGGGCGGGCCGGCGGTGCCGCGACCGCCCCGGAGACCACGGCCGGTTGTCCGCTTCGAGGTCGGGTTTACCATGAAATGCGAGGTTCTCTCGGTGCCCGTACCGCAGCGGTAGGGAGGCCGGTATGGCATTCGACAACGCCGGTTTTGGGGGCGTGGACGGCTCGCGCTATCTGCCGATCTCCGAGCACGGGTTGATCGGCGACCTCCGCACCGCCGCGCTGGTGGGAACTGACGGCACCATCGACTGGTACTGCTGCCCGCGCTTCGACGCACCCAGCGTGTTCGGGGCGATCCTCGACGCAGACCGGGGCGGATCCTTCGAGCTGGCCGCCGATGTCCCGAGCCGCACCAGGCAGTTCTACTTCCCCGACACCAACGTGCTGATCACACGGTTCTTCGCCGCCGACGGGGTGGCGGAGATCCAGGACTTCATGCCGGTCGTCGACGAGTCCCGGGAGGCGGGTCGGCACCGGCTGATCCGGCGGGTGGTGTGCGTGCGCGGCGTGCTGCCGTTCCGGGTCCGGGTGGCGCCCCGGTTCGGTTACGGGGCCGAACCGCACACGGTGCGGCTGGCGGGCCACGAGGCGATCTTCGAGTCGCGGTCGCTGTCGCTGGCGCTCACCACCACCACGACACTGGAGTGCGACGGGAAGGACGTCATCTCGCACTTCAAGCTCCTGGAGGGCGAGTCCGCGGTGTTCGCCCTGGACCGGATCGGCGACCAGGTGGGGCCCAGGGCCTGCCCCAAGGCCGAGGCGGAGGACGAGTTCTGCGCCACGGTCGGGTTCTGGCGCCGCTGGCTGGCCGGTTCGCGCTACCACGGACGCTGGCGGGAGACGGTGCACCGCTCCGCGCTGGTGCTGAAGCTGCTCACCTACGCGCCGACCGGCGCCATCGTGGCCGCACCGACCACCAGCCTCCCCGAGCAGATCGGCGGCGAGCGCAACTGGGACTACCGGTACGTCTGGGTCCGCGACGCCGCCTTCTGCATCTACGCCATGCTCCGGCTGGGCTTCACCTCGGAGGCCGAGGCGTTCATGGGGTTCCTGGACGAGCGGGCGGTCCGGCTGGACCCCGGGCACGACCTCGACGCCACCGGCCCGTTGCAGATCATGTACGGCATCGACGGACGCCGCGAGCTGCCCGAGTACGAGCTCGCCCACCTGGCGGGTCACCTGGGATCGGCGCCGGTCAGGGTCGGCAACGCCGCCACCGGCCAGCTCCAGCTGGACATCTACGGCGCGCTGATCGACTCGGTCTACCTGTACGACAAGTGGGGGCAGCCGATCGGCAGCGACCGGTGGGACGAGGTCGGCGGCGTGGTGGACTGGCTCTGCGACCACTGGGACCAGCCGGACGAGGGCGTCTGGGAGACCCGGGGCGGCCGGAGGAACTTCCTGTACTCCCGGCTGATGTGCTGGGTGGCGATGGAGCGGGCGATCCGGATGGCGCACCGGCGCGGTCTGCCCGCCGACCTCCAGCGCTGGCAGCAGAGCCGTGACGCGATCTACCGGCAGATCATGCGGCGCGGCTGGTCGGCCGAGCGGAAGGCGTTCGTCCAGTGCCTGGACGGCGACGTGCTCGACGCCGCCCTGCTGATGATGCCGATGGCCAAGTTCGTCTCGCCCACCGATCCCAAGTGGCTCTCCACCCTGGACGCGCTCACCGCTGAGCTGGTGTCGGACTCGCTGGTCTACCGCTACGACCCCGAGTCCAGCCCCGACGGCCTGCGCGGCACCGAGGGCACCTTCTCGATCTGCTCCTTCTGGTACGTCGAGGCCCTGGCCCGCGCCGGGCGCCTGGAGGAGGCCCGGCTGGCCTTCGAGAAGATGCTCACCTACGCCAACCACCTCGGCCTCTACGCCGAGGAGATCGGCCCGACCGGCGAGCAACTGGGCAACTTCCCCCAGGCGTTCACCCATCTCTCGCTGATCAGCGCCGCGTTCAACCTGGACCGGGCCCTCGGGTGACGTGGCGTCAGGAGTCGCCACGCGAACAGGTTGCCGGGTTGAGCATCAACTGTGGCTCTTGCCTGGTAGGTTAGCCTGTCCTAATCTGTGCGCGCGTCAATTCCCGGCCTACAGGAGCATGTTCATGCCTTTGTTCAACGCGCGCCTCGATGCTGCCCGGCCCTACGCCCTGGCCCTCTTCCGGATCGCCATGGGCTTCCTCTTCGCCTGTCACGGCGCCGCCTCGCTGTTCGGGGTCCTCGGTGGCGCACCGGGCGGCGGTTCCGTTCCCGCCGGCACCTGGCCGTTCTGGTATGCGGCAGTGATCCAGCTGGCAGGCGGAGTGCTGGTGCTCTCCGGTCTGTTCACCCGTGCCGCCGCGCTGATCTGCTCCGGCTCGATGGCGTACGCGTACTTCGTCGAGCACCAGCGGGCCGCGCTGCTCCCGCTGCAGAACCACGGCGAGCTCTCCGCGCTCTACTGCTGGGCCTTCCTGCTCCTGGTGTTCAGCGGCCCCGGTGCGCTTGCGCTCGACCGGATGCTGGGCGCTCGCCGCAGCGCCCGTCCGGCCGTCGGGGCTGCCACCGCCGTGTGACCTCCACTGCCGGCACCGCCCCCGGGCGGTGTCGGTGGCGAGTCGGCATGTCGGGTGTTCGATTTTGACGTCCGAATGCGGAGCGTGATCGAACGGTCTCGGAGTTCCTCATTTGAGCAGGTCAGAGCGTTTCTGTCGCCCTATCAGATAGTTGGACTTGAATATCACTGAACATATGTTCGATCCTGAAGTGTGCCCACTTTCGATTCCGCGCTGATCCGGCCGGCCACCCTCGCGCCGACCGGGGAAGACCTGCTGCCCGTCCTCCCCGCGCTGGCACCACTGCTGCCCGGCGGCGGGCTGCGGCGAGGCACGGCGGTGTCGGTCCTGGGCGACACCGGACTGCTGCTGGCCCTGGCGGCCGGTGCGGCGGCGGTGGAGGGCACCTGGTCGGCGGCCGTGGGACTGCCCGACCTAGGGCTGACGGCCGCCGCCGGCTACGGCTTCGACCTGCGACGACTGCTGCTCGTGGACGACCCGGGGCAGCACTGGCCGGAGGTCGTCGCGGCCCTGGCCGGAGCGGTCGGGTTGATCCTGCTGCGCCCGGAAGGGCCGGTGTCCGCGCAGCTGGCGGCCAGGCTCACCGCCGTGCTGCGGCGCGGCGGCTGTGCGCTGCTGGTCGCGGGCCCCTGGCCGGGCGCCGGGCTGCGGCTGGCCGTGAAGTCCGCCCGCTGGTTCGGCCTCGGTGAGGGGTACGGACAGCTGGTGGGACGGCAGGCCGAGATCACGGCGGAGGGGCGCGGGGCCGGAGCCCGCGCCCGTTCGGCGCACCTGTGGCTGCCGGACGAACACGGCACGGCGCGGGTGATCGAATCCGCGGAGTCGGTCGAGACGGTGCCCGTCGGGTCTTCCGGGGCTGCTGTGCGCTCCGGGACTGCTGTGCCTCCCGGGGCCACTGTGTTCCCCGGATCCGCCGTGCTTTCCGGGCCCGCCGTGCTTTCCGGGCCCGACGAGGCGGAGCCCGCGCTCGGCGGTCTCGGACTGGCGGTGGTGTGAGCGGTGGTTCGGGCAGCGGTGTGGCGACGGTGTGAGCGGTACGGCGGTGTGAGATGGCGGTGACGGCGGAGCGGGGTCCGAACCCGGACGGGGGCGCAGGCGCCGGTCCGGGCCCGGGCGTGCCGCGGGTACTGGTGGTGTGGTGCCCGGACTGGCCGGTCGTGGCCACGGCGCCGGAAGCCGCCGGTACGGACCGGGCGGTCGCGGTGCTGGAAGCTGGGCGGGTGCTGGCCTGTTCGGACGCGGCCCGGGCCGCGGGCGTCCGCCGCGGGCAGCGGCTGCGGCTGGCCCAGCGGCTCTGCCCGGCGCTGGAGCTCCGCGACCGCGACCCGGAGACCGAGACCCGCCTGTTCGAACCGGTGGTCGCCGCGGTGGAGGCGTTCACGCCCCGGGTCGAGGTGCTGCGCCCGGGGATGTGCGCGATCCCGGTCAAGGGGCCCGGCCGCTACTTCGGCGGCGAGGCGGCGCTGGCCACCCGGGTGCACGCGGCGGTCGCCGCGGCCCTCGCCCGGGGCATGTCCCGGCCCGCCCCGGACGCCCAGGCCGACGCGCCGCCGGAGGCGGGGGTACGGCTGCCGACCGGGCAGCGAGTCCCCGGCGACGGGCCGGAGGCCGCGAACCCCGAGGCCCGGGTGCTGCCGCACTGCCAGGTCGGGGTGGCCGACGGGCTGTTCGCGGCGGTGCTGGCGGCCCGTGCCGGGATACTCGTACCGGACGGCAGGACGGCGGAGTTCCTCGCCCCGTACCCCGTGGCCGCGCTCGGTGACGAGCCGCTGGCCGAACTGCTGGTCCGGCTCGGAGTGCACACCGTCGGCGACTTCGCCGCGCTCTCCGGCCGGGCGGTCGCCGACCGCTTCGGCCCGACCGGGACGGCCGCGCACCGTCGCGCCCGAGGGCTCCAGTCCCGTCCGCTGGTGCCCCGTCCCGAGGGCCTCGACCTCGCGGTGGAACACCGCTTCGACCCGCCGGAGCTGCTCGCCGAACCACTGATCTTCATCGCCCGCACGCTCGCCGAACAGCTGCACACCCGGCTGGCCGCGGCCGGACTGGCCTGCCGGCGCTTCGCCGTCGAGGTGACCTGCGCCGACGGCCGTAGTGCCACCCGCCTCTGGCGGCACGAGGGCAAGCTCGGTCCCTTCGCACTCGCCGAACGCGTCCGCTGGCAGCTCCAGGCCTGGCAGACCGCGGGCACCTTCACGCCGGCTTCCGCCGCCGACTCCACCGACGCCACTGACCCTGCCGACGCCGCAGGCTCCGGTGAACCCGCCGCCTCCGCCGGCTTCACCACGCTGCGCCTCGTCCCCGACGGCCTGGTGCCCGATCAGGGACGGCAGTTGGCGCTCTGGGGCCAGGCCGTGGCCGAGGACCGGGTCGAACGCGCCGTCGCCCGGGTGCAGGCGGTGCTCGGGCACGCCGGACTGCGCCGGGCCGAGCCCGCCGGCGGCCGGGGCCCGGCCGAGCAACTGGCGCGCGTCCCCTGGGGCGAGGCGTACGAGGCACCCGCACCCGCCCCCTGGCCGGGCCGGGTGCAGGACCCGGCGCCCAGCGTGGTGCCGCGCAGCCCGGTCCCGGCCACCGTCCTGGACCCGGACGGCCTGCCCGTCACCGTCAGCGGCCGGGCCGAGGTGTCCGCCCCACCGGCCCGGCTCGTCCTGGACGGCAGGCTGCTGGAGGTCACCGGCTGGACCGGGCCCTGGCCCGCAGTCGAGTACTGGTGGGACCCGGACCGGCGTCGCCGCCGGGCCCGCTTCCAGATCACGGTGGCCGGCGAACGGGCTCTGATGCTCACCGCCGAGGGCGGCCACTGGTCCGTGGAGGCCGCCTACGACTGATACCGCCCGCGACCGGCGCCGTCCGAAACCGGCGCCGGCGTACCGCCGCTACCGCATCCGCGACCGCGCGTGGACGGACGGCACGAAGGAGGCTCCGGCAGGCCGAACCGCACCACCGCACCACCCCGCACCACCCCGACGGAGCACGACCCGCGATGGGATTCACCAGTCACCCCTCACTCCCCTGGAACGAGTTGCGCCGCCGCATGGCCGGCCGACCGGGCGAGTCCGCGCCCGCGCCCGTGCGTACCGGCAGGTTCGAGCCAGGGGCCGACCGGACCGGCGGGCCCGCGCCCGCGCGTACCGGCGGCGATGTCGTACCGCTGCGCCGCCGCCCGTCCCCGCGCACGCCGTCGCCGTCCCAACTCCCGCCCGGGGCGGGAGTCCCGTGGGCGGAGCTGCACACCCACTCGGCGTTCAGCTTCCTCGACGGCGCGAGCGATCCCGAGGTGCTGGCCGAGGAAGCGGTCCGGCTCGGTATCGAGACCGTCGGGCTCACCGATCACAACGGCCTGTACGGGGCGGTGCGGTTCGCCGACGCGGCAAAGGACCTGGGACTGCGGACCGTCTTCGGCGCCGAGCTCGGGCTGAGCCCCGACGAGCATCTGCTGGTCCTGGCCCGCGGCCCGGCCGGCTACCGCCGCCTGTCCGCCGAGATCAGTGCCGCCCAGCTCGCGGGCGGTGCCAAGAACCGTCCGGCGTACGACTTCGCCAGGCTCGCCGCCGCCCACCAGGGCCAGTGGGCGGTGCTCACCGGCTGCCGCAAGGGACGGGTACCCGCCGCGCTGGCCTCCGGCGGTCCGGCGGCGGCGAAGCGCGAACTCCAGCTGCTGATGGAGGCGTTCGGCCGGGAGAACGTCCATGTCGAACTGATCGACCAGCGCCTGCCCGGCGACGACCTGCGCAACGACCGGCTGGCCGCGCTCGCGGCGGAGCTCGGTCTGACCGCCGTCGCCTCCAACAACGTGCACCACGCCACCCCGGCCGAGGCCAGACTGGCCCAGGGGCTGGCCGCACTGCACGAGCGCCGCACCGTCGAGCAGGCGGCCGGCTGGACGCAGGCCTCCGGCACGGCCCATCTGCGGTCCGGCCGCGAGATGGCCGCCCGGTTGGCCCGCTACCCGGGCGTCCAGCAGGCCACCGTGGAACTGGGCCGCGCCTGCGCCTTCGACTTCGGCGGACTGGACCCCCGGCTCCCGGGCTTCCCGGTGCCCGAGGGGCAGAGCGAGACCGGCCAGCTGCGCGCCCTGGTCGCCGAGGCCGGCCCGGTCCGGTTCGGTGCCGGCAACGAACCCGCGCTGCGCCAGCTCGCCCGCGAACTCGACGTCATCGAACAGCTGGACCTGGCCGGGTACTTCCTCATCGTCCACGACATCGTGGACTTCTGCCGGAAGCAGGACATCTGGTGCCAGGGCCGGGGCTCCGCCGCCAACTCCGCCGTCTGCTACGCCCTCGGCATCACCGCCGTGGACCCGATCCGCTACCGGCTGCTCTTCGAGCGCTTCCTCAGCGTCGAACGCGACGGGCCGCCCGACATCGACCTCGACATCGAGAACCGCCGCCGCGAGGAGGTCATCCAGTACGTCTACCGCCGCTACGGGCGCGAGCACGCCGCCCAGGTCGCCAACGTCATCACCTACCGGCCCCGGCTGGCGCTGCGCGACGCTGCCCGGGTGCTCGGCTACCCGCAGGGGCAGATCGAGGCCTTCACCCGGCAGGTCGACTTCCACGGCCCACCCGGGGCGGACGCGGTGATCCCCGCCGACGTGCTCGACCTCGGCCGCCAACTCCACGGGCTGCCGAGGCATCTGGGCATCCACTCGGGTGGCATGGTGCTCACCCGGGAACCGGTCGGCGAGATCTGCCCCACCGAGTGGGCCCGGATGCCGGGGCGCTCGGTGCTGCAGTGGGACAAGGACTCCACCGCCGGAGCCGGGCTGGTCAAGATCGACCTGCTCGGTCTCGGCATGCTCTCCGCCCTGCACGACACCTGCGACCTGATCGCCGCCCACCACGGCCGCCGGCTCGACCTGGCCGCCATTCCGCCGGATGACGAGGCGGTGTACGAGATGCTCTGCCGGGCCGACACGGTCGGCGTCTTCCAGGTCGAGTCGCGGGCCCAGATGGCCACCCTGCCGAGACTGAAGCCGCGCGAGTTCTACGACCTGGTGGTCGAGGTCGCGCTGATCCGACCCGGACCGATCCAGGGCGGCTCCGTCCACCCCTACCTGCGCCGCCGCGCCGGGGTCGAACCGGCCCACTGCCCGCACCCGTTGATGGAGAACGCCCTGAGCAAGACCCTCGGGGTGCCGCTGTTCCAGGAGCAGATGATGCAACTGGCCATCGACTGCGCCGGGTTCACCCCGGCCGAGGCCGACCGGCTGCGCCAGGCGATGGGCGCCAAACGCTCCCACCGGCGGGTCGCCGAACTGCGGCAGCGCCTGCTGGACGGCATGGCCGAGCGCGGCATCCGCGCCGACATCGCCGAGGACGTCTACGTCAAGATCGAGGCGTTCTCCAACTACGGCTTCCCGGAGAGCCACGCGATCAGCTTCGCCTACCTGGTGTACGCCAGTGCCTGGCTCAAGCACCACTACCCGGCCGCCTTCACCTGCGCCCTGCTGGCCAACCAACCCATGGGCTTCTACTCGCCGTTGAGCCTGGTCGCCGATGTCCGGCGGCACGGCGTCCAGGTCCTCGGGGTGGACGTCAACGCCAGTGCCCCGAGGCCCACCCTGGAAGGCGTCCCGGTCCTGCCCGGCCGCGGCCGTCCCGGCCGTCCCGTCAATCCGCAGCCCGCCATCCGGCTCGGGCTGACCACCGTCCGGGGGATCGGCGCCCCGCAGGCCGAGGCGATCGCCGCCGGGCAGCCCTACGCGGACCTGGAGGACTTCGCCCGGCGCACGGTCCTGCCCGCGCCGGTCCTGGAGGCACTGGCCACGGCCGGGGCCTTCGGCTGCTTCGGGCTGACCAGGCGCCAGGCGCTGTGGTCCGCCGGGGTGTACGCGACCGTCTCGCCGGACACCCTGCCGGGAACCGCCCCCGGTGTGGACGCGCCGCCGCTGCCCGCCATGACTCCGGTCGAGGAGACCATCGCCGACCTCTGGGCCACCGGCACCTCCGCCACCAGCCACCCCATGCAGCACCTGCGCCCCACCCTCGACCGGGGCGGAGTCCTCCCGGCATCGGCCCTCCCGGGGATCGAGCCCGGCACCTCCGTCCTGGTCGGCGGACTGGTGACGCACCGTCAGCGTCCACCGACCGCAGGCGGTGTCCTCTTCCTCAGCCTGGAGGACGAGACCGGACTGATCAACGTCGTGTGCAACCGCATGGTCTGGGAGCCCAACCGCCGCACCGCCCTGGACCGGGCCGGCCTCCTCGTCCACGGCCTGGTGGAGCGCGACCACGGCGCCACCAACTTGGTCGCCACCCGTCTGACCGCGCTCCGCATCGGTGTCTGAGGCATCGGTACCGAGCTCCGGGAGCCTGGCGTCCGGCCCTCATGCGGTCAGCTGGGTGCCCTGATTGCCGTCGGGCGGAGCCCCGGGTTGTGTGCCACGGAGCGCCGAAGGCCCGGCCGCCTTCGCCTGTGCCGGGGCTGTCGGACGGTTAGGCTGCCCGGTCGGACAGGAGATCCCCTGCCTCGGCTCCGGCGGCGGACGCCGACCATGCGTCGGTGGGTCCGGTCAGCCGGCCGCTCCCGGCAGCCGGCCGCCTCCGGGAGGACCCGCGAACGCCTGGGCGATCGGCAGCCAGGCCGACGCCGTGGCGCCCTCGGCGTGCAGTGCCAGGTCGTCCCGGTGTCGACGCTGGGTCACCAGAAGGCAGAAGTCCAGTGCGGGACCGCTCACCCGGTCGGCCGCGCCCTCGGGGCCCCAGGTCCACAATTCGCCGGTGGGTGCGGAGAGTTCAACGCGGAGCGGCAGGTCGGGTGGCGGTACCGGCAGTCCGTGGAGGGCGAACGCGAACCCCATGGTCCGTACGCCCAGGTGGGCCACCTGCCGCAGCCGGCCCGTCGGCTCGCGCTCCACGCCGAGGGCGTCCGCGACGTCCTGCCCGTGTGCCCAGGTCTCCATCAGCCGGGCGGTGGCCATGGTGGCGGGCTTCATCGGCGGCCCGAACCACGGCAGCCGGAGCCCGGCGGCCTCGGCCTCACGCAGGGCGGACGCCAACTCCGCCCGCCCCGCGCGCCAGCGGTCCAGCAGTACGGCGCCCTCCTCGCCCGCGCCCTCCGCCGCGCCCGCCTCGATTGGATCCGCGCCGGAGGTGAACTCCCGCTCGGCGGCGGCCCGGAAGCCCTCCGGGTCGCGGGCCGCCAGCAGCGACCAGCGGTCCGTCCAGGCCAGGTGGGCGATCTGATGGGCGATGGTCCAGCCGGTGGCCGGGGTCGGGGTGGCCAGCCCGGCCCCGGCCAGTCCGGCGACCAGGTCGTCCAGGTCGGCGCTCTCCGCCCGCAGGTCGTCCAGTAGCGAGGTGAGCTCTGCCATCCGGGTGCCCTTCCTACGTCTCCAACGGCGAGGTGCTGCGGCATCCACAGCGTAACGGCCGCGCCGGGCCGGGCGGTCGGGATTTTGGTCAGGAGTCCGTCGCCCGGCCGGACCGATCCGATGGACCGTCACCCGGCCCGCCGCGGTCAGTTGACCTGCCGCTCGTGTCCCTCCCAGTAGGGCGAGCGCAGCCGGAACTTCTGCAGCTTGCCGGTGGCGGTCCTGGGCAGCGCGTCACGGAACTCCAGCGAGGTCGGGCACTTGTAGCCGGCCAGCCGCTGCTTGCAGTGCGCGATCAGCTCCGCCTCGTCGGCGCGGTGCCCGTCCTTGAGGACGACCAGCGCCTTGACCGTCTCGCCCCACTTGGCGTCCGGCACGCCGATCACCGCGACCTCCAGGACCGCCGGGTGGCGGTAGAGGCAGTCCTCCACCTCGATCGAGGAGACGTTCTCGCCACCGGAGATGATGACATCCTTCTTCCGGTCGGCGATGGCGAGGTAGCCGTCCGTCAGGGTGCCGCCGTCGCCGGTGTGGAACCAGCCGTCCTTCAGCACCGCCTCCGTCTCCTCCGCCTGCTGCCAGTAGCCCTCCAGCACCGTGTTGGAGCGGACGAGCACCTCACCCTGCCCGTCCACCCGCAGCCGGGTGCCCAGCGCGGGCGCACCGGCCTGCGCCAGCTTCCCGGCCCGCTCGGCGGCGGGGAGCGCGTCCCACTCGGCCCGGCCGCGGTTGACCGTGACCAGGGGAGAGGTCTCGGTCAGGCCGTAGAGCTGCATGAACTCCCAGCCCAACTCGTCCTCGAAGCGCTGCACCAGCGCGGTGGGCGGCGGTGCGCCGGCGAGGACCATGCGGACCCGGTCCCGCCCCGGGACCGGCCCGTCCCAGTCGGCGGCGGCCTCCAGGATCATCGCCGCGACGGCGGGTGCGCCGCTCAGGAAGGTCACCCCGTGCCGCTCGACCCGGCGCAGGATCTCGGCGCCGTCCACCTTGCGCAGGATGACGTGCTGGGCGCCGAGCCCGGTCAGCCCGAACGGCAGGCCCCAGCCGTTGACGTGGAACAGCGGCAGCGTGTGCAGATAGACGTCCCGGTCGCTCGCCCCGAAGTGCAGTCCCATCAGCACCGCGTTGAGCCACAGGTTGCGGTGGGTGAGCTGGACTCCCTTGGGACGGGCGGTGGTTCCGCTGGTGTAGTTGACGGTCGCGGTCTGCGACTCGCTGACCGGGTGCCGGACCGGCTCGTTCGCGAAGTCGTACAGCACCTCGTCGCTCCCGGCGCCGAGCACGAACCGGTGCTTGACCGCGATCCCGGCGAGCGCCTCGTCCAGTTCCGGGTCCACCAACAGGACGGAGGCACCGCTCTGTTCGACGATGTACGCCACCTCCTCCGCCTTCAGCCGGAAGTTGACCGGTACCAGGATCCGGCCGTGGCCGCTCACCCCGTACAGCGAGGTCATCAGGCGGGCCGAGTTGTGCGAGACGACGGCGACCCGCTCGCCGGGACCGACGCCGAGCCGGTCCAGGCCGGCGGCCTGGGCGCGGGCCAGCTGAGCCATCCGTCGGTACGTCACCTCGCCCCAGGATTCGGCTGGTTGAACCGGCTCGTCGACCAGGCCGACGCGGTCTCCGTAGACCAGCTCGGCCCGGTCGAGGAAGTCCATCACGGTGAGTGGTGTCTGCATGACGCCACTCTGCCCGGCCTCGCCGCCTCCCGCCTACCCCTGATCGTGAGCGCGGCCGTGGTGTTGCCCGTAACTCCGCCCATCAGTCCGGCCGGCATCCGGATCGTCACCCTGTCATCACTCCAGGCGTCACTCCGGCCGAGCGCAGGGCGGCCGCGAGGCGGTCGCGCACCTCGCGCTGCGCCGCGATCCGCCGTTCCAGCACGGCGAGCCGGTCCAGCGCCACCCGCAGGCCCTTCGCGGAGGGGGCGGCGGTGGTCAAGTCGCCGTCCAGGCAGGGCAGGAAGACCCGGACGTCTTCCAGGGTCAGGCCGGCGTCCAGCAGATGGCGGATGTTGCGTACCCGATTGACGGCTTCGACACCGTACGACCGGTAGCCGTTGTCCGAACGCTCGGAGTGGACCAGGCCGGCCTGCTCGTAGTGCCGCAGGGCACGGACCGACACGCCAGAGGTCGCGGCCAGTTCACCGATCCGCACCGTCGCCCCCACGCACCCCGCCGGTCTCATGCGACGACCGCGCCGCCGTCCACGGGGAAGACTACGCCGGTGACGAAGGAGCTCTGCGGGCAGGCCAGCCGGGTGATCGCCCAGGCGACCTCCTCGGGCCGGCCGAGCCGGCCGAGCGGGGTGTGGGCGATCTGCCAGTCGCGGATCCGGGCGCTCTGCTCCGGCGTGTGTCCCGCATGCTCGCCGATCGGCGTCTCGATCGCACCCGGGGCGACGGCCACCACCCGGACGCCGCGCGGAGCGAGCTCCACCGCCCAGCTGCGGGTGAGGAGTTCCAGCGCGGACTTGGTGGCCGCGTACACCGCGGCGCCACCGGGCCAGGCGCGCTGACCGACCGAGGTGGTGACGTTGACGACCACGCCGCGGGCGGCGGTCAGCGCGGGAAGTGCGGCCTGGGTGAGCAGGATCGGGGCGGTGAGGTTGGTGGCCAGCAGCGGTTCGAGCGCGGCGGGTGAGATGCCGCCGAGCGGTGTGCTGCGGGTGATCCCCGCGTTGTTCACCAGGACGTCCAGGCGCCCGTGCCGGGCCAGCGCGGTTTCGACGAGCCGATCGCACGCACCGGGGGCGGTGATGTCGGCGGACAGGGGAGTGATCCGGGAGGAGGCGCAGCCGGCGGCCGTCTCGGCGAGGGGCCCGGGACGGCGCCCGACGGCCACCACCTCGGCGCCGAGGGCGGCGAACTCGTGTGCGGTGGCGCGGCCGATCCCGGTCCCCGCGCCCGTGACCACGACGACCTTTCCGTGCAGCGGGGTGGTGCTGTCGATGCTGTTCATGGGGAGAGCGTGCAACCCTGCCGCCAGTGTCAGGGTCAAGGGCGGCCGCACGGAGGCGGCCTCCGGTGTCGGCGGGCGGCTGCTCGGCCGTACCGGTGTATTTCGTGGTCCGTGAGGGTGGATCGGGTGCGTCCGGTTGCCGGGTCGCGCTCCGGTGCGCCGAAGATCGTGGCGTCCTGTCAGCAATCTGGTTCCGCACCACATCCGGAGGACTCATGCGCACCTCGATCGCCAGGATCGCCGCTGCGGCGGCCATGGCCGGCGTCGCTCTCATCGGCGGCGCCGATGTGGCCTTCGCCCACCACCTCGATGCGGTCGTGTCCCCGAACGGCGCCTACGCCGTCGGCGGCGACGCGACCGACACCGCTGCCGGTGGCGTGGCCGCCGCGGTCGGTGGTGACGCCGACGCCAGTGGCGCCGGTGGCACCGCCTTCGCGGTCGGTGGTGATGCGGACGCCGGCTGACCGCAGGGTTCGAAGGGCCGATCGGGCGATCAACGGGCGCTCCCGGTCGGCCCTTCGGGCTGCCGGGAGGCGGAGTGGCGGTGCGGGGCCGGGACGCGGTGGGTCGAGGGGGCGGTGGGCGAGGGGTGGGACGGGACGGGGCGGCGGCTCAGCCGAGTTGGATCGAGCGCTTGGCGAGGCCCATCCAGAAGCCGTCGATGACGCTGCGCTGCGAGCCGAGGTCGGCCTCTCCCGCGCCGAGGGTGACGAAGAGCGGTGCGAAGTGCTCGGTCCGGGGGTGGGCCAACCTCGCGGCGGGAGCCTTGCGTTCGAAATCGAGCAGTGCGTCCAGGTCCTGGGCGGCCATGGCGCGCCGGCCCCAGTCGTCGAACTCGGCCATCACGGAGGGCACTCGGCCGTCGGGGCTGATCGCCCGCAGGTTGTGGGTGAAGAAGCCACTGCCGACGATCAGTACGCCCTCGTCGCGCAGCGGAGCCAGCCGGCGGCCGATCTCCAGTAGCCGCTGGGGGTCGAGGGTCGGCATCGAGACCTGGAGCACCGGGACGTCGGCGTCCGGGAACATTTCCACCAGCGGCACGTAGGCGCCGTGGTCCAGCCCGCGGTCGGGGATGTCCTGGAGCGGGACGCCGGGGGCGCGCAGCAGCTTGCGTACGCTCTCCGCGAGCTCCGGTGCGCCAGGGGCGGCGTACTGGACCCGGTAGTAGTGCTCGGGGAAGCCCCAGAAGTCGTAGACCAGTGGCACGGGGGTGGTCGCACCCAGGGCTAGCGGGGCCTCCTCCCAGTGCGCGGAGATCATCAGGATCGCCCTCGGCCGGGGCAACCCGGCCGACCAGGCGGCCAGCTCGCCGGGCCAGACCGGATCGTCGGCCAGCGGGGGTGCGCCGTGCGAGAGGTAGAGAGCGGGCATGCGCGTGGGGGCGGCGGTGGTCATGGTCTGCTCGACTCCCGGCTAAGTAGTTCAAATTTGAACCGTGCATGTTCGACGGTACACCTTAGTTCGAATTTGAACAACAGGGTAGAATGGCGTCATGGATAAACCCCGTTGGCTCGACGAGCAGGAGATGGCTGCCTGGCGGGGCTTCGTCGTCGCCAGCAACCTGATCGAACGGCGCTTGGAGCAGCAGCTCAAGGAGAACGCCGGACTCTCCCACACCCAGTACGAGATCCTGGTGCAGCTCTCCGCGGTGCCCGACGGCTCGCTGCGGATGACCGATCTGGCCGACCGGCTGGTCACCTCCAAGAGTGGCCTGACCTACCAGGTCACCCAGATGGAGAAGGCGGGGATGGTCCGCCGCCGCTCCTGTGCCAGCGATGTGCGCGGGGTGTTCGCCGAGCTGACCGAGGAAGGCTGGCGAGTCCTGCGGGAGGCCGCGCCGGGGCATGTCGCCACCGTGCGCGAGGTGCTGATCGACGTGCTGAGCCGGGAACAGCTGGCGATGCTGGGCGAGAGTCTGGGTGAGGTCAGCGATCGGCTGCGGGCGGCCGAGCGCCGGAGTGCGGAACGCGGGGGCGCGGAACGCTGACGGTGGTGCACGGCCGGCGGATCGGCGCGCGGGTCGCTTCGGTCCTCGAGGTTGGCGGGCCACGGCCGGCGGGCGAGAACCCGTTCGACCTGGTTGCCCCCGCCCCGCCTTCCCCGCCCTCGCCGACGCCCTCCGCGACGCTGCAGGCAAGCGCATCACTGGGCCGAGATCGACCCGCCGGCGGGCAGTAGATCCAACTCGCCACCAGCATCGACGGCTCCCCGCTTGAGATGACCTCGATTCGGGATCGCTCGCAGCCGTCGTCCCACGGCTGCCCTCTTGGCTCCGAGCCCTGTTCCGCGCCTGCCGTCTCGGAGTTGCTCCCGGGTTCGTCACCGCGGAGCTGTTCGCATAGCGGCTCTCTCGAAGCTGCTCGCAGGGCCCCTCGCTCAGGACGCCTCCGCCGGGGCGGTGCCGCGACGGCCCCTCGTTCAGGACAGCGCCGCCGCCCGGACGCAGAGCACGTCCGGCAGGTGCGAGGTGATCAGCGCCCAGCTGTCGCCGTCGTTCGCGCTGCCGTAGACCTCGCCGTTGCGGTTGCCGAAGTACACCCCGGCCGGTTCGCCGTCGTCGGTGCAGAGCGCGTCGCGCAGCACCACACCGTAGTGGTCTCCTTCCGGCAGGCCGTCGGAGAGCGGGTGCCAGCTGGCGCCCGCGTCCTGGGTGCGGAAGATCCGGCAGCGGTGGCCGACCGGGAGCCGGGCGTAGTCGGCGTCGAGCGGGAAGAGGTAGGCCGTGCCGGACTGCCGGGGGTGGGTGGCGACGCCGAAGCCGAACGTGGCGGGGAGGCCGTCGCCGACGTCCTGCCAGTGGCCGCCGCCGTCGTCACTGCGGTAGACCCCGCCGTGGTTCTGCAGGTAGAGGCGGTCGCGGTCGACGGGGTCGGCCGCCACCTTGTGCACGCACTGGCCGAACTCCGGGTACTGGTTCGGCAGGAACGGCGCCCGGATACCGGCGTTGGAGGGATGCCAGGCCCGCCCGCCGTCCGCCGTGCGGTACACCCCGCCGGCGGAGACCGCCACCGTCAGCACGTTCGCGTCGCGCGGATCGGTGATGACGGTGTGCAGGCCCTGGCCGCCGAACCCGGCCGCCCAGTCCTTGCGTTGCGGGTGGGACCAGAGCGACTCGTCCAGGGTGAAGCTCTCACCGCGGTCCTCCGAGCGGAACAGGGCGGCGGGCTGTGTCCCCGCGTACACCACGCCGGGGGCCTCGTTCCCCGCGGGCTGGAGCTGCCAGACCCGCTCCAGCGAGGTCCCGGTGTGCGCGGGGAAGCGCACGGCCGGGCGGGGCGGGTCCTGCCAGCTCGCCCCCAGGTCGTCGGACCACTGCACGGACGGTCCCCAGTGGCTGCTGTCGGCCCCGACCAGCAGCCGCACCCGTCCGTCCCGCCGGTCGATCCCGATCGAGTAGATCGCGTTCATCTGGAAGTGCGGCCCGCTGAACTCCCACCGCACCCGGTCGGGGCTGCGTCCCAGGAAGAGGCCCTTCTGCGTGCCGACGGCCAACAGTGTCCCGCTCATCTGATCTCCTTCGTGGATACCCCCGGCTGCCGCGCGCCCCCGGCGTGTCGACCGCCTCGACAGCTCACCCGCTGTCCCGGCACGTCTCCAGCAGTCGCAGCCACACCTCGCTGATGGTCGGGAAGGCCGGGACCGCGTGCCAGAGCCGGTCGATCGGGACCTCGCCGACCACGGCCACGGTGGCGGAGTGCAGCAGTTCGGCCACGGCCGGGCCGACGAAGGTCGCGCCGACGACCACCCGGCGTTCAAGGTCGAGCACGATCCGGGCCCGCCCCTGGTAACCGTCGGTGTAGAGCGAGGCGCCGGAGACCTGGCCGAGTTCGTAGTCGATCGCCCGCACGCGCAGTCCCGCGCGCTCGGCGGCGTCGAGGGTCAGACCGACCGCCGCCGCTTCCGGCTCGGTGAAGACCACCTGGGGCGGCCCCGCGGTGTCCGCGCTGGCCGCGTACTCGCCCCAGCGCACGGAGGTGTCCGGTTGCTCCCCGCGGGCGCGGGCGACGATCGCGGCGCCGGCGATCCGCGCCTGGTACTTTCCCTGGTGGGTGAGCAGGTTGCGGTGGTTGACGTCGCCGACGGCGTAGAGCCAGCCGCCCTGTACCGTCTTGACCAGGCAACTGTCGTCCACGTCGAGCCAGTTGCCGGGGGAGAGGCCGATGCTCTCCATTCCGATGTCGTCGGTGCGGGGCAACCGCCCGGTGGCGTAAAGCACTTGGTCGGCCACCAGCTCCCCGTCGCCGCCGAGGGTGAGCGTCACCGGCCCGTCACGGTGCAGCGCGGTGACCTCGGTGTGGAACCGTACGTCAACTCCGGCCTCCCGCAGGCCCTCGGCGACCAGCTCGCCCGCGAAGGACTCCATCCGTCCCAGCAGCCGCCCTCCGCGGGCCAGCACGGTGACCTCGGAGCCCAGTGAGCGCCAGGCGGCCGCCATCTCGACGGCGACCACGCCGCCGCCGACCACCGCCAGCCGGGGCGGTACGACGGCGGAGCTGGTGGCGTCCCGGCTGGTCCAGGGGTGGGCCTCGGCCAGCCCGGGGATGTGCGGCAGGGCGGGGCGGCTGCCGGTGCACACGGCGACGGCGTGCCGGGCGGTCAGCAGCCGTTCGTCGTCGACCAGCACGGCCCGCTCACCCGCCAGTCGACCGTGCCCGCGCACCAGGTCGATCCCGGCCGAGCGGAGCCACTCGACCTGGCCGTCGTCGTGCCAGTGGGAGGTGAACTCGTCCCGGTAGGCCAGTACGGCGGCCGTGTCCAGACCGCCGTTGACGGCCTGCTTGGCACCGGGCAGGGCGCGTACGTGGGCCAGCGCGCTGCCCGGTCGCAGCAGTGCCTTGCTCGGGATACAGGCCCAGTACGAGCACTCGCCGCCGACCAACTGGCTCTCCACGATGACGGTGCTCAACCCGGCGGCGCGGGTGCGGTCGGCGACGTTCTCGCCGGCCGGACCCGCGCCGAGGACCACCACGTCGTACTGCTCGGGTTGCGGGGTCATGGCTCTCGCTCTCGCTCTGCTGCCGCTGTGCGTGCGCTGCCGCCGCCATCCGACGGGGCGGAACCATCCTCCGACGGGCCCACCCCGCCCGGCGGCCGCACCGACGGCGTGTCGTCGGCAATAACAGCGCGGACCGGAGCCGCAGCGGGCGTCCGTTCAAGGGATCAGGTCCGTCCAGGGGCGTGTCCGCGCAGCAGGTGCCGCGGGTGGCGCGGGGAGCAGGTGACCGGGACCGTCCAGGGGTCGACCCGACCCGACGAGTACGGACCGGACCGTGTAACAGGCCGTGCCGGCCACCGCGCCCGGGGAGTTGCACGACAGTCGGCCGGCCCCGGAAAGGCCGGCCCGGCCGTCGTGGAGAGCCGCCTCCAGGCCGGTCACCCCCGAGCGTTCGCCTGCTCCTCCGCCACCTTGGCGCGGACCTCGTCCATGTCCAGCGCCCGGGCCTTGCCGATCAAGTCCTCCAGCACCGGCTCCGGAAGCGCGCCCGGCTGCGAGAACACCAGGACCCCGTCACGGATGATCGCGAGGGTCGGGATCGAGCGGATCTCGAACGCCGCCGCCAGCTCCTGCTGCGCCTCGGTGTCCACCTTGGCGAAGACCAGATCGGGGTGGCGCCCGGAAGCCTTCTCGTACACTGGGGCGAACTGGCGGCACGGCCCGCACCAGCTCGCCCAGAAGTCGATGAAGACGAAGCCCTTGCCATCCGGGCCCTGGACGACCTCGTCGAAGTTGTCCTTGGTCAGCTCGACGGTGCTCATCTCGGGACACCTGCCCTTTCAGTGCGGTCGGTGGACGTACGACCCGCCTCAACCAAAGCCGGCGGCCCGCTATTCCTGGCGCGGCGCACCGGTCACCCGAACGCCGGCACGTAGTCGGATCCCGGCGTCAGCCCGCCGGGCAGCGAACCCGCCTTCGGGCCCGGGCGGCCGGTGTACCAGCCCCGGGCAGGCTGCGTGGGGAAACCCATCGTCGAGCGGCAGTGCCAAGGGCGGTTCGTGGCCGCACGTCATCGGCGCCGAGCTCGAACGCCCGTGCCCGCGGTGGCCCGGATGTCCTCCGATCGTGAATTCTTGATCCTTACGGGGGAAATCGGTGGCCCATCCGGTGCGTGACCGGGGTCGCGCGTACGCGAAGATCAACCGCCGCCTTAGGTTGTGGCACGGCCGAACGGCCCGCGAGTGCCCGGCGGTTGGACGCGCGCGCACCCGCCCTCGGACCAGCTCCCGCCCCGCTGCCCTGGAGATGAAGAGTGTCCTGGCCGCCGACGAACTCGGCCGGGCCCCGCGTCGGGCCGGCCACGACCGGGACGCCCTCGGCCCGGCTCGCCGGGCCGCCGAAACCGGTTGGTCCGGTGCGGTGTTCGCCCACCACCGGAGCGCGATCGAGCGCTCGCTCGGCGTACCCGAGGCCGACGGCCAGCTGCGCGAGGCCGTCCGGCTCAACCCGTACTTCTCGCCATACCACGCCGAGAAGGCCAGAACACCGTTGGGAGAAGGGCGTTGTTGACGATGATCCGGACACTGGTGTGGACGGTCGACGCATGCGCGGCACTGTGGGTGCGCCCGGTTGGGGTCGTGCTGCGCGCCGGGCGGGCCCTGCGGCGGCTCGGCCGGTGAGAGTCCCCGTGGACGGGGCGGCCGCGGTGCCCGGGCCGCCCTCGCGGTCGGCGCGCACGCCGGGGACGTGCCGGGCACCGGGGCGCGGATACGGGCCGCTGCGCCGCTCGGCGCGGCCGCCCGCGGCCGGACCTCCTCTGGCGTCCCGCCGGCGATCGGATACGGCCTCGGTCTGGCCCCGGCGCTGGCCGCCGCCGGTCGTTCGCTCCCCGCACGCTTCGAACGCTTGCTCAGCCGCAGCCGGCCAGCCGCCGCAGGGTGCGTCCGCAGTGCCGGGCGTAACGCAGCTGCAGGTAGGGCACGATCGGCCCGGCCAGCCGGGTGTACCAGCGGCTGGGGCGACTGAAAGCGGTCACGGTGAACCAGACGGCCTTGTCCGGGCCCATCTCGACGACGAAGGACTCCTCGCCGCACTCGGGGTGCCCGTTGCGGGTGCCGTACGCGAAGCCGATCCGGTCGGGCTGGTAGCTGCTCCAGACCACCTCGCACGGCGCGGTCAGCCGGAGCGGCCCGATGCCGATCGCGCACTCGACCGCGACCCCCGGTTCCGCCCGGACCGCGGTCGTCCGCATCCGGACTCCGGCTGCACGGTGCATCCGCCAGCCGGTGACGGCCGCGCCCGCGGCCTGAAGGACGTCCCGGCCGTGGCCTATCAGGACCCGGTGGTGGAGGTGGTTGTAGCCGGCGGGCAGTGCCCGGCCGGGGACCGTGGTACGGCCGACCTCCGGGTAGTTGAGCTTGCTGGTCACGGGTGGAGCTCCTTGGTCCGGCGCCAGGCGAGCAGTCCGCAGAGCGCGAAGCCGAGCGCGTTGCCGAGGCCGTGGGTGGCGGCCATCCAGGTCAGTGTGGGGTGCGGGAAGCCGGCGGCTCGGCCGAGGGCCCACCAGAGTGCGAGCACCATGGTGGCGGCGAGCACCGCGGAGGAGACGGCGAACAGCCGGCCGGTGAGCAGGTCCCTCGAGCAGGCGCGGGAGCGCAGGTCCCGCCAGGTGAGCAGTCCGACCAGCCACATGCCGCAGGTCAGCACGACGGCGCCGAGGAGTTGGGCCCAGTCGTCGATGAAGTACCCGGCGAGGACCAGCAGGGTGCCGACCGGGACGCTGAGTGCCGCGGCCCGGGCGGCGAGCCGGTCGGGGGAGGTGCGGCAGAGGAGGCCGGCGATCAGCGCGGCGGTGAATCCGGCGAAGTGGAAGTGCGGCACGGTGAGCGCCAGGATCCTGAGGTCGAAGCCGAACAGCCGGTGCCCGGAGCGTTCGGCGACCAGTGCAACGCCGGCCACCGAGGGTGTCACGAGCGCGGTCAGCGTGGCGATCTCGGCGGGGGCGAGGGATCCGGTGAGGCGCAGCCGCAGCGGCGCCAGCGCGGCCAGCGCCAGGGTGGCGCCGGCGTAGCCGCAGCCCAGAGCGGTGGCGCCCGGCCCGCGCGGCAGCCAGAGCGCCAGCGCGCCCGCGGTGGCGGCGATCGGCCAGAGCCGGGCCGCCCGGCCGGTGCCGGGGCCGTCGATGAGCGTGAGCCCTGTCGGTATCACGACGAACATGCCGAGCATGACGATGAGGTTGACCAGTGCGGTCACGGTCCCACCCCTTGTGCGGTCACGGTCCCACCCCTTGTGTGGACGTGCGCGGGCGTGGCCGTTGTCGGTCGGCGCCGCGCTTGAACGCGTTCAAAACACTGCCGCAGTAGACTCTATGGCAAAACTGAACGCGTTCAACATGGCTCCCGGTTGCCCCGCCGGCCGTCCGGGCGCACTGGGGCCGAGAAGGCCCACACCCGCCCGGACCTGTCCCGCACCGCTACCGCCCCCATCCGGCGTCCGTCAGGATCGCCACCGGGGCGGGTGGCGAGCGCCCGCCGCCCGGAGCACGCTGGATAGCGGAACCCGTGGAGGTGGCGATCATGATGCACACACTCGTCGGATGGCACGTGGAGCTGGAGTTCCAGGAAGAAGGGGACCGCACCAAGGCCGTCGCGCTGGTCCGGCTCCCGGACGGCACGGAGGTCCGCTCCCATGGCTACAGCACCCGGCACCACGCCGACGCGCCGCAGCCCAGAGTCGGTGAGGAGGTCGCCGGGGCCAGAGCGCTCAACGACCTCGCGATGCAACTGCTGACCAAGGCGCACGACGAGCTCAAGTAGCTCCGCGCGATGGACTCGTTCACCGCCCGGGCCGGTTGAGCGCGCCGCCACCCGGCGTGCTGCCCGGGCCCCGACTCCCGCCTCGGCCTCGAGTCCCGTCCCGGCCCTGGCTCCGGCCCCGCCCGGATCGGTCAGCCCTGCTGGGGCCGGCCGGTCCGGTCGAGCGGCGTGTCCGGGTCGGCCAGGGCGTCCGGGTCCACCGGGCGTCCGGAGCGGACCAGGTCGCGGATCGCGTCGGTCACGTCCCAGATGTTGACGTTCATTCCGGCGAGCACCCGGTCACGGGAGAGCCAGAAGGCGATGAACTCCCGCCCCGGCACGTCGCCCCGGAAGACCACCCGGTCGTAGCCACCGGGCTCGATGTAGCCCGTGTACTCCATGCCCAGCTCGTACTGGTCGGTGAAGAAGTACGGCACCCGGTCGTGCACCGCCTCCTCGCCGAGCATCGAACGCGCCGCCGTCCTCGGCTGGTGCAGCGCGTTGGCCCAGTGTTCGACCCGGATCGGCCTGTCGTACAGCGGGTGGAAGGCGTTGACCACGTCGCCGGCCGCGAACACGTCCGGGTGCGAGCTCTGCAGGTGCTGGTCGGTCAGCACGCCGTTGTCGACCCTCAGTCCGGCCGCGGCGGCGAGTCGGGTGTTCGGGGTGACCCCGATGCCGACGATCACCGCGTCCGCCTCGACCAGCGTGCCGTCGCCGAGCCGGACCCCGTGCTCGGTGATCTCCGTGACCTGGACGCCGAAGCGCAGCTCCACCCCGTGGTCGCGGTGCAGATCGGCGAAGACCCGCGCCGCCTCCCGGCCCAGGGCGCCCAGCAGCGGCAGCTCCGACCGCCCGAGCACCGTGACCTCGCAGCCGGCTTCGCGTGCGGCGGACGCGGTCTCCATGCCGATCCACCCGGCACCGATCACGGCCACCCTGGCGCCGGGCCGCAGGAACGCCTGGATCCGGTCACTGTCCTCGACCCGGCGCAGGTAGCAGACGTTCTCCCGGTCGGCGCCCGGCACCTGCAGCCGGCGCGGGCTCGCGCCGGTGGTGAGCAGCAGTCTGCCGAAGCCGATGCTGCTGCCGTCGGCCAGCGTCACCCGGTGCGCGGCGAGGTCCACGGCGGTGACGGTGGTGCCCAGGCGGAGATCGATCGAATGCTCCTTGTACCACTCGGGGGAGTGGACGTGGATCTTCTCCCGCGCGGTCTTGCCCATCAGGTACCCCTTGGAGAGCGGCGGGCGCTCATACGGGCGCTCCTGCTCGTCCCCGATCAGGACCACCGGCCCCTCGAAACCCTCCTCGCGCAGGGTTTCGGCCGCCTTGGCCCCCGCCAAGCTGGCACCCACGATCACGTACGCGCTCTCCATCCCCAGCTCCTCACGTCCGTCGGCCCGCTACCGCGTCCCCATCACACTCTCTTCTCCGTGCGGTCGCGCGGCGAACCGTGAATCTGATCGGGTGGTGACTGTGCGGCACCGGCGGCCGGACGGCGCCCGCGCCGCCCGGGCGCGCAGCTCCCCGCAAGCCCGTGCCGCCCGGAGCCGCCCCGCCCACCCGGCAGCCGGATCGGCGGCAGCACCGCCCGGGCCGTGCGCGGTCGTACGGCGCCCGGGAAAAGGGAGGCGGGTCCGGTGGAGCCCGGGGTATGGTCGGCCGCGCCGAGCCGGACACGAACGGGAACGAGGAGTCAGATGTCCTTTCCGGTCGAGGAGTTGCTTCCCGCCACCCGGCGAGCCCTGTTGCACCGGCTGGCCGTCGGGCAGGCGGAGGGGCGCACACCGTCGCTGGTGGGTGCGGTGGTCCGGGGCGGGCACCTGATCTGGTCCGACGGGCGGAGCATGATCGACGACCACCGGCCGGACGAGAACGTGCAGTACCGGATCGGCTCCCTCACCAAGGGCTTCGCCGCGGTGCTGGTCATGCGCCTACGGGAGGAGGGCCTGCTGGAGTTGACCGACCCGTTGGAGCGGCACCTGCCCGGTACCTCCGTCGGCCGGCTGACCATCGCCCAACTCCTGTCCCACACCTCCGGCCTGGCCTCCGAGACGCCGGGCCCCTGGTGGGAGCGGACACCGGGGGCCCTGCGGCCCGAGCTCGCGGACGTGCTCGGCGAGCAGCCGATGCGGCACCCGACCGGACGCCGTTACCACTACTCCAACACCGGTTACGCCCTGCTGGGCGCCCTGGTCGAGCGGCTGCGCGGGGAGCCCTGGGGCGACGTGCTGCGCCGCGAGGTGCTGGACCCGCTCGGCCTGACCCGGACCACCCTGTCGCCCCGGCCGCCGCACGCCGGAGGGTTCGCGGTGCACCCGTGGGCGGACGTCATGCTGCCCGAACCGCTGGAGGACACGGGGGTGATGGCACCGGCCGGTCAACTCTGGTCCACCGCAGCGGACTTGTCCCACTGGGCGGCGTTCCTGGCCACCGGGCACGAGCAGGTGCTGAGCCCCGCCGCCGTCGCCGAGATGCGCCGTCCCGCGGCGCAGCCGGACGGACCGGAGTGGACCTCCTCGTACGGGCTCGGTGTGCAACTGTGGCGGGAGGACGGCAGGGTGCTGTTCGGCCACACCGGTTCGATGCCCGGCTTCCTGGCCACGCTCTGGGTGAGCGAGGAGGACGACCTGGCCGCCGTGGTGCTGTCCAACGTGACCTCCGGGGCCCCGGTCCCGGTGATCGCCGCCGACCTGATCCGGATCGTCGCCGAGCGCGAACCCCGCCTCCCGGAGCCCTGGCGCCCGCTGCCCGAGGCCGATCCGGAGCTGGTCGCGCTGACCGGCCCCTGGTACTGGGGGCCCTCGGCGCACGTCCTGCGGCTGCGCGCCGACCGCGCGCTGGAGCTCGCGCCGATGGGTGGCTCGGGCCGGGGATCCGGCTTCCGGGCCGAGCCGGACGGCACCTGGACCGGTCTGGACGGCTACTACGCGGGGGAGACGCTCCGGGTGGCCCGGACGGCGGACGGTGCGGTGAGCCACCTGGACATCGGCAGCTTCGTACTGACCCGCGCCCCCTACGACCAGGGCGCGCCGGTCCCCGGCGGTGTCGACCCGCGGGGCTGGCAGCCGAGTTGAGCCGGAGGGCGGCGCGGCTACCGAGGGGACTTTGCCGCGCCGGGCGCGTGGCGGGCGCCGCCGGGACGTCCCGGCGGCGGTCGCAGCCGGACGGTGGGGGGCCCGCCACGGCGCCCGACCTGCCCAGAGCCCCGCGAGGCGGACCGTGCCGTGGCCCGGCGCTGCCCCTACGCTGAGACCTGCCGGCACCGGAAGGGGTACGTCCGAATGAGCGAGCAAACCGTCACCGTACGCTGCGTACCGGCCACCCCGTGCTGGGTCAGCCTGATGGCGCGCGACCTCAAGGACGCCCGGGCCTTCTACGGGCCACTGCTCGGCTGGACCTTCGAACCCGGCCCCGACCGCTGGGGGCCGTATCTGCGCGCGGTGGTGGACGGCGTGGAGGTCGCGGGCATCGGCGTGGCCGCCGGGGACTGGCAACCGCCCGTCGCCTGGACCACGTACTTCGGCATCGAGAGTGCCAACGAGGCTGCCGCCCGGGTGAGGGAGCGCGGCGCGACCGTCGCGGTCGGCCCGCTGGCCTTCGACGCCGGACGCGTCGCGCTCGCCGCCGACCTGTTCGGTGCGGCCTTCGGCATCTGGGAGGGCGACCTCGGCTGCGCCACCTGGGTGAAATCGCCCGGTGCCGCCGTCTGGATCGAGCTGCGCACGGTGGACCCGTTCGCCGCCGCGCTCTTCTACGGCGAGGTCTTCCTCTGGGACAGCCGCGACCCGGCGCACTTCGAGGTGCGCTACGAGCACGAGCGGGTCGTGCTGCGCTCCGAGGGCCGCAGCGTGGCCGCGCTGCGTACGGCCACCGAGGTGGTCCCGCACTGGGAGGTGTTCTTCTCGGTGGCCGACACGGATGCCGCGGTGCACCACGCGATCGCCCTCGGCGGGGCGGTGGTGGACGACCCGAGCGACTCCCCGTACGGGAGGGTGGCCCGGCTGCGTGACGCGGAGGGCGGCGTGTTCTCGGTCATCAGCGACCAGTAGGCACGATCGGCTGGTTGGGCGCCATCGGCGCCGGCTTCACGGAGCCCGCGCCGGCCGTACGGAGTCTGCGTCGGCGGTGCGGAACGACGTCCCCGGTGCGTTACCCGCGTCCGTGCCGCCGGGCGCCGGTCAGTGCCCGAGGGGCCGTACGCCTTGCGTCCGCAGGCCGGCCGGCGTGTGAAGGCGCGGCTCGCGCCCCCTGCCGGCCGGCCCGCCGGTCCGCGACACCGACCGCGGGTGACCAGGGTCGTGGAGCGATGTCCCGGTGCCGGGCGGTTCGGCCGTCCGCCCCCGCGGTCAACCGCCCGCAGGGTCGGTCGCCTACTCGAAGACCGCCGAGTGCTCGGTGGCGAAGTCGGCGAAGGAGCGCGCCGGCCGCCCGGTCAGCTTCTCCACGTCCGCGCTCACCGTGGCGGCGTGCCCGGCCGCGTAGAGCCCGTACAGCTCAACCATTCCCTCGGCCCGCCAGGCGTCCCAGCCCGCCTTGAGCATCTCGGTGAGCGCCGCCTCGGGCTCCACGGCCAGGTACTCGACCGCCCGCCCGGCGACCGTGCCGAGCTCGGCGGCGATCTCGGCGTGCGTCAGTGCGGCCGGGCCGGTCAGGGTGTAGATGCGGCCGTCGTGCCCCTCGGTGGTCAGCGCCTGCACGGCCGCATCGGCGACGTCGCGCGCGTCGACGTACGACACCGCGCCCTCGCCGCCCGGAACCGCCAGTCGGCCGGCCTTCACCGACTCGGCCTGGCCGAGGAAGTTCTGGTAGAAGCCGTTGGGCGCCACCACGGTCCAGGGCAGCCCGCTGGCCAGCAGGTGGTCGTACCCGGCGACGTGCGCGCCGACGAACCGCACCCCTTCCGGGCGGTACTCCAGCCCGGCGGCGCCGTGCATCACGATCCGCGGGCGCCGCCCGGTGCGGACCGCGGCGTCGATCACGTTCCGCTCGTGCGCGGCCATCTCCGAGTGCACGGCGACCAGCAGGTAGATCACGTCCGCACCCGCCAGCGCGGCGTCCAGCGAGGCCGGGTCCGCGAAGTCGGCGGCGACCGGTTCCACTCCCTCGTCCCACTCCGCCGGGACGTCGGCGGTGTCGCGGACCAGCGCCCGCACGCTCTCGCCGCGCTCGCGCAGCCCGGCGACGACCTTCGAACCAACGGTGCCGGTGGCACCGGTGACAACGATCACGAATGACTCCACGTCGAATCTTCAACCCAGTTGACTGTTCGTCACCGTCAGCCTGGCAGCGGGTCCATGGACGATCAATGTCGAACTGGAGCACAATCCATCAGCCACGCTGATCGATACGGGGGATGGCGATGGACCTGACGGAGATCGAAACCTTTCTCGTCCTGGCGGAGGAACTGCACTTCGGCCGCACGGCGGAGCGGTTACGGCTGTCCCAGTCCCGGGTCAGCCAGCTGATCCGGGCGCTGGAGCGCCGGATCGGCGGACTGCTGTTCACCCGCACCAGCCGGCGGGTCGCACTCACCCCGTTGGGCGAACACACCCGGCGCAGCCTCGGTGCCGCGTACGAGGGCCTCAGGACGAGCTTCGAGGAGGCGCGCACCATCGCCCAGGGGGTGGTCGGCACGCTGCGGGTCGGCTTCCTGGGCTGTCTGAACGGCCCGCCGCTGTCCGAGGTGGTCGCGGTCTTCGGGCGCCGCCACCCGGCCTGCGACATCAGCACCATCGAGGTGCCGTGGGCCGATCTGCGCGGGCCGCTGCGCGGCGGCGAGGTGGACGTGCTGCTGACCCTGCTCCCGGTCGCCGAGCCGGACCTGAGGGTCGGCCCGGTCCTGGTCTCCTACCGGCGCGCCGTGGCGGTCGGCACCGGCCACCCGCTGGCAGCCCGTGAGAGCGTCGACATCGAGGATCTGGCCGACTGGGTGGTGCTCGACGGCCCGGCCGGCCTGCCGGAGGCGCTCCGCCTCGACCTGCTCCCCCCGTTCACCCCGCTCGGGAGACCGCTGACCCGGGGCGCCGGCGGCCGGACCTACCAGGAGGCGTTCAACCGGGTCGCCGCCTTCGACATGGTCTGGGCCACCCACGAAGGACTGTTCCGCCTCTACCGCCACCCGGACGTGACGCACCGGCCCCTCACCGGCATGGCACCCGCCAACGGCGCCCTGGTCTGGCGCGCCGACACCGAGAGCGCCAAGATCCGCGCCTTCATCTCCCTGGCCGCCCAGCTGACTGTCGCGCCGAGGCTCTGACTCGGGCCTGGGCCTAGGGGAGGTCCGTCCGATCGGTAGCCGACGGCAACGGCGAGAGTGCTCGACACGGTGGCAACCCGCCGCCCCTGTCAGCCGGTGTGCACGGGCTGGTCCACGGGCGCCCGGGGTGCGCCGTGGAAGACCTGCCGGGCGTGCCACTCGCGGTGCCGCCTCGCCACCGGTGGGACGCCCGGCTGAGGGCCGATGACCGGCCGGCCGGCGAGCGCGAGCACGTGCTGTCGGCTGGCCTCGCTGCGGCCGACGAACCGTTGGGAGACGAGGATGCGGTGGCCGTCCCCGAGGCCCAGGACCCCCTTGTCGAAGAGCTTGTGGTGCAGCGAGCACAGACACAGGCCGTTGTCGGCCTCGTCCGGCCCGTCGTGCGACCACCAGCGCACGTGAGCGGCCTCCAGCCCGACCGTGCTCGCCCCCAGCGCCCCGTCGTAGCCGCAGAACGCGCACTGGAACTCGTAGGCGGTGAGTATGAGTTCACGCATCCGCCGATCACGTTGCCGCCGGGTCGCGGCATCCGTACCGTGCACGGGCCCGGTCTCGGCGAGCTCCAGGTCGAGACCGACGGCTTCGCACAGGTCGACGTGCAGGGACGGCGGGAAGTGGGTGTCCAGCAGCACCCGGACCAGCCGGCTCAGCAGCGACGGTTCCTTGGCGAGCGCCGCCCGCAGGTCGGACGCGAGCCTGCCGGTGGCTCCGCTGGAGCGCAGGACCCCGACTCCGCTACCTGGACTCCCCTGTCCGCGGTCGGTTCTGACCTCCCAGACGCCGTCGCTGACCAGGTGGTGGAAGGGGTAGGCCGGGGTCGTCGGGTGCGACGGCCCGTACTCGGCGAGCAGCCGCTTGAGCTCCTCCTCGACCACGCTGTAACGCAGTTCGCCGTCGGCATCCTGCTGGTAGCTCCCGAGGGCGTAGAGCAGCAGCAACGGCTTGTGCGGAGCGCGGACTTCGTTGTTCGTCCACCGTCTCAGCTTCGCCACTCGTTCCAGCCAGTCCATGGCTGCCAGGGTAGTTGGCGCTGCCGATGCTGCATCAGATTTGATCAATCAGCCGAGGTGGGGTAGGTGCCGGCGAGATAGTCGCCGATCTGCTGGCGCAGGCTGGGGTGGGTGTCGTACTCGTACTGGTCGAGGTCTGCGGGCTGGACGAAGCGGATGCCGTCGGCCTCGTCGTTGACGGTTGGCTCGCCACCGATGGGGCGGCCGATGTAGGTGTTCTCGTACTGCTGGCGGATCGAGTGGTGCTGCTGTCCGCGAGCACCGTGAATCACTGGGACGATGCGGCAAAGGCCGTGGCCGTCCCCCTGGATGGCGACCGACTCAGGAGCGTGATCGATGCACTCGCCGCCGGATGAGGAGACCCGACCCCGCATGGAGACCGCGCACGCGAGCGCGGCGGCCCTCCTCGGGCTGAAGTGCACCGGGAATCCCGTGTGGGGGTTCCTCGGCTGCACAATCAGCCGCCGAGCCGGTGACCTCTGGTTGCGCGTGGCCTCCACCGCCATGGCGAACGCGGGCCGGAACCAGGGCGAGGGCATCGTCGGTGCGTCGGTCCTGATCCCGGATGATGTGCCGCGTCCCAAGTTGCACGACGTGATGGACTGGACCGAGGACCCTCACGCCTACAAGGCGGAGGTCACGGACTACATCGCGCATCCCGTCATCTCGCCCGACCGGCCGGACCTGGCCCAAAACCCCGGCCTGCCGGACGAGTGGTGGCAGAGTCTGAGCCGAGCCTTCGAGCACCTGAGCCAGGCGGAAGGCGTCCGGACCACCGTGCGGTCTGGCTGGATCGACAAGGCATTCCCGCAGTTCCTCGGCATCCCCGCGCCCGAGAGAGTCGAGCGCGTGACCGGCCACGGTGACCTGCACTGGGGCAACCTGACCGCCCCGCTGGCCATCCTCGACTGGGAACGCTGGGGCCTGGTACCTGTGGGCTACGACCCTGGCCTCCTCCACGCGAACAGCCTGCTCGTCCCGGACCTCGCCGCGCGCATCCGCGCGGAGTTCGCCCCGGTGCTCGACACACCCGCCGGCCGAATTGGCGAACTCGTCGCCCTCGCCGAGATGCTGCAAGCCGTCGCACGCGGCTGGTACCCGGAGCTGGCTCCCCTTCTCGCTGATCGTGCCGCCGAGCTCACCGGTGTCCGACCTCCTGTTCCTGTGCAATCGGAGGTTTCAGCGTGAGCAAACTGGCGGCGGACCCCACTCTGGGTGGGCTCTGCACTCGCCTTCAGCCCACAGGGCAGGCTGGCCGTGGGATACCAAGCGCTCAGGTTGTCGTGCACGGCGTGCGAGATCGTCAGCGGCACTGCCGCCGTCGCGGAGACACGAGAACTGGATTACGAGTGCGACGGCCGCAACCTCAAGGCCGGTCGTCGACAGGCCGGGGCGGTTGTCGGAAGCCGGGAACCGCGGCCGGACGAGCTGGGCAGGCGAGTCGTACTCAGACCGCGGCGCCGAGCATGCGGAGGACCAGGATGCCGTAGCGGCGGCCGAGTTCCTCCGGGGTCTCGGTGCTGCGTTCGCTGTACCAGCGGGAGACGTCGATGCCGAGTGAGGTGACCGCGCGGGCGGCGGTGCGGACGTCGGGGACGGTGAAGGCGCCGGTGGCGACGCCGGCCTCGATGATGCGGCGGACGGTGTCCTCGATCCGGCGACGCAGTTCGGCGACGGCCGCGAAGTCCTCCTCCGGCAGGGCGTGCAGCTCGTGGTTGACGATCCGTCCGACGGTGTGGCCGCGGGCGTGCCAGGTGGTGAACTCCTCGGCCAGGCGGCGCATCTGCTCGACCGGGTCGCCGCCGGCGGCCTCGGCCCGCTCGACCAGGTCGAGGGTCGCCTGGTGGCCGGTCCGGCTGATCTCGGAGAGCAGGGCGGCCTTGGAGGAGTAGTGGATGTAGAGCGCGGCGGGGCTCATTCCGGCGGCGGTGGCGATGTCACGGGTGGTGGTGGCGTGGTAGCCGCGCCGGGCGAAGGAGTCCACGGCGGCGAGCAGCAGCCGCCGGGCGGCCTCGGTGCGCTCGCCGGCCGGTACTTCGAGGTGATCCCAGGGGTGGGGATCGGCGGCTGCCTGATCGGTCATGGCGCAATCCTCGCAGATGGGCTCGGTCCCTCCCGCCGTCCGGCGCTCCCCCGGGGCGGCGGTGGTTGACAGTGTCGCGCGTGCCCAACATGCTAAGCAAGCGCTTAGTCACATGCCCGCGGCTCGGTCACAGGCCCGCAGACCGAGCGTCCGGACCGGTACGGCCCGGACGCCCTGCCGCTGTCGAGAGGAATGGCGATGACCCCTTCGTTCAAGGGCCGGGTGGCCGTGGTCACCGGAGCAAGCCGCGGCATCGGCCTCGGCATCGCGCGCACGCTGGTGGAGCGCGGCGCCAAGGTCTGCATCACCGCCCGCAACCCCGAACCGCTCGCCGAAGCCGTCCGCGACCTCGGCGGCCCCGAGAACGCCATCGCCGTGGCCGGCAAGGCGGACGACGACGCGCACCAGCAGGAGGCGGTCCAGCGCACCATCGAGACCTTCGGACGGCTCGACCACCTGGTCAACAACACCGGCATCAACCCGGTGTACGGCTCGATCCTGGACGTCGAACCGAACGCCGCCGCCAAGATCCTCGGCGTCAACGTGCTCGCGCCGCTCGCCTGGACCAGGCTCGTCCGCGACGCCTGGATGGGCGGGCACGGCGGCGCGATCGTCAACGTCGCCTCCATCGCGGGCATCCGCAGCTCGGTCGGGATCGGCATGTACGGCGTCAGCAAGGCGGCGCTGATCCGGCTCACCACCGAACTCGCCGCCGAACTCGGTCCCGGCATCCGGGTGAACGCAGTCGCCCCCGCAGTGGTGAAGACCAGGTTCGCCGAGGCCCTGTACGACGGCCGCGAGGAGGAGGTCGCCCGGGCCTACCCGCTCGGACGGCTCGGCCTGCCCGAGGACGTCGCCGGAGCCGTCGCCTTCCTGCTCTCCGAGGACGCCGGGTGGATCACCGGCCAGACCCTGGTGGTGGACGGCGGCGTCACCCTCGGCGGTGGGATGTGAGCACCTCGCTCGCCGGTCAGGGCGTGGTCGTCACCGGCGCCGGACGCGGCATCGGCGCCGCCATCGCCGCGGCCTTCGCCGCCGAGGGAGCCCGGGTGGTGGTCAACGACCTGGACGCCGAGGCGGCCGAACAGGTCGCGGCCCGGATCGGCGGCATCCCCGCGCCGGGCGACGCCGCGGCGGCCGAGGGCGTCGCCGCGCTGATCGGCGCCGCCCGCAGGGCACTCGGCCGGATCGACGTCTTCTGCGCCAACGCGGGAGTCGCCCCGGCCGGGGGCGCCGACGCCTCACCCGCCGCCTGGGCCAGCGCCTGGGAGGTCAATGTGATGGCCCACGTCCGCGCGGCCGAACTGCTGCTCCCCGACTGGCTGGAGCGCGGCGAGGGCCGGTTCGTCGCCACCGTCTCCGCCGCCGGGCTGCTCACCATGCTCGGGTCGGCGCCGTACGCCGTCAGCAAGCACGGCGCCCTCGCCTTCGCCGAGTGGCTCGCGGCCAGCTACCGCCACCGGGGCCTGCGGGTGCACGCCGTCTGCCCGCAAGGCGTACGGACCAGGATGCTCGCCGACTCGGGGCCCGCCGGGCAGGTGCTGCTCGCCGAGTCCGCGCTCGAACCGGCTAGTGTGGCGGCCGCGTTGCTGCGCGGCATCGAGTCGGAGACCTTCCTGATCCTGCCGCACCCCGAGGTCGGCGACTACTACACGGCCAGGGCCGGCGATCCGGACCGCTGGCTGGACGGCATGAACCGGCTTCAGCAGCGCATCGACGGGTACCAGGGCGAGAAGGGACGAACGGAATGAGGGCTTGGCAGGTCGGCGCGCTCGGTGAGCCGCGGGACGTCATGGAGTTGCGCCCGGACGTTCCGCAACCCGAGCCGGGGGCGGGCCAGTTGCTGGTCAGGGTACGGGCGGCGGCGGTGAACTTCCCGGACGCGCTGCTGTGCCGGGGCCAGTACCAGGTGCGTCCGCCACTGCCGTTCACCCCGGGGGTGGAGCTCTGCGGCGAGGTGGTCGGCGGGGAACGGGCCGGGGAGCGGGTGGTCGGGACGCCGCTGCTGCCGGCCGGAGCCTTCGCCGAGTACACGCTGATGGCCGCCGACGGTGCCTTCCCGGCACCCGCCGCACTGGACGACGCCGAGGCGGCGGCGCTGCACATCGGCTACCAGACGGCCTGGTTCGGCCTGCACCGCAGGGCCGGACTCCGCCCGGGGGAGACCCTGCTGGTGCACGCCGCGGCGGGCGGGGTCGGCAGTGCGGCCGTCCAGGTCGGCAAGGCGGCCGGGGCCACCGTGATCGGGGTGGTCGGCGGGCCGGAAAAGGCCGCGCGGGCGCGGGAGCTGGGAGTCGACCTGGTGATCGATCGGCGGGCCGAGGACTTCATCGCGGTGGTCAAGGAGGCGACCGGCGGGCACGGCGCCGACGTCGTCTTCGACCCGGTCGGCGGCGACGCCTACACCGGCTCCACCAAGTGCATCGCCTTCGAGGGTCGCATCCTGGTGGTCGGCTTCGCAGGCGGCGGCATTCCGTCCCCGGGGCTCAACCACGCGCTGGTGAAGAACTACTCGATCCTCGGGCTGCACTGGGGTCTCTACAACACCAAGGACCCGCAGGCGGTCCGGGCGGCGCACACCGAACTGGCCGAACTGGCGGCCAAGGGCGCGGTGCGGCCGCTGGTGAGTGAACGGCTGCCGCTCGAGCGTGCCGCCGAGGCGGTCCAGCGCGTCGCGGCCGGCGACTCCGTCGGCCGGATCGCCGTCCTCGCCTGAGCCCGACCGACTGCCGGCCGCGGCAGCACCTCGGGGCACCTCGGGGGCGCGGGAAGTGCTGGACCGGCAACGCCTCCTCGCCCGCTCGCCTCCGGACGCTCCCCGCGGCGGAGCCGCCGATCGACGGAGTCGGCGCTGCCGCCCGTCCTCCTCGCCCGCCCTCGGGCAGGGGTACCCGGCCCCAGGCCGAAGGCGGGGTGCGAGGGGCCCCTCCGGCGCTCCCTCGTCCCCCGGTCGCTTGTCGCTCGTTCTTTCCGGGGCCGGCGGGCCCTTCGGTTCGAGGCGGTGGAGCTCTCCCGCGCCCGCCCCCGGCCGGCCGTCAGCCCACCGGGCCCGGCAGGTCGACCAGGGCGGCCAGCGCGCTCCGGTGGAACCCCGGTGTGCCGAGGGCGAGTTGGTCCGCCTTGGCCCGCTTGAGATACAGGTGTGCCGGGTGCTCCCAGGTCATCCCGATGCCGCCGTGCAACTGGATGCACTCCTCCGCCGCGCGCACCGCGAGCGCTCCGCAGTGCGCCTGGGCGACCGCCACCGCCACCGCCGTGTCCGGGCTGTCACCGGCCAGCGCGTCGGCCGCGTACCGCGCCGCCGCCCGAGCCCCCACCGTGTCCAGCCACAGATCGGCCAGCCGGTGCTTCAGGGCCTGGAACGAGCCGAGCACGCGCCCGAACTGCCGCCGCTCCTTGAGGTGCGCCACCGTCGTCGCCAGACACCATTCGGCGATGCCCAGCTGCTCCGAGGCCAGCAGCCCGGCCCCGGTCAGCAGCGCCCGCTGCAGCACCGCGGCCGCCGTGTCCGGACCGGCCAGCCTCCGCCCGGGCGCGCCGTGCAGGGTCACGTCGGCCAGCCGCCGGGTGAGGTCCAGCGAAGTCCGTCGGACCACGTCGGCCCCGGGCGCGTCCGCCTCCACCAGGTACAGGCCCGGGCCGTCCGCACCGACTGCCGGCACCACCAGCAGTGCGGCCGGCAGGGCGTCGGCCACCGAGGTCACCCGCCCGCTCAACGTCCCGTCCACGTCGACCCGTACACCGTCGGGGAACCCGCTGCCGGGCGGTGTCGAGAACGGCACCGTCAGCACCGCCACAGTCCCGTCCTCCGCCAGTGTGGCCAGCGGCTCGCCCGCGCCGCAGGCCAGTAGTGCCGCGGTGGCCACTACCGCACTCCCGAGGAACGGCACCGGTGCCGCGCTACGGCCCAACTCCTCAAGTACCACGGCGGTTTCGCGCAGCGAGGCGCCCGCCCCGCCGAACTCCTCCGGTACCTGGAGCCCGGCCGCTCCCAGCTCCGTCACCAGCCGCCGCCAGAGCCCGAGGTCGTACGGCCCGGGGCCCTCGCACCGCGCCAGAACGGCGTTCGGCGGGCAGTGATCGGTCAGCAAGTCCCTCACGCTGGATCGGAGTTCCTCCTCGATCTCCGAGTACAGCAGCACCGGGGCGTTCATCGGGGGAGCTCCTTCCAGGGCAGGTCCTTGTCGGTGCGCGGTTCGGCGGGCAGGCCGAGCACCCGTTCGGCGATGATGTTCCGCAGGATCTCGCTGGTGCCGCCCTCGATCGAGTTGCCCTTCGCCCGGAGGTAGCGGTACCCGGCCTCGCGCCCGGTGAAGTCGACGATCTGCGGCCGGGTCATGGTCCAGTCGTCGTACGCCAGGCCCTCCTCACCGAGGAGTTCGACCTCCAGGCCGCTGAGCTCCTGGGCGAGCCGGGCGAAGGCCAGTTTCATCGCCGCGCCCTCGGGGCCTGGCTGGCCGAGCGCCAGCTGCTGGCGCAGCCGCTCGCCGGTCAGCCGGATCACTTCGGCGTCCAACCAGCCCTTCAGCAGCCGCTGGTGGAGCTCGTGGGTGCGCAGCTCCGGCCGTCGGCGCCAGGTCTGCGCCACCACGCCGATCATGCCGCCCTCGCGCGGGACGGCCTGGCCGCCGATCGCCACCCGCTCGTTGTTGAGGGTGGTCTGCGCGACCCGCCAGCCCTCGCCGACGGCGCCGAGGCGGAGGGCGTCGGGGATCCGTACGCCGGTCAGGAAGACCTCGTTGAACTCGGCCTCCCCGGTGATCTGGCGCAGCGGCCGGACCTCGACCCCGGGGTCGGTCATGTCACAGATGAAGTACGTGATGCCCTGGTGCTTGGGCACGTCGGGGTCGGTGCGGGCGAGCAGGATGGCCCAGCGGGCGGTGTGCGCGCTGGAGGTCCACACCTTCTGCCCGTCGACCACCCAGTCGTCGCCGTCGCGCACCGCCCGGGTGGCGAGGGCGGCCAGATCGGAACCGGCGCCGGGCTCGCTGAACAGCTGGCACCACACCTCCTCGCCGGTCCACAGCGGCCGCAGGAAGCGGGACTTCTGCTCCTCGGTGCCGTAGCGCAGGATGGTCGGCGCGGCCATGCCGAGCCCGATCCCGATCCGGCGCGGATCGTTGTCGGGCGCGCCCGCAGCGGCCAACTCGGCGTCCACCAGGGCCTGATGGGCCCGGGGTGCGCCGAGTCCGCCGAGCCCGACCGGGAAGTGCACCCAGGCGAGGCCGGCGTCGAAGCGGGCCCGCAGGAAGTCCGGGCGCCCGGTGGTGGCGGGATCGTGGGCCGCCAGCAGTGCCTCGACCCGCGCTCGGAGGTCCGATGACACCTCAGCCCACCTCTTCCGATCGCTTGTCGGACCGTTCGTGGCGCCGCAGCTCGCGCCGCGCCAGCGAGCGCTTGTGCACCTCGTCGGGGCCGTCCGCCAGACGCAGGGTGCGGATGCCGGCCCAGAGCTGGGCCAGCGGGGTGTCCTGGCCGACCCCGGCCGCACCGTGGGTCTGGACGGCCTTGTCCAGGATCCACTCGACCGCGGCGGGTACGGCGATCTTGATGGCCTGGATCTCGGTGTGCGCGCCCCGGTTGCCGACCGTGTCCATCAGCCAGGCGGTCTTCAGCACCAGCAGCCGGGCCTGCTCGATGCGCACCCGCGACTCGGCGATCCAGTCCTGCACCACGCCCTGCGCGGCCAGCGGTTTGCCGAAGGCGACCCGCTCACAGGCCCGGCGGCACATCAACTCCAGTGCGCGTTCGGCGATTCCGATCGCCCGCATGCAGTGGTGGATCCGGCCGGGGCCGAGCCGGGCCTGGGCGATGGCGAAGCCGGAGCCGCTTTCGCCGATCAGGTTGGCGGCGGGGACCCGGACGTTCTCGAACACGATCTCGGCATGCCCGCCGTGGTCGTCGTCCCGGTACCCGAAGACCGTCATCCCGCGCTTCACCGTCACGCCGGGGGTGTCGCGCGGCACCAGGATCATGCTCTGCTGCCGGCGGGTCTCGGCGGCGGGGTCGGTCTTGCCCATCACGATGAAGATCCGGCATTCGGGGTTCATCGCCCCGGTGATGTACCACTTGTGGCCGTTGACGACGTACTCGTCGCCGTCGCGCTCGATCCGGGTGGTGATGTTGGTGGCGTCAGAGGAGGCGACCTCGGGCTCGGTCATCGCGAAGGCGGACCGGATCTCGCCGGCCAGCAGCGGCTCCAGCCACTGCTTCCGCTGGGCCTCGTCGCCGAACTGGGCCAGCAGCTCCATGTTCCCGGTGTCGGGCGCGGCGCAGTTGAGCGCGGCCGGCGCGAGCAGCACGCTGCGTCCGGTGAGCTCGGCCAGCGGCGCGTACTGGAGGTTGGTCAGACCCGCGCCCAACTCGCCCGGCAAGAAGAGATTCCAGAGCCCGCGCGACCTGGCCTCGGCCTGCAGCTCACGGAACACCGGCGGTACGGTCCACGGCTCACGCGCCGGATCGGCGAGCTGCGCGGCCAGCACGGGCTCGGCGGGGTAGACGAACTCGTCCATGAAGGAACCGAGCCGCCCGAGCAGCTGCTCGGTCCTGGCGTCGTACGAGAAGTCCACGGTCACCGCTCCTTCAGCGAGGTGAGGCCGAACCGCACGAAGACGGGCACCAGTTCGCCCACCCGGTCGAACCCGGTGCCGACCGTGCCGCCCCGGGTGTAGCGGTAGTGGATGCCCTCCAGCACCACGGCCAGCTTGAACGAGGCGAAGCCGACGTACCAGCCGAGCGCGGAGACGTCCCGTCCGCAGCCGGCGGCGTAGCGGCCGACCAGCCCGGCGCTGTCGGGGAAGCCCTCGGCGAGGGCGGCGCCGGGCAGGATTCCGTCGTAGCGGCGGGCGAGCTCGGTGTACATCACCAGCAGCCCGAGGTCGGTGAGCGGGTCGCCGACGGTGGACATCTCCCAGTCCAGCACCGCGGTGATCCGGTCGTCCGCGCCGACCAGGACGTTGTCCAGCCGGTAGTCGCCGTGCACCAGGGTCGGCTCGGGGGAAGCCGGGAGGGTCCTGGCCAGCTGCTCGTGCAACTCGTCGATGCCTGCCAGCTCGCGGCTCCGGGATGCGTCCAATTGCTTGCCCCAGCGGCGCAGTTGCCGCTCCAGGAAGCCGGCCGGGCGGCCGAAGTCGGCCAGTTCGACGGCGGCGGGGTCGACGGCGTGCAACTCGACCAGGGTGTCCACCAGGTGCAGCCCCAGTGCGTGCACCCGCTGCGGTCCGAGCGCGGTGAGCGCCGCCGCGTCCCGGTGCGGGGTGCCCGGCACGTACTGCATCAGGTAGAACGGCGCGCCGATCACCGACTCGTCCTGGACCAGCAGCAGCGGCCGTGGCACCGGCACCCGGGTCGGGTGGAGTGCGGCCAGGACCCGGTGCTCGCGTCCCATGTCGTGCGCGGTGGCCAGGACATGGCCGAGTGGCGGACGGCGCAGCACCCAGCGGTCGGTGCCGTCCTCCAGTAGGTAGGTGAGGTTCGACCTGCCGCCCTCGAAGAGCCGTGCGCGCAGCGGTCCGTGGACGGTGCCGGGCAGCTCGGTGTCGAGTCGGTCGCGCAGCCGCGCGAGGTCGAGGCCGGGCGGGGGCTCGGGGGAATCGCTCATGGACTTCCTCGTCTGGGTGGCGGTGGTGGAGGGCCGGCGGCCGCATCGGGATCGGTGACTAAGCGCTTGCTTAGCATCTGGGTGCCGATGCCGAGCTGTCAACGGATCGGTCGACCCGCGGGGATTTCGCCCGGACGGGGGAGTGACGCACCGCATTCGAGTGCTAGCGTTCGGTAGCGCTCCGTAGTCGTCCTACCGCAGTCCAAGGGGTTGCCATGCCGGCGTCGAGACCGATCGAGGTGGGTCCCGGGGACCGCCGCTACGACGCGCTGCGTCGGGGGTTCAACCAGCGGTGGATCGCCGAGCCGGAGTACGTCGTGGTGGCCACCAGGACCGACGACGTGGTGGCGGCGCTCGGCGACTACCTCGCCGGTCCGGAACTCCGCAAGCGTCGGATCACCGTCCGCTCCGGTGGCCACTGCTACGAGAACTTCGTCTCCTCCGCGGACGTCGGGGTCATCATCGACGTGAGCCAGATGAGCCGGGTGTACCACGATCCGGCGATGAAGGCGTACTGCGTCGAGGCGGGCGCGAGCAACTGGCACAGCACCACCCACCTCTATCGCCCCTACGGCCTCGCCCTGCCCGGCGGCTCCTGCTACTCGGTCGGTCTCGGCGGCCACGTCTCGGGCGGCGGCTACGGTCTGCTCTCCAGGCTGCACGGCCTGACGGTGGACTACCTCCACGCGGTGGAGGTGGTCACGGCCGCCGACGGCAGGACACCGCGGATCACGGTCGCCACCCGGGAGCCGCACGACCCGGGCCGCGAGCTGTGGTGGGCCCACACCGGTGGAGGCGGCGGCAACTTCGGAGTGATCACCCGGTACTGGTTCCGGGACCTGCCCGCACCGCCGTCCCGGGTGCTGTGCAGGTCGCTCAGCTGGGACTGGGACGGCTTCAGGAAGCGCCCCGACCGGTTCAAGGCCATGCTGCGGCGCTACGGCGCGTTCTTCGAGTTCGAGCGGGAGCGCGGCGAACGCGACTTCCAGGGACCCGACTTCATCCGGGACTACGACTACCGGGACATGTTCACCCTGCTGAAGCTGACGCACATGAGCAACGGCAAGGTCGGCCTGGTCGTCCAGATGGACGGGGACCGGGACGACTCGGCGGCGCGGCTGAACGCCTTCCTCGACTGGATCACGCCGGAGTTCCGCACGGGTGACGCGTCCGAGATCACCGAGGGCCCGCTGGACAGCGAGATGGGCGAGCACCCGGCGCAGACCGCGCTGTACGTGCCGACGCGCCTGCCGTGGCTCACCGCTACCCAGAGTCTCAACTCCTCCGGGCCCAACCGCTGCGGCAAGTACAAGTCCGCGTACATGACGGCGGGGTTCACCGAGCACCAGATCGACGCGATCTACCGCAACCTCACCGATCCCGGCTACCGGAACCCCGACGCCCTGCTCCAGGTGGACTCCTACGGCGGCAGGGTGAACGACGTCCCCCGGGACGCCACGGCGGTTCCGCAGCGCTCGTCGGTCATGAAGCTCCAGTACCAGGCGTACTGGACCTGGGGCTCCGACGTGACCGGCGACCAGGTCCGCGACTACCAGGACGCCCAGCCGGAGAGCGAGAACGTCCACCTGCGCTGGATCCGGAGGTTCTACCAGGACGTCTACTCGCCCACCAACGGCGTCCCCGCCTCCCCCGGCGAGGTCTTCCCCACGAGCAACACCGACGGCTGCTACGTCAACTACCCCGACGTCGACCTCTCCGACCCGGCCTTCAACCCCCCTGACAAGAAGGGCCACCAGCCCTGGCACGAGCTCTACTACGGGCGCGAGACGTACCGGCGGCTGCAGCGGGTGAAGGCGGTGTGGGATCCGTACGACGTCTTCCGCCACGCCCAGTCCATCCGGCTCCCCGAGCCGGACAAGGACTCCGAGCGGCGGTAGTCGGCAGCCGGGAGTCGCCCCGGGTGGTCCTCGTCCGGGACGGTCCGCACGGCGGGTGCCGGCCGGTGCCGGTCACCCGCCCTCCGGCCGCTGATCGGTGGGGTCGGTGCCGACGGTCGCCCCCCGTAGGTACCTCCCGGCCGGAGGCTGGGAATCCACGGGCCCGGGCCCGGCCCGCCGGAACGCGGAAGCCCGGTCGGGCCCTCCCTTTTTTGGGAGGGCCCGACCGGGCTGGGTTTCCGGGCCGCTGGTCGAAGGTGCCGGTCGGCCGTGGGGCTCTGCGACCTGGAGGTCGACGGCCGGATCGGCGGTCCGTGGTCAGTGGCCGGTGATCAGTCGAGGGTGATCAGTGGCCGCCCTCGTCCACGACCTCGACGTCCTCGATGTTCTGCTCGATCGCGTCGGAGGGCAGCGCCACCCGGATCGCCCACTGGTAGATGCCCAGGGCGAACACGGTGACCAGCGCCATGTCCCACCACATCGGGATGTTGCCGGTTCCGTTGCCGAAGCCGCCCTGCCAGGAGATGACGCCGAGGCCCAGCAGGTAGACCGGCAGCCACTGGGCGGGCTTCCAGTCCAGGCGCGGAGCGTTCGGCAGGCCCTTCTTGGTGGCGTACAGGGCGTAGGAGCCGAGCAGCAGGTAGCCGATCACGATGGCGGCACCCAGGCGGGCCAGGGTGGTCCAGCCGGTCCAGTAGATGATCAGGCTGGCGACCACGAAGGACAGCGGGGCGATGAACTCACCGAACGGCAGGCGGTAGGAGCGCTCGCGGTCCGGCAGCCGGCGACGCAGGGCGCCGAAGGCCAGCGGGGCACCCGCGTACATCAGCACGCTGGCGGAGGTGATGAAGCCGACCAGTTCCTGCCAGCTCGGGAAGGGCATGAAGCAGATCACGCCGGTGACGAAGGAGATGATCAGACCGAACCACGGCACACCGCGCTTGTCGACCTTCTCGAAGAGCTGCGGCGCGTAGCCGTTGCGGCTCAGGCCGTAGGAGATGCGCGAGGTGGAGGTGGTGTAGATCAGGCCGGTGCCGCCGGGGGAGACGATGGCGTCGAAGTACAGCACCGCCGCCAGCCAGCCGAGGCCCACCACGGTGGCGAGACCGGCGAACGGACCGCTGATGCCCGGGAAGTCCAGGTTGGCCCAGCCCTTGGCGAAGGCGGAGACCGGCAGGGCGCCGATGAAGACCACCTGCAGCAGGGTGTAGATCAGGGTGCCGATGGCGACCGAGCCGAGCACCGCGCGGGGGATGTCCCGCTTGGGGTTCTTGCTCTCACCGGCCAGCTGGATGGCCTGCTCGAAGCCCAGCAGGGCGAAGATGATGCCGCTGGTGCTGATCGCCGCGAGCACGCCCTTGGCGCCGAAGGGCATGAAGCCGTGCGAGGTGAAGTTGCTGCCGTGGAAGTGGGTGACGGCGAGCACGAAGATCGTGAACAGCGGGACGAAGATCTTCAGCCAGGTGGCGATGCTGTTGGTGTGCGACAGCACCCGGACACCGAGGAAGTTCACCGCGACGAAGACGCCCATCAGGAGCACCGCGACGGTGAACCCGCTGGCGGTGAGGGTGCCGTTGGCATTCAGGAAGCCCTTGGCGAAGTCCCAGTGACCGGCGTAGCCGATCATCGCCTCGACCTCGATCGGGGCCACGGTGGCCGCCTGCAGCCAGGAGAACCAGCCGAACGACATGCCGGCCAGGCCGCCGAAGGCGTAGTGCGGGTAGCGGGCGGTGCCGCCGGCGACGGGGAAGAGACCGCCCAGCTCGGCGTGGACGAAGGCCAGGAGAACGATCGCGACGGCGCCGATGCCCCAGGAGACGATCGCGGCGGGGCCGGCCGCGACCACGGCGTTCTTGGCGCCGTAGAGCCATCCGGATCCGATGATCGAACCGACGGAGGCCCAGAGCAGCCCGATCAGACCGACCTCACGGCGAAGGGAGCGGCCGGATCCGGAAGACGAACCGGTCGGCGGGGAGACTGACGGGGCGAGCTGGTCAACATGTGCCATGGGGGAGGTGACCTCTCGGGTGATGGCAGGGGGTTGAGAGTTGCCCAAGGTTAGGCGCGCGGGAATCCCCGGGAACAGCCCATGAATCCGAATAGTTATATTCCGAGCCGCTCCGCCGATGAATGCCGGATGAATCCTGACGTCAATTCGCCTTCCTGCGTGCGGAGTTGCGGACCGGTGAGGCCGGGAGACCGGTCGAGATTTGAGGGTTACTTGAGAATGGCCGTGGCCTGCGCAGACTCCCCGCTGATTGCATACCGGTACGGGAATTCCCCCTGGGATTCAGAGGCGTGAAACGGGTGTGTGGGGGGCATCTGAATAGCTTCATACCAAGCGGGTTTGTTACGCGACAGTACGCGAGCAGCACGGCTCGGTAACTACTCGGCGGGTTCGGGCGCCGTCGCCGGCTCCTCGGGGGCGGTGTTCCCCCCCGCGGTGTCCCCGGAGACGGTCTCCTCCGAGGCGGTCCTTTCGGAGGCGGTCTCCTCGGAGGCGCTCCCCACGGGCCCGGTCGGCGCCTCCCCGGGATGAGGGGCCGGCTCGGCGGACCAGACCGTGCGGTCTCCGCCGCGCCAGCCGACCAGATCCGGGTCGTCCAGATCGGGATCGTCGACCCCGGCGCGGCGGATGAACTCGGACACGTCGGCCTCGTCGTACGCCTTGCCGACCAGGCGGCCGTAGATCTCCACCCGGCGGTACGGCCGCGCACCACGGGTCGGCGGGCGTACGACCACGGGCGGGGTGAAGATGTCCCCCTTCGCAGGCCGACGCGACTCGTCCATGCCTTCAGTGTCACTCGTCACACTCCCCGATGCCTCGGACCCCGGTGCCCCCGCTCCCGGGCAGGGAAGGGCGGCGGCGAGGGCGACGGTCAGGGCTCTCGGACCACGTCGCCGGGTGGTTTGTCCTCGCGCAGGCCGAGGAAGCGCGGGTGGCGCAGCCGGCCGTCGCGGGTCCACCCGGTGAAGGCGACCTGGGCGACCAGCTCGGGCCGGACCCAGTGGGCGGCGCGCTCCGGCACCGGCCCGGCGAACGGGGAGGCGGGCTGGGCGACGGCGTCGAGAGCGGTGCGCAGCCGGTGCAGGGTGGCGGTGTCGAAGCCGGTGCCGACCTTGCCCGCGTAGTGCAACCGCCCGTCGCGGTAGTGGCCGAGCAGCAGCGCACCGAAGCCGACCCGGCTGCCCGCCGGGGCGGTGAAGCCGCCGATCACCAGTTCCTGCGCGGCCGAGCACTTGAGTTTGAGCCAGTCGGGTGAACGCCGCTGCACATAGGGGCTGTCCGCGCGTTTGGCGATCAGGCCCTCCCAGCCCCGGGCGCAGACCTCCGCGAGCGGTGCCGGGCCGTCGCCGTTGCGGTGGACGGTGAAGCGCAGCGGCCCGCCGTACCGGATCGCCTGCCGGAGCAGCTTCTTGCGTGAGCGCAACGGCAGCCGGGTGGTGTCGTACCCCTGAAGGTGGAGCAGGTCGAACAGGTAGTAGGTGACCTGTACCCCGGTGGCCAGGGCCCGGCGGGCGTCGCGCAGCTGCATCCGGCGCTGGAGCAGTTCGAAGCTGGTCACGCCGTGGTCGAGGGCGACGATCTCGCCGTCGACCACGAAGCGCTGGACGGGCTGTGCGGCCAGGGCGGCGACCAGTTCGGGGTAACCGGCCTCCAGCGCCTTGCCGTTGCGGCTGACCAGCCGGACCAGCTCGCCGTCGCGGTAGGCGAGCGCGCGGATGCCGTCCAGCTTCCGCTCCAGGATCCAGCCGGCGTCGAACTCCCGGCGGGTGCCGGAACTGGCGAGCATCGGGCTGAGCGACTCGGGGAGCGGCCCCGGTCCGGCGGACGGGCGGGCGGATGTGCTCACCCCTCCAGGGTGCGTCCGCACGCCGTCCGCCCGCCCCACGGACCCGCCCTGCCACCCGTCCGGCGGACTCCGGACGGACTGGCCGATCGACCGGGCGCGGCGGACCATGGACAGCGGCGGATCGCGGGGCGCCGGTGGGCAGGAGCCACGGGCAGCGAGCGTGGACGGCAGACCGAGGAGGCCCGTCATGGCCAGGCCGATCTGGACCGGCACCCTGAGTTTCGGGCTGGTCGCCGTCCCGGTGGCGCTGTACGCGGCCACCGAGGACCACTCACCGCACTTCCGCCAGCTGGAGCGCGGTACCTCCGACCGGGTGCGCAACCTGCGGGTCAATGAGCGCACCGGCAAGGAGGTCGCGTACGGCGACATCGTCAAGGGCTACGAGGTCGCCGAGGGCGAGTACGTCGTCTTCGAGCCCTCCGAGCTGGAGGAGCTCTCACCCGGACGCTCCCGGTCGATCGAGATCGGAGGCTTCGTCGAGCTCCAGCAGGTGGACCCGATCTTCTTCGACCGGACGTACTACCTCGGCCCGCGCGGCAGGGAGTACGCAGGCGTCTACGGGCTGCTGCTGCGGGCCATGACCGAGACCGGACGGGCGGGGCTGGCGACCTTCGCGATGCGCGGGAAGCAGTACCTCGCGGCGGTACGGCCGGAGGGCGATCTGCTGGTGCTGCAGACCATGCACTACGCGGACGAGGTCCGCGATCCGCACCGTGAGGTGGACAACCTGCCGGGGGAGTTCGCACCACGCGAGAAGGAGCTGGCCACCGCCTGCCAGCTGATCGAGGCCCTCAGCGTCGACTGGGACCCGGAGGCCCACCACGACACCTTCGGCGAACAGGTCCGCGAGCTGGTCGAGGCCAGGCTCAGCGGTCGGGAGACGGTGGCTGCCGCCCCGGCTCCGGCGTCCACCAATGTGGTGGACCTGATGGACGTGCTCCAGCGCAGCCTGCGGCAGGCCGGTGCGGGCGACGGCGGTGGCGCCGGGGCGGGCACCGGGAAGGCCGGGACCGGGAAGGCCGGGACCGGGAAGGCCGGGACCGGGAAGGAGGCCGAGCAGGCGCGCGGGAAGGAGGCCGGGGGACGGCCGAAGGCGTCCGCGGCGCCGAGGACGAAGAAGGCTTCCGCCGGCCCGGACCTGTCGAAGCTCAGCAAGGCCGAGCTGTACCGGATGGCGACCGAGCAGGGCATCCAGGGCCGCTCCGGCATGACCCGGGACGAACTCCAGCAGGCCCTGGAGGGGGCGGCCCGCCCGAAGCGGCGCCTGCGCGCGGTCTCCTGACCGGCCGCACGGCCCGCGCGCCGCAGCCAGGCCGACACCACCGCCTCCGGCCGGCGCCGCGTCGGCCGGAGAGCGCGTGGAGACGCTCCCCGGCCGATGGACGGGCCTCGTGGCGGCCTGCTACGTGGGCCCCAGCCAGACCGTGGTGGCGTTGCAGAACTCGCGGATGCCGTGCCCGGCCAGCTCGCGGCCGTAGCCCGAGCGCTTGACGCCGCCGAAGGGCAGGGCGGGGTGCGAGGCGGTCATCCCGTTGAAGAAGACGCCGCCCGCCTCGATGTCGCGTACGCATCGCTCCTGCTCGCCGGGGTCCGTGGTCCACACGTTGGAACTCAGACCGAACGGGGTGTCGTTGGCCAGCGTCACCGCCTCCTCCAGGCTGTCCACCCGGTATACCGAGGCGACCGGTCCGAACGCCTCCTCCTGGTGGATCCGCATCGCGGAGGTGATCCCGGTGAGCACGGTCGGCGGGTAGTACCACCCCTGGCCCATCGCCTCGTCGAGCCGCTCACCGCCGCACTCGGCGACGGCGCCGCGCGCGAGCGCGTCAAAGACCAGTGCGGACAGGTCGTCCAGCCCCTGCCGGGTGGCGAGCGGGCCGATGTCGGTGTCGGGCTCCAGCGGGTCGCCGATCCGCAGCGCCCCCATCGCCTTGGCGAACTCGGCGGTGAACCGGGGGTAGACGTCCGTGTGCACGATGAACCGCTTCGCCGCGATGCAGGACTGCCCGTTGTTCTGGGTGCGGGCCTTGACGGCGGTGCGGACGGCGGCGTCCAGGTCCGCGCTGGGCAGCACCACGAACGGGTCGCTGCCGCCCAGTTCCAGCACGGTCTTCTTCAGCTCGTCGCCCGCCACGGCCGCGACCGAGCGGCCGGCCGGTTCGCTGCCGGTGAGGGTCACGGCCGCCACCCGGCGGTCCCGGATCACCGCCGCGACCGTGCCGGAGCCGATCAGCAGGGTCTGGAAGCAGCCCTCGGGCGCGCCGGCCCGGCGGAACACCTCCTCCAGTGCCAGGGCCGTCCGGGGCACGTTCGAGGCGTGCTTGAGCAGGCCCACGTTGCCCGCCATCAGCGCGGGCGCCGCGAACCGCACCACCTGCCAGAGCGGGAAGTTCCACGGCATGACGGCCAGCACCGCCCCGAGCGGGCGGTAGCGGACGTACGCGGCCGTCGCACCCGAGTCGGCGACGTCGTCCTCGGCGGGCCGCTCGTCCGCGATCAGTGCCGCGCCGTGGTCGGCGTACCAGCGCAGGGCCCGGGCGCACTTGGCGGTCTCGGCGGCGGCCTGGGCCAGCGGTTTGCCCATCTCGACGGTCACGGTACGGGCCAGCCGGTCCCGGTCGGTGTCGAGCACCTCGGCGGCCCGGCGCAGCAGCTGGGACCGGAACTCGAAGGTGGTGGTGCGGTACTCGCGGAAGGCGGCCTCGGCCCTGGCCAGGTGCCGCTCCAGCTCGTACGGGTCCAGCGGCTGGAAGGTCTCCAGGGTCTCGCCGGTGGCGGGGTTCACGGTTGCGATGGGCATGGCCTCACTCCGGGTGTGCCTCGGCGCGGGCGGCCGCCTCGCGGGCGCGGGAGCCGGTCCTGGTCCGCCCGGCGGTCACCTGGCGGAGCGGGAACCGCCGCAGGTACTCGGCCTCCAACTGGCCGGTGCGCAGGGTGTGGCGCTGCAGTGCCTCCTCGGAGCCGTACAGGAACGTCTCGTGTCGGGTGCGGTGCAGCTGGGAGAGCTCGCGCAGCAGGACGTCCGTCTCCAGGGCGAGTGGCGGGATGCCCTCGGAGCGGTGGTGCGGAGTGTGGGGGTCATGCATGGCAGTTCCTCCTAGGCCCCCCGGGACGAGCCCCCCGGATCCCCCCTGACTGGATCGCCGTACCGGATCGCCGGGCCGCCGTTCCCGCCCGTCCGGCGGATCCCCCGGACGGAGCCGCCCGGGGATCGCCCGAACGGCCGCCGCGACATCCCGGCGGCGCCCCGTGCGAACTGCCGGAACACCGTTTCCGCAGCTGCCGCACCGGGCACCTCCGGCACATGGACCCCTTTCGGGCGCTTGAGCGGATCGCCTTTCTGCTGGAGCGCGAGCAGTCCTCGACGTATCGGGTGCAGGCCTTCCGGCGCGCCGCCGAGGCCGTCCGGGCCCGGCTCGCGGCCGACCCCGATGTCTCCACTCTGGCTGCTGGGGCCGCCGCTCTCAAGGGCATCGGTCCGACCACGGCCAGGGTGATCGCCGAGGCCGCCGCCGGAGGAACCCCGGCCTACCTCGCCGAGCTGGAGCAGCGCGCCACGCACCCGCTGGCCACCGGCGGCGGGCGGCTGCGCGCCGCTCTGCGCGGCGACTGCCACCTGCACTCCGACTGGTCGGACGGCGGCAGCCCGATCGAGACCATGGCGCGCGCCGCCCGCGAGCTCGGCCACTCCTGGGCGGTGCTCACCGACCACTCGCCGCGCCTCACGGTCGCCCGCGGGCTCAGCCCCGAGCGGCTGCGCCGGCAGCTCGACGCGGTCGCCGAGGTCAACGAGCGCCTGGCGCCGTTCCGGCTGCTCACCGGCATCGAGTGCGACATCCTGGACGACGGGAGCCTCGACCAGGAGGACGAGCTGCTCGACGAGCTCGACGTGGTGGTCGCCTCCGTCCACTCCAAGCTGCGGATGGAGCCGGTGCCGATGACCCGCCGACTGCTCGCCGCCGTCCGCAATCCGCGTGCCGACGTGCTCGGCCACTGCACCGGCCGGCTGGTGGGCGACGGCCGGGACGGGAAGACCCGGCCCGAGTCGCGGTTCGACGCCGAGCAGGTGTTCGCCGCCTGCGCCGAGTCCGGCACCGCCGTGGAGATCAACTGCCGTCCCGAGCGCCGCGACCCGCCCATGCGGCTGCTCCGGCTCGCCGCCGAGGCCGGCTGCCTGTTCGCCGTCGACACCGACGCCCACGTACCCGGTCAGCTCGACTGGCAGCCGTACGGCTGCGCCAGAGCGGAGGCCGCGGGGATCGGGCCGGAGCGGATCGTCACCTGCTACACCGCCCGCCGGCTGCTCGGCTGGGCCGGTGGCCGCCGTGCCCCCCGGCCTCGGCGGTGACGCGGTGCCCGCCGTCCCGGACCCCAGTGCCACCGTCACCGAGATCGACGGACGGCGGCTGCGGCTGACCCACCTCGACCGCGTCTACTACCCCGAGACCGGCTGGACCAAGGCCGCCGTCCTCCAGTACTACCTGAAGGCCGCGCCGCTGCTGCTGCCCCACCTGGCCGGGCGGCCCGCCTCCTTCCTGCGCCTGCCCGAAGGCGTCGCGGGCGAGCGCTTCTGGGCCAAACGGGTGCCGCCCGGCGCCCCCGACTGGCTCACCACCCTCGAGGTCGAGCACCGCGCGGAGACGTTGCGGCACGTCGTCGTCGCCGACCTGCCCACCCTGCTCTGGGCGGCCAACCTGGGCGCGCTGGAGATCCACGTCCCGCAATGGCGGCACGACCCCGAGGAGCACGACCGGCTGATCGTCGACCTCGACCCGGGGCCCGGCACCACGATCGTGGACTGCTGCACCGTCGCCCTGCTGGCCCGCCGGGAACTCGCCGCCGACGGCCTCACCGCCTGGCCCAAGACGTCCGGCGGCAAGGGCCTCCACCTGCTGGTGCCGCTGCGCCCGGTGCCGGAGCGGGCCGCCACCGACTACGCCCGCAGGCTCGCCGCCCGGCTGCGCGCCCACCGGCCCGACCTGGTGGTGGACCGGATGGACAGGTCGCTGCGGGACGGCCGGGTCTTCGTCGACTGGTCGCAGAACAGCAGCGCCAAGACCACGGCCGCCCCCTACTCGCTGCGCGCCGGGCCCACGCCCGCCGTGTCGGTCCCCTTCACCTGGACCGCCGTGCGCAACTGCCGCAGCCCCGAGGACCTCCGGCTCACCCCCGAGCAGGTGCTCGCCCGGCCCCGCGACCCGATGGCGGGCCTCACGGACCCGGGCAAGGCCGGAGAACTCCCGGGCTGACGGGGAGTCGGGCGGGTGACCGGCCCCAGAAGTCATGATCTTGCTGATCCGCCTGCGGGGGCCGGCGGAAGTGGGCAGAATCGGGGACATGTCATCGTTCCTCGAATTCGCCTTCACTGACGGTACGTCGGTCATGCTGCACGCCTTCCCCGCCACCGAGCCGGCGGCGGAGCCCGCACCGGCTCCCGTCCCGGCCCCGGCCCCGCAAGGGGGCCTGCCGCCCGGGATGGCGGGCGGTCGTGCGGTGGGGCGGGACACCGAGGGCGAGCGGTCACAGGAGGACGGCGAGCGGCGGGCCGGGCGGGTGACCAGGCTCGCGCAGGGCTCGCTGCGCTCCGCCCTGCGCCCGCTGGTGCCGCTGCTGCAGGAGGTGCACGACACCGTGGCCGGGGTGCCGGACCGTCCTGACACGGTGTCGGTGGAGTTCGGCGTGCGGTTCGGCACCGACCTCAAGCTGGCCGTGGTGGGCGGCAGCGGCGAGTCCAGCCTGAAGGTCTCGGCGACCTGGCAGCTCGCGCCGCAGCCGGCTACCGGCGGTACGGACGGGGCCGGCGGCGCGGCCGTGCCGCCCGGTTCGGCCGCCCCCTCGTCCGTGCCCTCGGCACGGTAGCCGGGGGCATGGGCTGGTCCGAGCACGAGGCGTGCGCGGCGGAGCAGGTTCTGCTCGACTCGTACGCCTCGGTACTCGACGTGCACACCGGCGAGGTGTGCGGCGGTGCGGTGTTCCTGTCGGGGCGTTCGGTGCTCACCTGTGCCCATGTGGTCAACATGGCACTGCGGCGCAAGGGGTTCGACCCCGGCCACCCCGGGCCGGTGACCCTGCGGATCTCCTTCCGGGGCGGGACCGTCGACGGTGAACTCGCCTCCTGGATCCCGCCGCGCACGGCCGAGGGCGAGCGGGTGCCCGAGGGTGCCTTCGGCTGGCAGGGCGACCTGGCGGTCCTCCGCCTCGTCGCGGCCCCGCCGGCGGACGTGCGCCCCCAGCGCTGGGGCCGGATGACCGGACAGCAGAAGGTCCGCGCCTGGTACGGCAACGGGCTTCCGATGTCGTACGTGGACACCCGGGTCCAGTACACCGGTCCGGACGTCTGCTACCTGGACGTCGAGGCGAGCGGCGGGCCGATCATCGGCCCCGGCTACAGCGGCGGGCCGCTCTGGTCGCCGGACGACGAGGCGGTGGTCGGGCTGGTGGTCGGTCAACTCCGGTCCACCGAAGGGACGGTGGGACGAGGATTCCACGACCGGAGCTTCGCGATCTCCTGGCAGCGCATCGCCGAGGAGCTGAGGAACGCCCTCGGTCCTCAGGCGGCGGCCAGCCTGCTCCCGAACGACGGCGTCTTCGGCGGTGACGGCCCCGGGCCGGTGGACCCGCTGCGGCGCCGACTCGCCATGCTGATACGCCAGTTCCTGCCCGGTGCGGAAGGCCCGGACGGGCCCGCCCGATTCGTCGCCCGGGAGTGCAGCCGGCACGTCCCGCCGGGGTGGCGGCCCGACGCGGACGGCTTCGCGCACCTGCTCGCCACCGAACCGCGCGGCCTGGCGGCCCTGGTGGAGCACCTCGGTGCCCGGCACCCGGGCGCGGCCGAGTTCCTGGCCGTCGGACGGTCGACCGGCCTGGCCGCCCTGCTCTCGCCGGGCGAGTACGGCTGGCTGCGCGACGCCCTCGCGGACACCGACCCCGCCGTGTTCGTCCGGGCGATCGGCCAGGCGGCCCCCGAGATCCGGCTACCGCCCGAACTCCTGCTGCCCGCCGACGAACCGGCGACCCGGAACGCCTGCCGCCGCGACCGGGCCGAGCGCCTGCTGGACGGGCTGATCGCGCAGCTGGAGCGCCACACCGGAGGCAACTCGGTGGACCGGCCCGGAACACCCCGGGTACCACCGCTGCTGCGTGCGGTCGAGTACCACGCCGCCTGGGCCGACGGGGCCCGGGAGCCCCAGCACGGCGCGGAGCTGCGCTCCTGGTGCGGACGGGTGGCCGCCCGGCTGGGCATCGGCACCGATGTGCTGCACGAGCACCGGGCCACCGCCGCCGAGTGGGCCGCGTCCCGGCACGTCCAGGCCCGGACGGGCGGCACGACGGCGGGACCCCGGATCGCCGTGAGCCTCACCCGCTACGAGTACCCCGGGCAGGGCGGGGAGGGCAGCTTCCGCTGCGCCGCCTGGGCCGACAGCGGCGACCGGATGCTGCGCCCCGTCCCCGCGCCCACCCCCGGACCGCTGGCCCCGGACGAGGTCGCCAGGTTCATCCGGACCGTCCTGGCCACCTGGGACGAGGACCTGCCCGCCGTCGAACCGGCCGCCGAGGACCCGCTGGTGGAGGTCTTCCTCGACGAGCCGGAACTCGGCCTGCCGGTCGAGGCCTGGGACAGTGCCGACCCGCAGGACCGGTACGCCGACACCGAACCCCTCGGCATCGCCTACCGGATGGTGGTCCGACTGGCCGGGGAACTCCCCCCGGTCCAGGCCAAGGAGCGCGCCAGGCGCCTGCGCCGCCGCTGGCAGCACCTGGATGCGACGGCCGCACTCCACCTGGACGAGCGCTGCCGGGAGCGCCGGCACGTCACCGGCGCGGTGCAGCGCGAGCAGCAGGCGGCCAGGGTGGTGCTGCGCACCGCCGACCGGGCCCGCCGCACCGCCTTCGCCGCCGACTGCCTGCGGCTCGGCGTACCCGTGGTGCTCTGGGACCGGCAGTCCCACACCGCCTACCGGGCCGAGGACTTCGAACCGCTCGCACCGGACGGCCCGGCCCTCGGCCTGCCCGAACGGGTCCGCCGCTACCGGGCCGAGGTCTTCGCCGACGGCTCCCGGCCGCTGCGGCCCGTGCTCGCCTGGGAGGACCCGGACCGGCCGCCTCCGCCCGTACTCGAACTCGGCGACCCGGACGACCTGTACGACAACGACCTTGCCCAGGAGGGCGAATGACGAGGGACCGCGAACGATGAGCCCGCACCACCCGTCCGAAACCCCGGACAGCCCCTGCGACCCACCGCCCGACTGGTGGCTGTTCCACGGCGACAACCGGGCCAGGACACCCGCCATGCCCCCGGCCCCGCCCTGGCGCAGCTTCGGCCGGACGCCCGACGGCGCACCGGCCGGCCGCTACCTGATCGACCGGACCGAGACCGACATCGTCAACGCCGCACTCCACCTGCGCCGTCCCCTGCTGGTCACCGGCCACCCCGGCACCGGGAAGTCCACCCTCGCCCACGCCATCGCCCATGAGCTCAGCCTCGGCGAGGTCCTGCACTGGCCGGTGAACAGCCGCTCCACCCTCCAGGACGCCCTCTACCGCTACGACGCCATCGGCCGCCTCCGGGAGAGCACCCTGCTGCGCGAGAGCGCCCTCCCGCACGAACGAGCCCGTGCGGAGCCGGACATCGGCAGCTTCGTCCGCCTCGGGCCGCTCGGTACCGCGCTGGTCCCGGCCGAGCGCCCCCGGGTCCTGCTGGTGGACGAGCTCGACAAGGGCGACGTGGACCTCCCGAACGACCTGCTGACCGCCTTCGAGGAGGGCGCCTTCGAGATCCCCGAACTCGCCCGGCTCCCCGAGGCGGAGGCCGAGGTGGACGTGCTCACCGCGGACGGCGGGGGCCGCCGCACCCGGGTGGTCCGGGGACGGATCCGCTGCACCGAGTTCCCGGTCGTGGTGATCACCAGCAACGGCGAACGCGACTTCCCGCCCGCCTTCCTGCGCCGCTGCCTGCGCCTGGACCTGCCCGACCCGGACGAGACCCGGCTGCGCAGCATCGTCGCCGCTCATCTGGGCCCCGAGGCACTCGACGGTGCCGAGGACGTGCTGCGCACCTTCCTGGAGCGGCGCGCCGAAGGGGAGCTGGCCACCGACCAGCTGCTCAACGCCGTCTTCCTGCGCAAGGGCGGCATCGGCCTGGACGCGGGCGAGCTGCTCGACGCGGTGCTGCGCAGGCTCGGCGGAGCGGTCTGAGAGGGGAGGCGGCGGTGGAGTTCCGTTCGGTACTGGACGTGTTGGCGAGCGCGGGCGTCGAACTCGCCCCGCAGGAGCTGCTCGACGCGCTCTGGCTGGCCGGCCGGCTGCCGGCGGACCACCGCGCCCCGCTGGCCGCCGTCGCCAACGCCCGTCCGGAGCAGGAGCGTCCGGCGCGGCCCGCCACCGCGCCCGCCACCAGCGCCTCGGCCGCCCCCGACCCGCTGCCACGGCCGGAGGACACACCGCCCGCTCCCGCGCCCCCCGCCCGCCCGCTGCACGCCACCGACCGCCCGACGGTGGACCGGGCGACGGGCACCGCCCGGCTCCAGCCGGTACGCGTCCCCGAACTCCAGGGCCTGCCCGACCAGTTGACGCTCGGTCGGGCCCTGCGCCCACTCAAGCGGTACCGGCCCAGCCGGCGCCGTACCGAGATCGACGAAGCGGCCACGGTGGCCGCCACCGCCGACGGCGGCCTGCTGGAGTTGGTCCTCCGCCCGGCCAGGGAACACTGGCTGCGCTGCGACCTGGTGGTGGACGACGGCATCTCGATGCTGCTCTGGCAGCGGACGGTGACCGACCTGCGGCTGCTGCTGGAACGCAGCGGCGCCTTCCGCGACGTGCGGGTCCACGGGCTGCGAACCCGCAAGCCGGGCGGGATCCGCCTGGTGAGCAGCCCGTACGGAGCCGAGCCGGCGGGCGCGCTCGACCCCGGGATGCTGGCGGACCCCACCGGGGAGACCCTCGTCCTGCTGTTCAGCGACGGCGCCGGAGCGGCCTGGCGGGACGGCCGGATGCACACCGTGCTGCGACGGTGGGGCAGTTCGGGGCCGACCGCCGTGCTGCACGCCCTCCCGCGCCGGATGTGGCCGGGGACGGGGCTGGCCGCCGGGCAGGGCGCGGTGCGGGCTCCGCACCCCGGCGCACGCAACGCGGACTGGCAGCCGGCCGGGGAAGCCGCGACCGGCATCCCGATCCCGGTACTGGACCTCACCCCGGCCGCGCTGACGGACTGGTCCCGGTTCCTCGCCGCACCCGGCGGCGGGATGCGGCTGCCGCTGTGGGAACCCCGCTCCGCCGCCCGACGGACGGCCGCAACCAGGCCCGATCCGGACACCCTGGCCCGGCTGCGCCTCGACCGGTTCCAGCGCGCGGCCTCCCCCGAGGCGCACCGCCTCGCCGCCCACCTCGCCGCCCGCGCACCGGTCACCGTCCCGGTGATGCGGCTGATCCAGGCCACCCTGCTCGGCACCACCGATGCCGTGCCGCTCGCCGAGGTCGTCCTCGGCGGTCTGCTGCGCCCCACCGCTCCTACCGCCGCCCGGCCCGCCGCCCAGCGGGCGTTCGACTTCCCCGGGCCGGTCAAGGACGTGCTGCTGGACTCGGTGCCGACCGCCGAACTGCTCGACGTCAGCCGCCAGGTGGGCAGGCTGCTCGACGCGCTGGTCGGCCGCTCGGCGGACTTCCCGAGCTGGCTCGACACCGGAGCCGGCCCGGCGGAGCCCGAGGCGGACACCCCGTTCGCCTGGGCCGGCCGAACCCTGCTGCACCGCCTCGGAGTCCGGGAGTCCGCAGTACCGGCACATCCGGCGGCCGGCCCGGCCGAGCGTCCGGTCGAACTCCCGCCGCTGGCCGCCGCCCTGGCGGCGATGGGCAGGATGCTCCCACGGGGGCCGGGAGACCCGTACGCCGCCGGCCCCTACCGGGTGCTCGGACGGTCGGCGACCGAGGAATGGACATACGTCGGTGCGGACGACCGGGGGGAGGTGGTGAGCCTGCGGATCATCCCCGGTCACGAGAGCCAGCGCATCCGGCTGATCCGGGCCGAAGCCCGGAACCTGCACAGTGTCGGTACCCGCTACGCCCCGAGGGTGATCGCGGTCGGGGCGGGTGACTCCGATCCCTGGCTGGCCACCACCGTCCCGCTCACCCCGGCCGGGCGCCCCGCGCCGACCCTGCGGGAGTTCGTCGACGGCTGCGGCCCGCTGCTGAACTCCGAGCTGTTGCACCACCTCGCGCTGCACCTGGCCATCGCGCTGCGCCGGGTGCTGGACAACGGGACCGCCCCGGCCCGCCTCGACCTGGACCGGATCGTCATCACCGGGGACGCGCCCGTGATCCTGGACTGGCGGGGGAACCCGGCCGTCTCCCGTCTGCTGAGCGACGAGCGGTCCTGGGCCGCGGTCTTCCGCAGGCCGCCCTGGCTGTCCGTCGGCAGCCTCGTCTACGCGCTGGGGGAGGTGCTCCACTACTGCGCGACCGGACGCGAGTTCGACCCGGCGGTCCGTGAATGGGACGACTACCGGCTGATCTGGGGTGAGATGGTCGGCAAGCCGACCCTGCAGGACCGCAGCTGGCTCACCCTGGTCGCGCACTGCCTGCGGGAGGACGCCAAGAGCAGGCCCGGGCTCGACCGGATCGTCGCCGACTTCCGCGGCCGCGTGGGCCCGGGGGCCGAGGACGGCCGGCTGACGGCCTGGATGTCCCAGCGCGGACGGGCGCTGCTGAACGGGCACCAGTCGGTGGGCCCACGGCCGATGGCGGCCCTCGGCGGCGCCACCGTGGCCGACGCCGCCCGGGTCGGGCCGGCCGGCGAGCACGGCGGCGGAGCCGAGCCGCCACCGCCGCCGGCCCGGTTCCACCGGATCGCCGTGCTCTCGCCCGCCGTGGGCGTCGGGCTGGCGACCACGGCCGTGATGCTGGGAGCAGCGCTCGCCCGCTCCGGCGGGCGGCCGGTGGTCGCCCTGGACTCCGGCCGGGGCGCTCACGCCCTGAGCGCGCTGGGGCAGAGAACGGTGTCCGACGGGCTGTGGCGGCTGGCCGAGGAGGAGGACACACCCGTGTGGAGCGCACTGCGGGAGTACCTGAGTCCCGGTCCGGACGGAGTGCACATTCTGGGCGGAGGCCGCCGCCAGGACGCGCTGACCGGGGAGCAGTACCGGAAGGTGCTGGGCGTCCTGCAGGAGCACTACGAGACGGCGGTCACCACCTGCCGGGCACCCACGCTCGACACCCACGTCCGGGCCGTCCTCGACACGGCCGACCGGCTCGTACTGGTGGACGGTCCGGAGCGCGGCCTGCGGGACACGGCCGCGCTGCTGGAACTGCTCGAATGGGAGGGCTACCGGGCGCTCGCCCGGTCCAGCGTGGTGGCAGTGGTGCACAACGGGCCCACCCATGCCGACCGCGGCTTCAGCCGGGTGCCCGAAGTGGCGGAGAGCTGCGGGGAGATCGTCACCATTCCCTACGACGAGGGCCTGCGCGACATCGATCTCGGGGGTCGCCTCGCGCCCGCCCGGGCCACCTGGTCCGCCTTCGAGCACCTCGCCGAGCTGGCCGACGCGGACTGAGCGGTCGGGGCGAGGGCACCCCGGTTGCCGGGTGTGCGGCCGGCTTCCCGGCCGCCGTGCACGACCAGTGCTGCGCCGGGTACCGAAAACGCCGCGGCCCGGGCGGACGGCCCGGGCCACGGCGCGCAGAGTTCCGGCGGAGCGTCAGATCAGGGTCCGCCAGTAGTACCAGAACCGGTCCAGGATCAGCAGCGCGATCACCGCGTACCAGAGCACCGGAACGGCCCAGTGGTAGCGGTCCGCCTCCCGGACCACCGGGCGCAGGCCGCTCGGCACCGGGATCACACCGCTGCGCAGGTTGTGCAGGGTGGTGTACCAGAACAGCGGGATCATTGCCGTCCAGACCACGATGCAGTACGGGCAGAGCGCGCCGATCGAGTACAGCGTCTGGGTCATCAGCCAGGTGACGAAGCCGACCCCGAAGATCACGCCCGCCTGCAGGCCGAGCCAGAACCAGCGCCGGTACGCCGCGCCGGCCAGCATCCCGGCGCCGATCGTGATCACCACGCCGAAGGCCACCAGGCCGATCAGCGAGTTGGGGAAACCGAAGACCGCGGCCTGGGCGCTGCGCATCACCGAGCCGCAGCTGATGATCGGGTTGATGTTGCAGCTGGGGACGTAGGACGGGTTCTGGAAGATCCGGATCTTGTCCAGGGTCAGCTCGACCGAGGCGGCCAGTCCGACCACGCCGGTGACCACCAGCAGCCAGGCCAGCCTGCGGCCGGCGGGAACGGTGTCGGTACGAGGCATCGGCTCAGCCCGCCGAGACGGTCTGCTGGACCAGCGCCTGGTACTGCTCGGGGCTGACGGGGGTGCCGCTGCCGTCGAAGACGTTCAGCGTCTTGCCGTCCAGCATCAGGGTGGGGGTGCCGCTGACGCCGCTGTCGTTGAACGCCTGGGAGACCTTGGCGGCCCAGGGGGCGTAGGTGCCGTCCTTGACCGCCTTGACGAAGGCGTCGGTCTTCAGACCGGGGACCTTGCCTGCCAGGTCGAGCAGGTGGTTGACGTCGCCGAAGCCGTCGGTCCGCTCGTCCGGCTGGTTCGCGTAGAGCACGTCGTGGAACTGCTTGAACTTGTCCGTGCCCTCGTTCAGCGCCGCACCGGCCGCCGCCAGCGCGTTGTGCGAGCCCTTCCCGCCGAGGTTGGCGTCCAGGAAGGTGGCGAGGTGGTACTCGATCTTGTAGGTGCCGTTGTCCGCGAGCTGCTGGACGGTCTTGCCGTCGGTGGTCTCCAGCCGCTCGCAGATCGGGCAGCGGAAGTCCTCGTAGATCTTCAGGGTGTGCTTGGCGTCGGCCTTGCCGTAGGTGATCACGGTGCCGTCCGGGCCGGAGGTGTTGGCCGGGGCCACCACTGGCCCCGCGGCGGCACTGCTGCCCCCGCTGTGCTGGCTCACCACTATCGCCACGCCCGCCGCCAGGGCCACCACCACGGCGGAGGCCACGCCGAGCACGACCCGGCGGCGGGTCTTCTCCGCCTTCTCCTCGCGGAGCCGCTGCTCGCGCAGGCGCTCGGTGGCCGACTTGTTCGACTTCTGCTGGTTGCTCATGGTGATGCGGTTCCTGTCTCACGCGGTCCGGATACGGATGGGCACGCTCCGGCGAAGTGCCGGGAGCGGCGGGGCCTGCGTGAGGTGCGGGACGGTGCTCAGCAGGCCGGCGCGAAGGCCGGCGGCCCCCGGCGGACGGCGGGGCGGAGCAGGACGGGGTCGGCGGGGATCCGCTCGCGGCTGGCGCGGGGGATCCGCAGCCGGAGCACCGGCCGGGCCGGGAGCGGGGCGCGCAGACGCAGCACCCGCCAGCTGCCGGCGAGCAGTTCGCCGAGCGCCCGGGCGACCGTGGCCTGGCCGCGCAGCGCGCGCTCGCTCTGCCGCAGCCACCAGGAGGCGAGGACGGCGAGCAGGACGTGCCCGAGCAGTACGGACAGACCGCCGACCGACGCCACCGTGGCCGCCGGATCGGTGAGGAAGCCGCCGACCGAACCGCCGCCGCAGATCAGTTCCTCAAGGCTGCTGCGGCTGCCGTGCAGCGCGGCCTCGCCGCTCGGACAGGTGGCCTGCCCGAGGTCGAACAGGACGTTGACCGCCAGCTCGGTCGGAAGGAAGAGCGCCAGGATCCGGCCGAAGCCGTGCTCGGCGCCGGAGCAGACGAACGCGACCAGGAAGGTTGCGAGCGCACCCCCGCCGAGGACGCTGACCGGCAGCGGCCGGCCGCTCAGCACCACCTGGCTCAGGGCAGCCAGCAGCACGACCAGGGCGGCGAAGATCGCGGCCCGGATCGTCCTGGACGCCTGGCTGGTTGTGTACACGAGTCCCGAGTGTGCCATGGAGAGGTGTCGGTTCGGAATAAGGGGGCCGCACCCCGGGGATGCGGGGAAGGGCGCTGAGCGTGAGGTGACCGCCCCGTGCTGAAGAAGGGGTGCGAGGCCGTGTGCTGGAAGGCCCGCGACCCGGTGCCCGGCGGTCACCGACGTCATGACCGAGTAGACCTAGCGCAGTGGCGGAAGCAGCGAGCGGGCATGCCGCCCGACCCGGTCGAGCGCGCCGATCATGGCAGTCAGCTCCTCGGGCGGCAGCGCCGCGTACAGCTGGCGATCGGTCTCGCGGACGTGGGCACGGGCGGCCCGCACCAGGGCAGTCTCGCCCTGCTCGGTCATCGAGACCAGCTGGACCCGCCGGTCGCTCGGGGACGGCCGGCGCTCGACCAGCCCGGCCTTGACCATCCGGTCGACCAGCCGGGTCGCGCCGCCGCTGGTGACGACCAGCCGCCCGGAGAGCTCGCTCATCGGAGCGCCGTCCGGCCGCTCGGCCAGGATCAGCAGGATCTCGAACATCGAGTGGCTGATCCCGGCCTCGCGCTGGATCGCGGTGCCGAGCTGGTGCTCCAGCAGGGCGGACGCGCTCAGCAGGACCCCGACCGCCCGGATGCGGGGGTCGGCGGCGGCCTGCGCCCCGCTGCTGATCTGCTGCTCCGCCACCGCGAGCCCTCCCTGGTTGATCGAACTGGTGCCCGGACCAATCGTCCCGGGCGGCCGCACCGGCCGTCCAATCGCGTAGGACCGACCAGCGATGCGGCCGGCACAACGACGCCGCGGGCCCTGTCGCCGGTCGGTCCAAGTACCGACGGACCGGGCGGGGCCGGCCTCAGGGCCGCATCGCGGCAAGCACCTCCGCGGTGTCCACGAACTGCTCGAACCGGACGATCAGACCGCCCCGGACCACGAAGTGGTGCGCGACCCGGACGTCGAGCGGCTTGCCGGCGGTGGAGAGTACGGCGGTCGCGGTCGAGTCCACGGTCAGCCCCACGCCATCTCGCCCTTGGCGACCTTCGGGCCGATCTGGGCCGCGATCAGCATGCCCGCGCCCGGGTAGCGCTCGACCAGTTCCTCGGTGACGGTGGCGCCGTCGGCGGCCGCGGGGAGCATCGCCTCGAAGGTCAGCAGGTAGTCGCGGGTCCAGGCGACGGCGCTGGGGTCGGCCGGCGAGCCGGGCAGCCGGTGACCGGGGACGACCAGGCGCGGGTCCAGCTCCTCGATCTCGTTCAGCTGCTCGATCCAGGCGGTGCGCTGCTCCGCCCGAGGCGTGTCCGCCGTCCAGACGTGCTCCCGCTGGAAGACCAGGACGCCGCCGAGCACCGCGCGGTGCTCCGCCTGCCAGAGGTAGTGGCGGTCGGGCAGCGCCGGGGCCCCGCCCATCAGCTGGAAGCGGTGCCCCTCCAGGTGGAGGTCGCCGGCCAGCGGCTCCAGGTCGACCAGCCGGGTCGGCCGGTTGGCGCCGACCGCCTCCCAGGCCTTCAGCTTGCCCTCGAACTTGGCCCGGATGTGGCTGATCACCGGTGCGGTGGCGACCAGCCGGGCGGTGGGGAAGGCGTCGGCGAGGACCTCGGCGCCCCAGTAGTAGTCGGGGTCGCCATGGCTGACGAAGACCGTCGTCAGCTCCTTGCCCGAGTCGAGTACCTCGGCCACCAGGCGGTGGCCGTCGGCCCGGGTGAAGCCGGTGTCGACCAGCAGCGCCTCGCTCTCGCCGGTGACCAGGGTGGCGGTCTTGTTCTTGCTGCCGACCGGGAAGTCCAGGTCGATGACCTTGAAGTCGAGGGTGCTCATCGGGATCTCCTGAGGATGGTGGTGGTCGACTCGTGGGCCGAAGCGGACGCTCAGAGCGCCGCGAGGCGGCGGTCCACCTCGGCGGCGGTGGCGTGGCCGACGGCCAGGACGGTGGCGCGGCGGCCGTCCACCGCGAGCAGGGTGGGGAAGCCTTCGACGCCGAGCCGCGCTGCCCGGCGGAAGTCGGCGGCGGCGTCGGCCGCGGCGGCGGGGGACTCGAAGTAGCGGACGACCGCGCCGGCGTCCAGGCCCGCGTCGGCGGCGACCTTCCGGTAGGTGTCCGGGTCGGAGAGGCTCAGGCCGTCCCGGTAGAAGGCCTGCTGCAGGTCGGCGGCAAGCTCGACGGCCCGGGCCGGTGCCGCCGAGCGCAGGGCGGCGAGAGCGCGCGCGGCGTCGTCGGAGTCCATCACGAACGAGCCGTCGGCGATCAGCCGTTCGTACGCCGGGCCGAACTCGACGCCGGTCAGCTCGGATATCCGGGCGTTCGCGCCCCGGACGTAGCCGAACTCCCGGATCGGCACCCGGCGGGCACCGGTGAACAGGCCGCCGGAGACCGCCTCGACCGGAAGCCCGGGGTGGCGGTCGGCGACGGTGGCCATGGTGCGGGCGAAGCCGTAGGACCAGCCGCAGTAGGCGTCGAGGACGTAGACGAGCTGCACGGGAAACCTGCCTCGAGAAGGGGGTGTGGGCGATTCACCTGACACAACAGTAACTGACTCGTCAGATATTTCCAGAGGGGAGAACTCGAAGTTCACCGCTGTCTACCGGCGGGCCCGCGAGCTCGGCCTGCGCGCGGTCGCGCACGCGGGCGAGGAGGGCCCCGCCGGCTACGTCGGGGAAGCGCTGGACCTGCTGGGGGTGGAACGGTTCGACCACGGGCTGCGGGCGATGGAGGGCCCGGAGTTGGTGGAGCGCCTGGTCCGGGAGCGGATTCCGCTGACCCTCCGCCCGTACGGCCCTCGCGGCAGTCGCCCGCCGCTCACGCCGCCCGCACCACGGCGGTGGCCGCGTGGAACTCCGTGTTCTCCTCGCGGTGGGGGCTGCCGAAGGAGGTGGCGAGGTCTCCGATCAGCCCGAGCACCAGGAACAGGGCGACCAGGAACCTGGCCGGGCCGCCCAGCAGCAGGGGGCGGGTGGCGGAGTGCGGGCCCGTCGGGGGAGCCTCGGGCGGCTCGTCGCCGAACAGCCGCTTGGGGTAGGCGGAGGTCAGCAGCAGGAAGTAGGCGTTCACCCGCATCTCGTAGCGCAGGGTCGCGGCGGTCGCCTCGAACAGCGGGCGCGGCATGCGCCCGAGGACCAGCACCAGCAGCCAGAAGAAGACCGCCAGGAGGTACCAGCCGGAGACGGCCAGGCTCGCCACGACGACCGCCGGGATGATCAACGGCAGTCGGAAGAACACGGCCAGGCGGTTGAGCCGCCCGGCCCGCAGCTCCAGCTGGACCGGGTAGTCCGGGGGCGCGTCCAGGGTGAACGGCGGGTACCGGTCGACCAGCAGCATGGTGGCGGCGTTCACCCGGGTGGCGTAGCCGAGGTACTCGGCCAGGAACCGGTGCACCGCCCTCGGCAGCCTGCCGAGGGCGAGGGCGGCGAACCAGCCGATCACCACCGTGACCAGGGCCGCGATCTTCAGCAGGAAGACCACGATGTACTGGGGGATCAGCAGCAGCAGTCGCAGCAGCACGGTGAGCCGGCGCTGCCGGTCGGGCCCGGAGATGTCGAGGGCGGGCAGCCACTCCACGGGGGCGCTGCTCGGCAGGGTCCATCCGGTGCTGGTCACGGCAGACCTCCTCCAGATCGCGTCCTGCGGCGCTGCCTCCATGATGTCGGCCCCGCGACCGGGCGGCATCCGTACGGCGCAGCGTGCCCGTCCCCCGTCGAGCTGCTAGAACAGCGCGTCCTGGGTGGTCGGCGCCTCGGGGCGGCGGCGCGGGCGGAGGCCCAGGCCGGGGCCCGCCGGGCGGTCGGTGGCGGAGAGCGTCCAGCCGGCCAGGCGGCGGGTGTCCAGCAGCAGGGGCACGCCGTCGGACTGGTCGAGGAAGAGGTGGCGGCCGATCGGGCGGCGCAGTGTCCCGGCCAGTACGGCACCGTCGGACAGGCCGGCGACCTCGCGGTACTCGGCGGGGGCGCCGTCCGTGAGTCCGAACAGCTCGACGTGGTCGGTGATCTCGCCGTCCGGGAAGCACTCGATGCGGTGGCCGGCCAGCAGCCGCAGCGCCTCGCCGCGCGCTTCGGCCAGGTCGCCGTGCCGCCGGGCGGGGCCGGGCAGATGCCACCAGCCCTCGGTCTTCGCCAGGCTGCGGTACCGCTCGCGTGCCAGACCCGCGCCGGAGAGCGTCAGTTCGGCGCGGCGGATGCCGGGCAGCGGGCCGCGGGCCAGGAAGGTGAAGGCGAGTGCGCCCTGTTCCAACAGGCGGCTGGTGCCGCGCTGTTCGGCGGTCAGACCGACCTTGAGCAGGCCGGTGCCGAGCCAGGCGAGGTAGAGCCGGTAGGTGCGGCCGTCGTCCAGGATCTGGTCGCGGGCGAGTGCGAGACCCCGGTCCGCGCTCTGGCAGGCCGGGCACTGGACGGCGGCGCCGTCCGGGTCGATGGTCGCGCCGTGCGGGCAGGGGCGGCGCTGCGGCTCGCCGGGGAGCCAGACGCCGGTGCAGCGGCGGGGGCCGGTGAGCAGCCAGCCGATCCGGTCGCCCGGAGCCACCGCGCGCTCGTGCTCCCGCTCGCCGTTGCGCGCGCTCAGATACGGGCGGCCACCGTGCCAGTGCAGCCCGTTGGCGGTCCAGCCTGCTCGCTCCCTCACCCTCACCACGCTACCCGCAGGCACCGACAGCCCCGGGGCGCGGGGCGGTCCCGGGAGGTGGGGCGGTGCCAGGGACTACCGGACGGCCCCAACTCACCCACGACGACATGGTGTTGATCCAGCGATGCGATGCCCGGCCCGGCGGCGCAAGGGCCCTCACAGGCGGCCGGCGGACGGGGAGTCGGAGGTGAGCCGCTGGGCCAGGTAGACCGGGACGACGGAGAGCAGGACCAGCACGGCGGCGACCACGTTCACCACGGGGGCCTGGTTGGGGCGGGCCAGGTTGGAGAAGATCCAGATCGGCAGGGTCCGCACCCCGGCGCCGGCGGTGAAGGTGGTCACCACGATCTCGTCGAAGGAGAGCGCGAAGGCCAGCAGGCCGCCCGCCACCAGGGCGCTGCGCACCAGCGGGAAGGTGACCAGCCGGAAGGTCTGGAAGCTGTCGGCGCCGAGGTCCATCGAGGCCTCCTCCAGCGAGCCCTGGCCGCGCCGCAGCCGGGCGACCACGTTGTTGAAGACCACCACGATGCAGAAGGTGGCATGCCCGATGATCACCGTCACCATACCGAGCCCGACCCCGAGCGGCCCGAGCACCGTACGGAAGGCCGTGTTGAGAGCGATGCCGGTGACGATGCCCGGCAGCGCGATGGGCAGCGCCACCAGGAAGGAGACCGCCTCCCGGCCGAAGAACCGGTGCCGGTGCACGGCGAACGCCGCCAGGGTGCCCAGCACCAGTGCGATCGCGGTGGCACCGAGCCCGGCCCGGACCGAGGTCCACAGCGCCTGCCGCGCACCGGAGTCGTCCCATGCATCGGCCCACCAGCGCAGCGTGAGACCGCTCGGCGGCCAGCCGAAGGTGCGGTCCGCGTTCACGGAGTCGACCAGGACCAGCAGCAGCGGTACGTAGATCACCACGAGCCCTGCGAACGCGGCCGTACGCACCGCGATCCGGGCGGCTCGGGACAGGTGCACGGTGGACTCCTCGGCGGTCAGAGGGAGTTGAGCGCGCCGCTGCGCCGGACGGCGAGCAGGTAGAGCACGATGACCAGCACCGGCACGGTGGCGAGCGCCGCCGCGAGGGGCAGGTTGAGGGTGATGTTCGCGTAGACCAGGTTGCCGATCAGCTGGGTCTTGCCGCCGACGATCTGCACGGCGATGTAGTCGCCCAGGCTGAGCGAGAAGGTGAACACCGAGCCCGCCGCCACCGAGGGCAGCACCAGCGGCAGCACCACCGAGCGGAGGGTCCGCCAGGGCCCGGCTCCGAGATCGGCGGAAGCGTCCAGCAGCGCGGGCGGCAGCCGCTCAAGACCCGTGTAGACCGGCAGGATCATGTACGGCAGCCACAGGTACGCCAGTACCGCGACGGTCGCGCCGAGCCCGAACCCGGGGGAGTGCAGGCCGAGCGGCCCGCCCGCCCAGTCCAGCAGCCCGCCCTCGGCCAGGATGCCGCGCCAGGCGTACGCCTTGACCAGGTAGCTCGCCCAGAGCGGGGTGAGCACGGCGACCACCAGCAGTGGACGTATCCGCGGCCGGGCGACGTGGGCCATGTAGAAGGCGATCGGGAAGGCGATCACCGCGTCCAGCACGGTGACGGCGACCGCCGTGCCGAGGCTGCGCAGGGCGACCTGCCGGTAGACGCCGGTGGTGAACAGCTGCTGGAAGTTGTCCAGGTTCCACACCCTGACCACGTCCGAGGTGAACGGGTCGGTGGTCCACAGCGCCGAGCAGAACAGCACCGCGAGCGAACCGAGGTACGCCACCAGCAGCCAGGCCGCCGGGGCGCCGAGCAGCAGGGTGAGCCGCAGCCAGGGCCGGCGGTGCAGACCGCCGGCCAGCCGCTGTGCGGAGGTCGGTGAGCTCACCGGTCAGCCCTTGATCGCCGTCCAGGCCTGCACCCACTGCGCGTACGGGACGCACGTGGTGTCGGTGCGGCCGTCCAGGCACTGCGGGACGGGGGTGGCCCAGAAGTGCACCCTGCTCCAGTACGCGGTGTCACCGGCGTGGTAGGTGGTGCAGAAGTTCTTGTCGGTGGTCTGTTGGCAGGCGAGCTGGTTGGCGGGGGCCTCGCCGAAGTACTCGGCGACCTGGGCGTTGACCTTGGGGGAGGTGATCCAGTTCAGCCACTGGTAGGCGCAGTTGGGGTGCTGGGCCTTGGCGTAGACCATCCAGGTGTCGGCCCAGCCGGTGGCGCCCTCGGTCGGGAGTGCGGTGGCCACCGGTGCGCCCTCGCCGACGGCGGTGTTCACCACCACCTGCCAGGAGCTGCCGATCACGGTGTTTCCGGACTTGAGCGCGGAGGCGGCCTTGAGGTAGTCGCTCCAGTACTCGCCGATGTTCCGGTTCTGCTGCTTCAGCAACGCCACGGCGGCGTCGAACTGCTTCTGGTCCAGTGCGTACGGGTCCTTGATGCCGAGCTCGGGCTTGGCGGACATCAGGTAGACGGCGGCATCGGCCAGGTAGATCGGCGAGTCGTACGCCGAGATGTGCTTGGCGTAGGGGGAGTCGACCGCGAAGACCGAACTCCACGAGGTGGGCGCGGGATTGACCTTGTCGGTGCGGTAGGCGAGCAGGTTGGCGCCGTAGCCGTGCGGGATGCCGTAGGCGACGCCGTTCACCGAGTTCCACTTCTGCATCTTCTGGGACGGCGAGATGTCCCGGTAGTTGGTCAGCAGCCCGGTGTTGACCGGCGCCGCGTCACCGGAGGCGATCAGCCGCAGGGAGGCGTCGCCGGAGGCGGAGACCGCGTCGTACTCGCCGGTCTTGATCAGGCTGACCATCTCGTCGGAGGTGCCGGCGGTCTTCGCGTTGACCTGGCAGCCGGTCTGCTTCTGGAAGGGGGTGACCCAGTCCACCTTGGGGTCGTTGGAGCCGTTCTCGGCGTAGCCGGCCCAGGCGATCAGGTTGAGTCTGCCCTCGCCAGGGCCGATGGCCTTCTGCGCCTCCAGCTTGGGCGGGTTGAACCCGCTACGGCTGCCGCTACCGCCGCCGGTCGAGCCGGAGCAGGCGACGGCGAGGGCCAGGGCGCCCAGGGCCGTGACTGTTCGGATGGTCCGCGTGATGCTCCGCATGGTCGGGTTCCGTTCGGTTCCGTGGGGTCAGTCGGACGGGGATACCTGGTAGTCGTGGGTGCGCTGCCAGAGCAGGGTGATCCGGGAGCCGGGTTCGGCGGGGGCGGCGTCCTGGGGCTGGAGGACGGTGAGCCGTCCGCCGCCGTCGAGGTCGACCAGCAGCCGGGTGCTGTGGCCGAGGTAGCCGCGTTCGGTGACGGTGCCCTCCACGGCGTGCTGGCCGGCGCCGGGCGTGGTGCCGGCGGGCGCGACGAGGATCCGCTCGGGGCGGATGCTGTGGGTGCCGCCGACCCCCAGCAGCCGCCGGGACTCCTGCTCGCCGAGCAGGTTGGAGGTGCCGACGAAGGAGGCGACGAAGGCGGTGGCGGGCCGCTCGTACACCTCGGCCGGGGAGGCGACCTGTTCGATCCTGCCCCGGTGGAACACCGCGATCCGGTCGCTGAGTGCCAGCGCCTCGCCCTGGTCGTGGGTGACCAGGACGAAGGTGATCCCCACCGACCGCTGGATCTGCCGCAGTTCGACCTGCATCTGCTCGCGCAGCTTGAGGTCGAGCGCGCCCAGCGGCTCGTCCAGCAGCAGCACCTTGGGCCGGACCACCAGCGCCCGCGCCAGCGCCACCCGCTGGCGCTGGCCGCCGGAGAGCTCGCTCGGACGGCGGTCCTGGTAGCCGTCCAAGCGGACCTGGTGCAGGGCCTGCCCGGCCCGATCGGCGCGCTCGGCCCGGGGCACTCGACGGACCCGCAGCCCGTACTCGATGTTCTGACGAACCGTCAGGTGCGGGAACAGCGCGTAGTCCTGGAAGACCGTGGTGACGTCGCGCTCGAACGGTGCGAGGCGGGTGACGTCGGTGCCGCCGAGGTGGACGGTGCCGGCGCTCGGGCTCTCGAAGCCCGCGATCAGCCGCAGCACGGTGGTCTTGCCGGAACCGGACGGGCCGAGCATCGAGAAGAACTCGCCGTCGGGGATCTCCAGATCGACTCCGGCCACCGCCTCCGTGTGACCGAAGGACTTCCGTAGGCCGGAGAGGCGGATGGCCGGAGCGGTGACAGCCTGCTGACTGCTCGTCATGCTCGGTTAACTTATGGAGTCACAGGTCAAATGGCAATGATCCGGAGGCACATGAGTCACCTGTGCCCCGGCCGAGTGAACCGATCCGGTCACGGGCCCGGCATTCTCGCCAACACCCTTGCCCGGTAGGTGCGGTGATCACCGCCCGTGCGCGCGGCGCGACGGCCGTCACCCGTGCTCGGGCGGTGCGGTGACCGTCACCTGGGCAGGGCGCAGCAGATGGCCGCCGACCCGGTAGCCCGGCCGGTGGACGGCGGTGCAGACGGGGGTGGCCGCCTGCGGGGAGTGGAGGTAGGTCAGGGCCTCGTGCCGGGTGGGGTCGAAGCGCTCGCCCACCTCGCCGAACGGGAGCAGGCCGAGTGCGGCGAGGTGCTCGGTCAGCTCGTCCGCGACGGCCTGGAACCCGCCGGTCACCTCGCCGAACTCGCGGGCCCGGTCGAGGGCGTCCAGCACCGGCAGCAGGCCGAGCAGGACGTTCGCCACCGCGATCTCCCGGACGGCCAGCCGGTCCCGCCGCACCCGCTTGCGGTAGTTCTCGAAGTCGGCCTGCACCCGCTGGAGATCGGCGGTCCGCTCGGCCAGCAGGGCCGTCAGCTCCTCGGGGGTCGTCGGCACCTCCTCATCGGCGCGAGACCGGACGGGCGTGAAGTCGGGCTCGGCACGGTGCCGGGCGCCGCAGAGCACCAGTTCGCCGGAGCGCTCGCCCTCGTGGGAGTCGTTCATGGGGACGTCCCCTTCGGCCGGTCCTCGTCGACGATCTCGGCGTCCACCACCTCGTCCTCCCTGGCCCCGCCGGCGCCGCCCTCGCCCGCCTGGCCGCCTGGAGCCTGAGCCTGGGACTGCGCGTACATCGCCGCGCCGATCCGCTGCGCCGCCGTGCTCGCCCGCTCCAGTGCGGTGCGGATCGCGGCGTCGTCGGTGCCCTTCAGGGCCTCCTTGAGCTCGGCCATGGGCTGCTCGACCTCGCTCTTCACATCCTGGGGGATCTTGTCCGGGTTCTCCCGGATCAGCTTCTCGGTGGTGTAGACCAGCTGCTCGCCCTGGTTGCGGGTCTCGGCCGCCTCGCGCCTGCGGCGGTCCTCCTCGGCGTGCTGCTCCGCGTCCCGCATCATCCGGTTGATGTCGTCCTTCGGCAGCGCGGACCCGCCGGTGACGGTCATCCGCTGCTCCTTGCCGGTGCCGAGGTCCTTCGCGGCCACGTGCATGATGCCGTTGGCGTCGATGTCGAAGGTGACCTCGATCTGCGGCAGGCCGCGCGGCGCGGGCGGCAGGCCGGTCAGCTCGAACATGCCGAGCTTCTTGTTGTAGGCCGCGATCTCGCGCTCGCCCTGGTAGACCTGGATCTGCACGGACGGCTGGTTGTCCTCGGCCGTGGTGAAGATCTCCGAGCGCTTGGTCGGGATCGTGGTGTTGCGCTCGATCAGCCTGGTCATGATGCCGCCCTTGGTCTCGATGCCGAGGGACAGCGGGGTGACGTCCAGCAGCAGGACGTCCTTGACCTCACCCTTGAGCACGCCCGCCTGCAGCGCGGCGCCGATCGCGACGACCTCGTCCGGGTTGACGCCCTTGTGCGGGTCGCGTCCGGTGAGCTCCTTCACCAGCTCGGTGACGGCCGGCATCCTGGTGGAGCCGCCCACCAGGATCACGTGGTCGATGTCCTTGACCGTGATCCGTGCGTCCTCGATCGCGTGGTGGAACGGCGTCTTGCAGCGTTCCAGCAGGTCGGCGGTGAGCTGCTGGAACTCCGCCCGGCTGAGCCGCTGTTCCAGGTGCAGCGGGCCCTCGGGCGAGGCGCTGATGTAGGGCAGGTTGATGGTGGTCTCGGTGGCCGAGGACAGTTCGATCTTGGCCTTCTCAGCGGCCTCGCGCAGGCGCTGCGAGGCCATCTTGTCCTTGGACAGGTCCACGCCGTAGCCGTTCTTGAACTCCTTGACCAGGTGGTCGACGATGCGCTGGTCCCAGTCGTCCCCGCCGAGGTGGGTGTCGCCGTTGGTGGACTTCACCTCCACCACACCCTCGCCGATCTCCAGCAGCGAGACGTCGAAGGTGCCACCACCGAGGTCGAATACCAGGATCGTCTGCTCGTTCTCCTTGTCCAGCCCGTACGCCAGCGCGGCCGCGGTCGGCTCGTTGACGATCCGCAGCACCCGCAGACCGGCGATCTCGCCCGCCTCCTTGGTGGCCGTCCGCTGGGCGTCGTTGAAGTAAGCCGGGACGGTGACCACGGCGTCGGTGACCTCCTCGCCGAGGTACGCGGAGGCGTCCCGCTTCAGCTTCTGCAGCACCCGGGCGGAGATCTCCTGCGCGGTGTACCGCTTGCCGTCGATGTCGCCGGACTCCGGGAAGTGCCAGTCGGGTTCGCCCATGTGGCGTTTGACCGAGCGGGCGGTGCGGTCCACGTTGGTGACCGCCTGGCGCTTGGCGACCTCGCCGACCAGCACCTCGCCGGTCTTGCTGAAGGCCACCACGGACGGTGTCGTCCTGGCACCCTCGGCGTTCGGGATCACCGAGGGCTCGCCGCCCTCCAGGATGCAGACGACGGAGTTGGTGGTACCGAGGTCGATACCGACTGAGCGGGCCATGTCCGCGCTCCCTCCCTGGGAGGTCACCTCACCCCATTCTCGCGCGCACCGCGGGTACGGTCACGCCGTGAGTGGCGAACGGGTCGGCGGGTTCCGGAGGAGGTACGGCCGGGCAGCGCGAGTTGTGGAACCCGGAAGAGTGGGGGAGGCCGTGTCCGGTGGGAGGTGACGACCTGGATCTGTTCCTGCACCGGCTGGGGGGCCCGCGGCCCTGACCGCCGCTGTGGAGGCCCGGACGGACGCACGGGGAGCCGCGCGGACCGGTCTGCGGCCTTGCGGCCGTCCTGTCCGCGCGGCTCCCCGTGCCCCGACGGTCTCCCCGGCCGCCGGGGCGTGGGGCTCAGGCCGCCGGTGGGCGGAGGAGGTCGTGCAGGATCCGGCGGCCCGCACCGACGACCGGGTGGGCACGGGTCGGGGTGGCGTTGGCCAGCACTGCGACGCCCGCCCCGGCGTCCGGGCTGACTGCGAGGTAGCCGGTGAAGCCGCCGGTGGCGCCGGCGTGCGAGAGGACGGTCCGGCCGCGGCGGGTGATCCGGTGGTTCCAGCCGAGGCAGACCGGTCCGGCACCGTCCGGCAGCGAGTGGCGGGGCCGCTGGGTGGCACGCAGTGCCTCGGCCAACGGAGTCTGCCCGGGGTGGAGTTGGGCGCGCAGGAAGGTGAGCAGGTCGGCCCCGCAGGAGTGCAGGGCGCCCGCCGGGGCGAGCGCCTGGAAGTGCCAGTCCGGCACCGTCCGGCCGCGGCGGTGGCCGCTCGCCCGGTTGGCCATGGTGGCGTCGAAGTCGCCGGTACCGGTGCCGGTGAGGCCGAGCGGCCGCAGGACCCGCTCGGCGAGCAGCTCGCCGTACTCGGCCTGGGCGGCCCGGGCGAGCAGCAGGCCCAGCAGCCCCATCCCGAAGGTGGAGTACCGGACGGCGGGCGGTGAGCGGCGGGGCCGCAGCCTGGCGGTGGCACGGTACAACTCAGCCTCCCCGTACCTTGCGTACGGGTCGGAGACGATCCGGGCCGCCGCGCTGCGGTAGAGCCCCCGGGGGAGCCGGGGGAGTCCGGAGGTGTGGGTGGCCAGGTCGAACAGGGTGATCGGCGGCTCGGATCGGCGGCGCGGGGCGGCCCCGACCGGGAGGTAGGTCTCGATCGGGTCGGCCTCGGCGACCTCGCCGCGGGCGACCAGTTCGGCGAACAGCAGGGTCGTGAACGCCTTGGTGAGCGAGCCGACCTGGAAGCGGGTGGCGGGGTCGGGGGTGGTGCTGCCGCCCAGGGTGAGGACGCCCGTGCAGTACACGGCGGCCGCGCCCGGGCGGATCGCCGAGATCACCACTGCCGGGACCAGGGGATCGGCGGTCACCACCGCGGCCTGTGCGGCGAGCAGTTCGCGCAGCTCGCCCTCGGAGGGGTTGCACGCCGGTGCCGGGCGCGGCGGGCCGGGCAGGGCGAACGAGTCGGCAGCGGTGGTGAGTTCGGCGCTTCGGGCCGCCTGACCGGCTGGTGGGAGGGGGTGTGTCCCGGGGCTTCGCTCGCTCAACTAGCCACCCCCGCCGCTCGGGGACTGCCGATCGCCCGGGAGAGCGCCAGGGTTCCGGCGACTGCAGCGGTGATCGTCGGGTGGTGGCTGCGGAAGGCCCGCTCGGGGCCGGAGGGCGGCCGGGTGGCGCCACCCGGCAGCATGCCGTCCGCCTGCTGCGCCTGGGCGAGGGCCGCCCACGCCTCGGCGTGGAACAGCGGCTGCTCCAGGCAGGCGCCGACGGCGAGGAGTTCGCCGAGCAGGTCCCAGCTGCGGGCCTCGGTGAAGGCCTGCAGCCAGGCCGGGAGCCACTGGTGCAGATAGCGCTGGAGGTGTGCGGGCAGGCCGGCCGGGTCGGCGCCCCGGTCGGTGAGGTGGAAGACGGTGCGGGTGACCCCGTGGGCGCCCCGGCCGTCCAGCATCCAGGGCTCGGGGACGCCGCCGAGCCAGGTGCGGCGGGTCAGCTCGGCCAGGTCGTGGTGGCCGGGCAGCCCGATCCGGCGGGCGGCGGCGGCCACGGCGAGTCGGCGGCCCGGTGAGTGCTCCGGCACCTGGGCGGCCCTGGTGGCGGACAGGTGGGCGAGCAGCCGGTCCAGGGCGCGGTGGCGGTAGCCGAGTGCGGCGAGCGGCGAGTAGATCTCCATCGGGTAAGTGGCCGCGGGCGTCTGCCGCTGGAGCTCGTACAGCAGCTCGCCCTCGTGGAACTGTCGCCAGCTGAAGGCCAGCAGCCGGTCGGCGGTCCGGGCGGTCTCCGGGCTGCCCACCGACTCCCGCCGGACCGTCGCGGCGGCCAGCGCCAGTTCGGCCAGCGCCCCGAGGGAGGGCTCGTCGATCTCGTACCAGGGCACGGCCGGGTCCAGCGCGAGGGAGCCGTGGCAGCGGTCCAGCCACTCAAGGGCGCGGGCGCCCACCTGGCGGGGCAGGTGCAGGTCGAGCGGGTCCATCAGCGCGCCCCCATCCAGTACCGGTCGGTGTCGGCGGTCCGGCGGGCCAGGGTGGTCTCCAGCAGCGTCCTGGGCTGGTCGGCGGCGAGCACCTCGATGTGGGCCAGTGCGGTGCTCAGCAGCGGTTCGGGACGGGTGGCGCTGTCCAGGGCGAGCCAGCGGGCCAGCCGGGCGGCGCGCAGCAGGTCGCGGCGGAGCAGCGCGTGGGTGAGGCCCCGGCCGAGGTCCAGCCGGCGGCGCCTGGCCTGGTCACGCTGCGGGCAGTGCAGTCCGGGCAGGGCCAGCGAGGACAGCTGGGCCAGGCCGGCCGTCCAGGTGGGCCACGGCTCGTCGGCGAGCCGGGGCTCGATCCGTTGGACCGGATCGACGGGCGCGGGTGCGGGTGCGGCGAGGCCGTACCGGTGGATGTCGGCGAGCCCGTCCCAGCCGTCCGGGTCGACGCCGAGGGCGGTCAGGGTGCGGCACAGGGCCCAGTCGCGCAGGCCCCAGAGCCGGTCGGTGACGGGGTCGAGCGGCCGTGGGGCGGGGACGGCGCGGACGGCCTCGGTGAGCAGGGCGACGTCGCCGGGGCCCAGGGTGTGCGGGCCGACGACGAAGGGGGCCAGCGCGTCGGCTCCGAGCGCCCGTACGGCACCGAGGTGGGCGGCCTCGGCGCCCTGCGGGTGCTGCTCCAGCCGGAACGCGGCGTCGCCCGCACCCCTCAGGGCGCAGGCGACGTCACTCGCGAGCCTGAGGGTGGCCGTCTCGACCGTCTCGGGCTTCGAAGGGTGTGGGGTGGGCAAGGCCGGGACGCCCTCAGTCGCCGGTGCGGCGGGAGTCGGCGGGCCGGATCCCGGCTGCGCGGTCCTGGACGGTGACAGGCTCATGCGGGGACATGCGGATCACCTCGCGGATAAATAGGGACATAAGGGTCCCAAACATAACCATTCGTTCTCAAGTGGCCGCTCCGGCACACGTGGACTGATCGGGTGGTGGGGCATCCTGACGGTCGGTCAGCGCGCGGCGCCCGGGCGGCGGACGGGGCCCGGGCGGCCGTGCCTTGCAGGCGGCGGGGGCGGGGCGCACGCTTGGGGTAGCGACGGCAGCAGGGGGTTTGGGAGGTCGCCATGCAGAACCAGTGGGATGTGCAGCTGAGCTTCTCCGAGGACGGGGTGCACACCGTCTGCGAGGCGTCCCTGGTCGGACCCCGGGCACCGGGGCTGCGCGGGCACGGCGAGGCGACCCGCAGCGTGGAGGACCGCCCGCTGGCGCGGATCGGGGAGGAACTGGCGGCCTCACGCGCGCTGGAGGACCTGTCGCACCGGCTGAAGGCCCAGGCGAACGGCGAGATCGCCGACGAGGGGCACCGGCCGGGCTACCTGATCTACTGAGCTGCGGCGGCAGCGGCTTCCGGGGGACGGCGGCAGCGGCTACCGGGCTACGGCAGCAGCGCGGGGGAGAAGCCGCCGTGCAGCAGCAGGGCGGGGCTGCCGGTGCCGTCGGCCGGTACGGTCCACAGGTCGGAGCCGGTGCCGCCGGCGGCCGGGAGGGCGTAGGCGAGGGTGGTGTCGTCGAGCCAGGCGGCCTGGTCGTCGACGCTGCGCGTCTCGGCGAGTTCGGTCTCCCTGCCGCTCGCCAGGTCCAGCACGTACAGCCGCCAGGGGCGGACCGGATCGCTGGAGACGCGCTTCTTGAAGCCGATCCTGGTGTTGTCGGGGGAGAGCGAGGGGCACTCGACGTTCTCCCGCAGCACGGTCATCCGGCGTGCCGCCAGGTCTCCCCTGACCAGGTACGTCTTCCCGGTGCTCACCGGGGACATGGTGGCGTAGAAGGTGTTGTCGTCCGAGGTGAAGGTGACGCCCCAGAAGTTGCGGTCCGCCGGCAGGTAGGACTCGCCGTCCTTGCTGACGGAGAAGTCCTCCAGGGTGGCGGTCAGGGCTCCGGTGCGCACGTCCAGGACGGAGGTGCGGGTGGAGAAGGAGTTGGCGGCGTAGGAGTCGCCGGAGGTGAAGACCGTCCAGGAGGCCATCCGGCCGGAGGCGGAGATCCGGGCGCGGTTGGGGGCGCCCGCGCCGAGGTCGATCCGGCGCCGCTCGCGCAGGGCGGCGTCCAGGATCCTGACGTGGTGGCTGGGGATCGCGCCGTACTCGGTGGTGAGGCAGACGACCGTGCCGGCAGCGGAGTAGGCGCGCTCGCAGGCGGTGTGGCCGACGGTGCGCGGGCCGGTGGGGTCGGCGCGGTCGACGGTGGCCAGCAGGCCGAAGCCGGGGCCCGGTTCGGTGTCGCGGAACAGCAGCTCGCCGTGTGCGCCGGTGAGGTCGAGCTCCCCGGCGGCGGGGGCCGTGCCGGACCCCTGGTGCATGCCGCGGTCGGCGCGGTGAGCGGCGTGCAGGCCGTAGCCGATGCCGAGGCCGGCTAGCAGCACCAGGGCCACGGCGAAGACGGCGAGGCGACCCCTGGTGAACAGCGGCCCGTCCTGGTCGGCCTCGGACGGGACTCGGCGGGTCAAGGTCACTTCGCCTCTTTCGCGGTCGGCGCGTTCACGGGGCGGGGCAGGACGGCGCGGACCAGTACGGCCGACGCCACCAGGCAGAGCAGCAGGCCGAGGCCGAAGGCGTACAGGGTCGGATGCGGCCCCAGGTAGCGGTACGCCAGGCCGAACAGCAGCGAGGAGGCGAACATCCCCAGCGCCTGGAGGCTCTGCAGCACTGCGAAGCCCGAGGTGCGGGAGTGCGCGGGCAGCAGGGCGGCGGCATGGGCCATCAGCGGGGCGTCGGTGGCCGCGTAGAAGACGCCGTGCAGCACGAGCACTGCGACCAGCACCACCGGCCCGCCCCGGGAGGAGGCGAGCAGCGCGAGGACGGTGAGGAAGCAGACGTGTCCGGCGAGGAAGAGCCGCCAGGGCCCGAGCCGGTCGGACAGCGAACCGAGCGGCAGCGAGAGCAGCAGGTACGGCGCGGCGGTGCCGAGGGCCAGCAGCGGGAACCAGCGGGCGGCCAGGTCGTCCTGGCGCTGGAGGGACAGGTAGACGAAGGCGTCGCTGATGGTCGCGGTCTCCAGCAGCATCACGCACAGGCAGGTGCGGCCGAAGGCCCCCTCGCGCAGCAGGCCGAAGGCGGCGCCGAGGGTGACCGGCCGGCGTTCGGGGCGGGGGCCGCACCGCTCGCGGACGAAGAGCAGCAGCACCAGGACGCCCACGGCGGCCACGCAGAAGCTCGCCATGAACACCGCGTCGTAGGCGGTGGCCACGGCCGAGAGGACTGCGAAGGCGATCAGCGGACCGCCGAAGGCGCCCGCGGTGTCCAGGGTGCGGTGCACACCGAAGGCCCGGCCCTGTGCCCCGGGGGTGCTGGAGAGCGAGATCAGTGCGTCGCGCGGGGCGGTGCGCAGGCCCTTGCCGCTGCGGTCCACGGCCAGCACGGTGCTGATGCCCGGGAGCGAGGCGCCCGCCGCCGGCAGGCCGAGCTTGCACACGGCGGAGAGCGCGTAACCGGCCACCGCGACCGGCTTGCGGGCGTGGAACCGGTCGGCGAGGTGGGCGCCGGCCAGTCGCAGGAAGACCGATGCCCCGTTGAACAGCCCGTCCAGGAAGCCGGTTTGGAGCATCGTCAGACCGAGCACCGAGGTGTAGTACAGCGGCAGCACCGAGCTGACCATCTCGGAGGAGACGTCGGTGAGGAAGCTGACCACCCCGAGCACCAGCACATTGGCTGCGACCCGGCGCCCGGCGCGGGAGCGGGGAGATCCGGTGCCGGTCCCGGCCGCGGAGTCGGCGGCCCGACTGGAGGAGAGGTACACCGGTCAGACCAGGTTGTCCGCGGTCGGCCGGGTGCGCAGCCTGGCGGGACTGAGCAGGGCCGCGGCGGCCCGCCGGCTGCGCTCCTGGCCGAGCAGTGCCCGGGAGCCCTCGCGCAGCAGCATCGCCGCCCAGAACACGGCGCTGGCCGCGGCGGAGTTGCGGCGGTGGAACAGCCGGACCTTGTTGAGGGTGAGCAGAGTCCACAGCCGGGGCGAGACCTCGGAGTCGCCCTCCAGGTGCACGGCGTGGGCGTCGGGGGCGAGCCGGGTGCGGTGGCCGAGGTCACGGGCGCGCAGCGCGTACTCGGTCTCCTCGGAGTAGAGGAAGAACGATTCGTCCCAGGGGCCGCAGTCCCGCAGACAGTCCCAGGAGATCAGCAGGGCCGCACCGGTGGCCCAGTCGACGGTGGTGGCGGCGCGGTAGGCGGCCCCGGCGGTGATGGTCTCGCCGAGCAGCGACCAGCGCCCGGCCCGGCGGTTGCCCAGCACGGCCTCGCCGATCGCCCGCAGCACGGCGGGTTCGCGGCGCAGCGAGTGGGTGAGGGCGCCGCTCTCGCCGTGCAGCCGGGGCACCACGATGCCGGTGCCGGGGCGGTCGAGGTGCGGCAGCATGGCGGCGACGCAGCCGGGGGAGAGGCGGATGTCCGGGTTGAGCACCAGGACGGCGGTGCGGGGTTCGAGACCGGCGAGTGCGGCGTTGATCGCCGCCGCGTACCCGGCGTTGTAGCCGGTCCGGACGATCCTGGCCCCGGGTATCCGCTCCTGGAGGAGCGTCAGAGTTCCGTCCGCCGAGGCGTTGTCGGCCACCGTCAGCCGCCACTGGACTCCCTGGAGCCCCTGTTCCAGGGAGTCCAGCAGTCCGGGCAGGACCTCGGCACTGTTCCAGGTGACCACGATCACCTCGACCGTCGCAGGCTTCATCATTCCCCTCCAGCTGGCGCGAGCCCAGTATGCGACGGATTGCGGACCTCGGTCAGGGATTCGCCTCAACATCATCTCCACGGTACGGCTACATAGTTGAAGAGATTGTTTGCGGTTTGTCCTCGCGGGAGGTGATCGGGCCGCTACCTTGCTCGGTGGGGATCGCATGGTGCTACGCGAGCGACACGGCCTTCGGTGGGGGATGTCGGTGTCCGGCGCTCGTATTCGCAGTTCGGGGCAACCTTTGTCGGACGCACCAGGGGGGAAGTATGGCCGTCGAGTCGGCCGCACGTTCGGAGAGTATTCGTGATGTCATCACACCCCGGGAGCCGCAACGGCGGTGGGAGTACGACCATCTTGTGAAGCTCGTCGCCCTCGACCTGGGGGCCGCGGCCGCCACCGCCGTGGCCGCCCAGTTCTGCGGTGCGCGGCGGGAGGTCGTCCTGCTGCTGCCGCTGCTGTGGCCGCTCGCGCTGCTGGCCGTCCGTGCCTACGGGCAGCGGCAGTTGACCGGGGGGCTGGAGGAGTACCGCCGAATAACCAGGGCCGCCCTGGTGCTCGGCGCCATCGCCGTCCTGGGCTCCGGACTCGCCCTCGGCCGCGACGAACTGGTCTACGACGCGGTGCTCGCGCTGGCCGGCGCGGCCGCCCTGACCCTGGCGCTGCGCCGGGTCCTGCAGTGGCGGCTGGCGGCCGCCTGGTCGGCCGGACGCAACCTGCGCCGGGTGCTGGTGCTCGGCCACCCCGGCGGGGTGGCCGAGCTGGCCGGGTCTCTGGCGAGGCAGTCGCCGCACGGCCTGCGGCTGGTCGGCGCCTGCCTCACCGCGGCACCCGCGCCGGACCGGCGGCCCGACCCGCAACTGCCCGTACTGGGCGGCCGGGAGAACGTGGTCTCGGTGGTCCGCCGCACCGGCTGCGAGATGGTCATCGTGCTGCCGGACGCGGCCCTGGACCAGATGGCGCTGCGCCGGCTCGGCTGGGACCTGGCCGCTGAGGGCGTCCAGCTGCTGATCAGCCCGCAGTTGGCCGATGTCGCCGCAGCCCGGCTCAGCGTCCGCAGCATCGGCGGCCTGCCGCTGCTGCACCTGCGGGCCCCCGTCGGCTCGGCCCTGGCCCGGCTGCCGAAGGAGATCCTCGACCGGCTGATCGCCGCCGTCGGACTGTTACTGCTCACCCCGCTGCTGCTGGTGGTCGCGGCCGCCGTGCGCAGCACCAGCCCCGGGCCCGCGCTGTTCCAGCAGCGCCGGGCGGGCCTGGGCGGCGAGCAGTTCACCATGCTCAAGTTCCGCACCATGGTGCAGAACGCCGAGGAGCTCAGGGACGAGCTCGCGGAGCTCAACGTCAACAGCGACGGTCCGCTGTTCAAGCTGCCAGGGGACCCGAGGACCACCGGCGTCGGCCGGTTCCTGCGCCGCTACTCGCTGGACGAACTCCCGCAGCTGATCAACGTGTTGGCCGGGCACATGTCCCTGGTCGGGCCCAGGCCCCCACTGCCCGAGGAGACCCTCGACTACGACGAGGTCACCCGCCGCCGGCTGCTGGTCAAGCCGGGACTGACCGGGCTCTGGCAGGTCAGCGGACGTTCCGACCTGCCCTGGAAGGAAGCCGTCCGGCTCGACCTCAGCTACGTCGACAACTGGTCCCACGCGCTGGACGCGCGGATCCTGCTGCGCACCACGGGCGCCGTGGCCCGCGGCAAGGGCGCCTACTGACACACCTGCCGGATGGGCGGGAATGATTGACGACGCGTCAGATCACTTCGAAAGGAACCGTCACGTGACAGCCACTGCGCCGACCGCCCGGACGCAAGCCCCTCCGCTGGGCCTGGCCGTGGTCGGGGCCGGCTACTGGGGCCCGAACCTGGTGCGCAACTTCCAGGCCTCACCGGAGTTCCGGCTGCGCTGGCTCTGCGACCTGGACCTTCTCCGGGCGCGGCGGGTGCTGGGCGAGTACTCGACGGTGGCCGCCACCGACGACTACGCCGAGGTTCTCGCCGACCCCGGGGTGGCGGCCGTCGCCGTCGCCACCCCGGCCGGCACCCACCTGGAGGTGGCGCTGGCCGCGCTGCGCGCGGGCAAGCACGTGCTGGTGGAGAAGCCGCTCGCGGCCACCGGCGAGGAGGGCCGGCTGCTGGTCGCCGAGGCCGAGCGGCGCGGCCTGGTGCTGATGTGCGACCACACCTACTGCTACACACCGGCGGTCGGCCGGATCCGTGAGCTGGTCGGCTCCGGGGAGCTCGGCGACATCCAGTACGTGGACTCGGTCCGGATCAACCTCGGCCTGGTCCAGAAGGACGTGGACGTGCTCTGGGACCTCGCCCCGCACGACCTGTCGATCCTGGACGCGGTACTGCCCGAGGCCGACCGACCGGTCGCGGTGGCCGCGCAGGGCGCCGACCCGCTCGGCGTCGGCCGGGCCTGCGTGGCGTACCTGACGCTGCAGCTGGCCTCCGGGGCGATCGCCCACGTGCACGTCAACTGGCTCTCCCCGACCAAGGTGCGCACCACCATGGTCGGCGGCTCCAAGCGCACCGTGATCTGGGACGACCTCAACCCGCAGCAGCGGATCGCCCTGTTCGACCGGGGCGTCGACCTCGCCACCCCCGAGCAGCTCGGCGACGGGGAGCGCCGGGAGCGGCAGGTCAACTACCGCTCCGGCGACATGGTCGCGCCCGCGCTCGGTGAGAAGGAGGCGCTGCGCGGGGTGGTGGAGGAGTTCGCCGCCGCCATCCGACAGGGTCGCGCCCCGCTCACCGACGGCCGGTCGGGGCTGCGGGTGCTGGAGATCCTGGAGGCGGCCGAGCTGAGCCTGGAGCGCGACGGCGCGCTGGTGCCGCTCGCCTCGGCTGAAGGGCGCGCCGACGCCGAGAGCGACGAACGGCAAGTGAGCGGACCGGGCGTAGGAGCTGGGGGCACCTCCCAGCCGCCAAGGCTGGGGGCGAGCGTCGGCGTCGACCCCGCCGATCAGCGGCTCCGCCGCGGGGAGCGCCCGGAGGCGAGCGGGCGAGTAGCGGCCCGAGCGGGGGAGGCCGCGTGCTGAGGCGGGACCTGGTGATCGTCGGCGCCGGGGGCTTCGGCCGGGAGGCCGCCGAGGCGGCCCGGGCGGCCGGCGACAGCTGGCGGCTGCGCGGCTTCCTGGACGACAACGAGGCACTGCACGGCAGCGAGGTGGACGGTGTCCCGGTGCTCGGCCCGGCCGAGGCGGTGCACGACCTGCCCGACGCGCAGGTGGTGCTGTGCACGGTCAACCCCCGGGTGTACAACAGCCGTTCGGATCTGCTGGAGCGGCTGAAGCTGCCCGAGGACCGGTACGCCACCCTGGTGCACCCGAGCGCACAGATCGCCCACGCCGCCGAACTCGGGCCGGGCAGCGTGCTGCTGGCGAACGTGGTGATCACCGCCCGGGCGACGGTGGGCGCGCACGTCGCCGTGATGCCGCAGACGGTACTCACCCATGACACCGAGGTCGCCGACCTGGTCACGCTGGCCACCGGGGTCCGCCTCGGCGGCGGGGTGCGGCTGGAGCGCGGCTGCTACCTCGGCGCGGGCGCGATGGTCCGCGAGTACACCACGGTCGGCCGGTGGTCACTGGTCGGCATGGGGTCGGTGGTACTGCACGACGTGCCTCCGCACCAGGTCTGGGCCGGCAGTCCGGCCCGGTTCCTGCGCGCGGCGGCTGGGGCACCCGAAGGGGCGAATCCCCCGCCGGTGCCCGGGAGTTCATAGGCACATCAGGGGAGCAACGGCAATGAAGAACGGCAGCACGATGAACATATCCCCACCCCGTCCGGCCATCCGGCGCGGCGGACACGGCACGGCGGGGTTCCTGCGAGCCCTGCTGGCCGCCGTGCTGCTGCTCGCGGCCACCGGCCTCGCGGCGGCGCCGGCGGCGCACGCGGCGGGCGACCCGTGTGCCCCGCCCGTCACCAACAAGGTCGCCTGCGAGAACACCAAGCCCGGTGACCCGATGTCGGACTGGTACTCCCCGAACGCCTGGGGCGCCATCCAGGGCTTCACCACCCACGAGAGCGTCAAGGCCGGCGACACCCTCCAGTTCAAGGTGAACTCGCCCACCCCGTACACCATCGACATCTACCGGCTGGGCTGGTACCAGGGCAACCGGGCCCGGCGGATGCCGACCTCGCCCACCGCGACCTTCCCGGCCAAGAGCCAGCCCAACTGCCTCTCCGACAGCTCCACCGGGCTGGTCGACTGCGGCAACTGGAGCGTCACCGCCAGCTGGACGGTCCCCGGCGACGCGGTCTCCGGCCTGTACATCGCCAACATCTCGCAGGCGGACGGCACCGGGCTGATGCCCTACCCGTTCGTGGTCCGGGACGAGGGGAGCCACAGCGACCTCGTGGTGCAGACCAGCGACGAGACCTGGCAGGCGTACAACACCTGGGGCGGTCAGAACCTCTACCTCGGCTCCGGCCCGGCGCCCGACGGCCGCGCCTACAAGGTGAGTTACAACCGCCCCCTGGACATCGGCGCCGACAACGGCGTCTACGGCTCCGAGTACGCGATGATCGGCTGGCTGGAGCGCAACGGGTACGACGTCAGCTACCTCTCCGGCATCGACGTCACCACCAAGGGGCTGCTGCTGCAGAACCACAAGGTCTTCATGTCCAACGGCCATGACGAGTACTGGAACCAGGCCCAGCGCGACAACGTGACCGCCGCCCGGGCCGCCGGCGTCAACCTGGCCTTCTTCTCCGCCAACGAGATGTTCTGGCGCACCCGGTTCGAGAACTCCATCGACGGCACGGCCACCCCGTACCGGACCATGGTCAGCTACAAGGAGACCAAGCTCCAGATCCCCGGAGTGGACGGCGTGCCCGACCCCAGCGGCCAGTGGACCGGCACCTGGATGGACCCGGTCGGCGCCGGACGCGGCGGCGGCAAACCGCAGAACGCGGTGACCGGCCAGCTGTTCCGGGTCAACGGCTACCGCAACGACGCGATGACCGTCCCCGCCGCCTACGGCAAGCTGCGGATCTGGCGCAACACCTCGATCGCCGACCTGCAGCCCGGACAGGTCGCCACCTTCCCGACCGGCACCCTCGGCTACGAGTGGGACGTGGACGAGGACAACGGCTTCCGGCCGCCGGGCGCCGTCGACCTCTCCTCCACCACCGTCAGCATCACCGACGGCACCTACCTGCTGGACAACGGCAACACCTACGGCAACGGCGTCGCCACCCACAGCCCGACCATCTACCGCGACCCGGTCTCCAAGGCACTGGTCTTCGGGTCCGGCACGGTCCAGTGGTCCTGGGGCCTGGACACCCTGCACGTGGGCAACGCCACCAACGAGGATCCCAGGATGCAGCAGGCGACCGTCAACCTGCTGGCCGACATGGGCGTCCAGCCGACCACCCTGCAGTCCGGCCTGGTCAGGGCCAGTGCCTCCACCGAACTCACCGGCCCCACCGTCACGGTGAACACCCCGGCCGCCGGCGTCACCGTCCCCGTGCTCAAGCCCGTCACCGTCAGCGGCACCGCCGCCGACCTCGGCGGAGGCCAGGTCGCCCGGGTCGAGGTCTCGGTCGACGGCGGCACCACCTGGAAGGGTGCCACCGGCCTGGCCAACTGGAGCTACACCTGGACCCCGCTCACCCAGGGCGCGGCCTCGATCCAAGTCCGCGGCGTCAACGACTCCGTCAACACCGGGCCGGTCGCAACCGTCAACCTGACCGTCGGCCCGCAGCAGTGCCCCTGCACCATCTGGCCCAGTTCCGCCGTGCCGGCCCACACCGACTCCGGTGACGCCGGGGCGATCGAGCTCGGTACCAAGTTCCGCACCACCGTCAACGGCGCCGTCACCGGCATCCGCTTCTACAAGTCCGCGCTGAACACCGGCACCCACACCGGCAGCCTGTGGAGCACCGACGGCACCCGCCTGGCGACCGGCACCTTCACCGGCGAGAGCGCCAGCGGCTGGCAGCAGCTGACCTTCGCCACGCCCGTCCCGGTCAAGGCCAACACCACCTACATCGCCTCCTACTACGCCCCCAACGGCCACTACTCCTACGACGACGGCTACTTCACCAGCCAGGGCGCCGGAATCGACCCGATCAAGGCCCTGATGGCCGGAGCCGACGGAGACAACGCCCTCTACCGCTACAACACCGGCGGCGGGTTCCCGAACTCCAGCTACCACAGCTCCAACTACTGGGTGGACGCCGTCCTCGACACCTCGGTGGACACCATCACCCCGCCCGCCGTCACCGGGACCACACCCGCCACCGGCAGCACAGGCGTCGCCATCACCGCGACCCCGACCGCCACCTTCAACCACACCATCGACACCGGCACCCTCAAGTTCACCCTGACCGGCCCCGGCGGCACCCCGGTCACCGCGAGCACGAGCTACGACTCGGCGACCGCCACCGCCACGCTGCGCCCCAACGGGCAGCTGGCGCTGAACACCGCCTACACCGCCACCGTCCAGGCCGCCGACCCGTGGGGCAACCCGATGGGCGGCTCCAGGAGCTGGACCTTCACCACCAGCGCCACCCCGCCCGCGGTCAACTGCCCCTGCTCGCTGTGGGACTCCACCGCCGCACCGGCCAGCATCGACTCGGGCGACGCCGGCGCGGTCGAGCTGGGCACCCGGTTCACCTCCACCCTGGACGGCTGGATCACCGGCGTGCGGTTCTACAAGTCGGTCGCCAACACCGGCACCCACACCGCCACGCTGTGGAGCAACACCGGCACCCAGCTGGCGAGTGGCACCTTCACGGGCGAGAGCGCCAGCGGCTGGCAGCAGCTCAACTTCACCACCCCGGTGGCGATCACCGCGGGCACCAGCTACGTCGTCTCCTACCACGCGCCGAACGGGCACTACTCCGCCAGCAACGGCTACCTCGCCGCGGGCTACTCGGCGTACCCGCTGCGGGCCGTCGCCGACGGCGCGGGCAGCGCCAACGGCGTCTACAAGTACGGCGCCGGCGGCTTCCCGACCAGCACCTTCAACTCCACCAACTACTGGGTCGACCCGGTCTTCACCAACGTCCGGCCGGCCGCCGCGGCACAGCCCGCCGTGCTGAACCTCGCCGCTCCGCTGAAGCCGCTGACGGACGTCCTCGGCGGAGTGCTGAACGGCCTGCTGGGCAAGGCCAAGGGGCCGCAGACGGCCGTCCCGGGCCGGGAACCGGCGCCGCTCGCCCCACCGAGTGGGTCGGCCACCCCGGCGGCCCGCCGCACGGGGTGACACCTCCCCTGCTCCGGCCCGGTCCCGCCGCGCGGCGGGACCGGACCTCTTTCCCCACCCGATCCGAGAGGACGAGAGCCAAGTTGAGCACCGTGAGCGTGGTCATCCCGTGCTACAGGTACGGGCACTATCTCGCCGACTGCGTGAGCAGCGTGCTGGACGAACAACCCGGCGTGGACGTCCGGGTACTGATCATCGACGACGCCTCGCCGGACGACTCCGCCGAGGTCGCCCGGAAGCTGGCCGCCACCGACTCCCGGATCGAGGTCCGGGTGCACGAGACCAACAAGGGCCACATCGCCACCTACAACGAGGGCCTGTTGGAGTGGGCCGACGGCGACTACACCGTGCTGCTCTCCGCCGACGACCGGCTCACCCCCGGCGCACTCACCCGCGCCGCCGCCCTGCTGGACGCCAGTCCCCGCGTCGGCTTCGTCTACGGCCACCCCATCCACTTCCAGCACGGCAAGCCGCTGCCGCCCGCCCGAACCCGGCTGCGCGGCACCACCGTCTACCCGGGCGGGTGGTGGCTGGAGCGCCGCTTCAAGGAGGCGCACGGCTGCATCACCTCGCCCGAGGTGGTGGTCCGCACCTCGCTGCAGCGGGAAGTCGGCGGCTACGACCCCGAGTTGCCGCATGCCGGGGACGTGGAGATGTGGATGCGGCTCGCCGCGCGCGCCGACGTCGGCTACCTCAGGGGCGTCGACCAGGCGTACTACCGGCGGCACGGCGAGAACATGTCCGCCACCGAGTTCGGCGGGCAGATGGACGACCTGCGGCAGAACAAGACCGCCTACGACTCGGTGATCGCCAAGTGCGGCGACCGGATCCCCCGGGCGTGCCCTCTCGCCGACACCGTCAACCGGAAGCTCGCCCGGCTCGCGCTGCGGCGGGCCGTCCGCGCCTACGACCGGGGCCGCACGGACGTCGTCCCCGAGGCCGAACTCGTGGCCTTCGCCGCCGAGTGCTGGCCGGCCTACCGCACGCTGCCCGAGTACCGGGGCCTGCGGCTGCGGCGGCGGATCGGGGCGCGGGCGATGCCGTACCTGCAGCCGCTGGTGCTCACGGCCGTGGTGGCCAAGGGGCGGGAGTGGCTGTGGTGGAAGTCCTGGCGGTTGCGGGGGATCTAGCAGGACCGCCAAGCGATGCTCGGCACGCCTGGGAACGGTGAAACTTCTGCGAGGGGAAAGGGAGTCCGTGTTCAACAACCTGGTGAACCGCCATGACGTCTACCGTGTCGGGCGGAAGCTGCGGCGGGGGCAGCTCGACCGACTGGTGTCCAAGGTGCGGATCCGTGGTACGGAGCGGGTGGTCGCCCACTGGTCCGCCGTGGATCCGTCGCTGCAGGAGTGGTGGGCGATACCGGCCGTGGTCCGGCGGTGGAACACCTTCGCCAGCGGCGATCCCGAGATCGGGTTCCCCGAGTACGTCGCCGACCGGTGGCTGGCCGGCCGCAGCGGCCTGCGCGCCCTGTCGCTGGGCTGCGGCACCGGCGGCAACGAGGTGATCTGGGCCCGCCTCGGCGCCTTCGAGCACATCACCGGCATCGACATCTCCCCGGACCGGATCGCCTACGCCACCGGCCGGGCCAAGGAGCTCGGCCTGGACGACGTACTGGGCTTCCGGACCGCCGACGTCCGCGAACTGCTGCAGGCGGGCGAGAAGTACGACATCGTGCTCGGTCTGCAGTCGCTGCACCACTTCGACCGGCTGGACCGGACCATGGACCGGATCGCCGGGTTGCTGAACCCCGGCGGACTCCTGATCGTGGACGAGTTCGTCGGGCCGACCAAGTTCCAGTGGACCAGTGGCCAGCTGCGCGCGGTCGACCGGTTGCTGGCGGGGCTCCCGCCCGAGCGGCGCAGACTGGCGGACGGGAGGATCAAGCGCCGTGCGGTGCGGCCGAGTCTGCTGTCGATGCGGCTGGACGATCCCTCGGAGGCCGTGGACGCGGCCCGGCTGCTGCCCGCGATCCGCAACCGCTACCGGGTGCTGGAGGAACGCCCTTACGGCGGAACGGTGTTGCATGTCGCCTTCTCCGGTATCGCGCAGAACTTCCGCGACGGCGGCGAGGAGGAGGCGAGGCTGATCGAGCGCTGCTTCGCCGCCGAGGACGCCGTACTGCCCTCGCTCGGGCACGACTTCGTCTTCATGGTGTGCGAGCCGAAGCCGGCCTGAACGCGGAGGTCGCCGGCCGCGTGAGGGCGGCCGGCGACGGGCGGGCGGGAGCGTCAGTTCGCCGGTCGAACTCAGCGCTCGGACCAGCTGGACCAGTAGCTGTCCGGGTTGACCAGATAGCGCACGGTTGGTACGGGCAGGTGTTCGACCCGGTGGGTCCGGCTGTAGCGGAACACCAACTCCCAGTCCTCGCGCGGGATCACCTCCGGCGGCCGCCGCAGCCGACTGAACCGCAGCGCGCGGGTACGCCGGGCCACCACCGCGTTGGTGTCCAGGAAGCCCTCCTCGGCCGCGTGCCGCCGGTCGAAGGGAACGGACAGGACGTCCATCTCGCTGCCGTCCGGGTGCAGCCGCCGCAGCGCCGTGTAGACGGCGTCCGGACCACCGGGAGCGCTGAGCGCCTGGACGGCGCGCTCCAGATGGTCGGGCTCCCACTCGTTGTCGTCGTCCAGGAAGGCGACGTACCGGGACGAGGTGAGCCGGATCCCGACATTGCGCACCACGCCGGCCACCGCCGTGTTCCGGGCCAGGCTGACCGCGAACAGCCGTGGATCATCCGGGAGTTCGGGAAGCCCGGCGCCGTCGTCCACCACGATCACCACCTGCTCCCGCAGGGTCTGCGCCAGCGCGCTGGCCACCGCGCGCCGCAGCCCCTCGGGGCGCCGGTAGGTCGGGATCACCGTCGCCACCAGCGCCGACGGGCGCCGGCCGAGCTCGGCCGCGAGCCGGCGGACCTCGGCGTCCTCCTGTCGGCGCAGCCCGACGGCCGTCCAGGCCAGCACTGCCTTGTTCCGGGTCTCCATCAGGCGCAGAAAGCCGAAGGTGCCGCGCAGCACCTGCTTCGCCTGCCGTACGAGCACTGCCACTACCGTTCACCCTCCGCCGCCAGAACCCGTTCCTCGTGCGGCACCGGAGCCTTCGACCCGCCGCCGCGCAGCTGCCGGCGCATCGGCAGCACCACCGGTACGTACGCCGCCAGCGCCGCCGTGCCCGCCGCGAACATCCCCCAACGGGTCTCGCCGCACCAGTGGTAGACGGGAAGCGAGACGGCCGCCATAAGCAGTCCGCCGCCGAACGGCCGGGCACAGGCCCGCAGCACCACCGCGCCACCCACCCCGGCCCGGCGCATCGCCCACCAGAAGGCCGGGGCCACCAGCAGTGCCGCCACCACCAGATGGCCGGCGCCGACGCCGCCGATGCCCCAGCGGTGGGCGCCGAGCAGCAGCGCCGGGACCAGCGCCGCCAGCCACCAGCCCTGGACCGCGATCAGCGAGCTGCGCCGGCCGGCCGCGGCCAGGCAGTCGTACGCCAACTCGTAGGCGATCCGCAGCAGTCCGAGCAGCGCCAGCCACCGCAGCGCACCGGCGGCGGGGGCCCAGCGTTCGCCGTAGATGGTTGCCACGACCGGTTCGGCGAGGACCGCGAGCAGGACGCACGGCGGTACGGCGGCCACCATCAGGACGGCGAGCCCGCGGCCGAAGGCGTCCGCCAGAGCCTCCCGGGAGTCGGCGACCCGGGAGAAGCCTGCGAAGGAGATCCGGCGGGCAGCCTCGGAGATGCTGCGGACCGGCCAGCTGGAGACGTTGAAGGCCAGTTGGTAGAAGCCCAGGGCGACCGGGCCGAGCAGGGCGCCGGTCACCACCGAGTCCACGTTGAGCATGGCGAGCACCAGCAGGCTGGCCCCGGCCAGCGGCAGACCGAAGGAGATCAGCGCGCGGGCCTCGGCGGCCTTCCAGCCCGGGCGCAGCACCCCGGGCACCACGACGGCGCAGCCGGCCAGGGCGCACAGATTGCCGGCGAGCGCACCCCAGGCGAAGCTCAGCGCACCGGTGCCGGAGTAGGCCAGGGCGAGCGTGGTGCCGGTGGTGACCAGGAAGTTGAGCAGGTCGAGGACCATCCGGGCGCCCTGCCGGAACTCACGGGCGATCACCTGGTTGGGCACGCAGGCGAGGCCGTCGATCACCACGGAGAAGCAGAGCACCCGCAGCATGGTTGTCGCGTCCGGTGAGCCGAGCGCCCGCGCGGTGGCCGGGGCCGCGACGAACAGCATCCCGTACAGCACGGTACTGGAGAGCACCGAGAGGGTGAGGACGGTCGGGGCGAACTCACCCATGTCCCGGTCCCAGCGGACGATCGCCAGACTGACGCCCATCTCGTTGGCCGAGAGCAGCACCCCGAGCGCGACCATGCCGGTGGCGTACAGACCCCACTCGCGCGGACCGAGCAGGGTGCGGGCCAGCACCACACCGGCCGCGAAGTTGCCGATCCGGATGACCACCGTGTTCAGCAGACTGATCCGGGCACCGGCCCGGACCTTGGCGCCGAGGCTCACCTGGCCGCTCCGGCCGCCGAGCGGAGGCTGCCGAGCAGGCTGCCGCCCATGCCCAGCAGCAGGAAGAACATGCCCGCGAACATGGGGAACCCCAGCGAGTCGAAGGTGGCGCTGATGACCAGCGCCACGGCGGAGGCCGCGACGAAGCACTGGGCGAGCTCGCGGGTGGCGTCGTCCTCGGCCAGGCGCCGGGCGGCGCCGCCGCAGTGCAGTCCGGTGAGGAAGAGCAGCAGGAGGGCGAGGAGGCCGAAGACGCCCATCTCGGCGGCGGTCAGCAGGTACATGTTGTCGGTGAAGAAGTACAGCTCCGGGATGAAGGTGCCCATGCCGTGGCCGATCCACGGCGAGGTCTGCATGTAGTCCCAGATCTTGGCGTAGTCGCCGGTGCGGGCCTGGGTGCTGTCGTCGGTGTTGCTGAAGAAGGAGCTGAACAGGCCGGTCAGGGTGGACAGCAGGCCGGGTATCGCCACCCCGAGACCGAGCACGCCCACACCGAGCGTGCCCAGGACGGCCGTGCGCCGCCGCGGCCGCCAGGCCGGGAGCATGGCCAGCAGGGCGACGCCGACGCCGATGATGCCGGTACGGGAGACCGACAGCGGCAGCGCGCCGGCGATCAGGAACACCGGCAGCCAGCGGCGCAGCACCCCGCGGTGGTGGCGGGCCGGATCGAAGGCCTGCTGCACGGCGAACGGCAGCATGATCGAAAGCATTCCGCTGAACTCCAGCGGCTGGGCGGTCGTCCCGCGCGGCCGGGTGAAGCCGCCCCGGCTCATCGTCTCCAGCCCGGGGGCGCTCGACTGCAGGCCGGGGATGTGCAGCGAGGCGGCGATGTTGGTGTCGGTGAGGAAGTCGTACCAGCCGAGCAGCGCCACGATGCTCGCGCACACCACCATCCGCCGCAGCAGTACCTCCAGCCTGGCCCGGTCGGTGATCCCGGCGGAGGACACCACCACCAGGCCCGTCCAGGCCAGTACGGCGATCAGCCCCCGGTCGGCGCCCTGCAGCTCCTTGGTCACGGCGGGCCGGCCGGCACAGGCGATGTACGCCAGCAGCACCGCCGCGCCGAACACCACCAAGGCTATACGCGGGGCGTGGGTGCCCCTGGCCGGGACGATCCGGTCGGTCAGCCAGGCGGCGAGGTACCAGAGCAGCGCGAGCAGGGCGACGACGTTCGCCGGGGTGCCGACCCCACCCATGCCCGGCAGCACCAGGTTGGACGGGATGAACATCGCCAGCAGGACGTAGCCGGTGAGCACCGCCACCGCGTCCATCCCGTAGGCGCCCCCGGCCGCCGGGTCGGCCGCGCCCGCGGACGGGACCGGGCGCGACGGGACCTCGACCGTGGCCTGACGATCCGCCATCCGGGCGCTACCTCCCTGCGGCCAGCGACGGCTCGGCCGCCTGGTCCGCCGCCGTGGCACCGGCGGCAGCCGCACCGGAGCCCGCCCGGCGCCGCTGCAGCACGCCCGCCAGGTTCTCGGCGACGAACGCGGACAGGAAGGCGACCGCCAGGCCGGCCAGCCCGATCAGCGCGACGGACTGCAGCTTCTGCTTCAGCTGCGCCTGCGGCTCCTGCGGGGGGATGATCACCGTCGAGGTGATCTGCGCACCGGCCGGCGCCTTCTGCTCGGTCTGGATCGCCTTCAACTGGTCGGCGGCATAGGTGTTGAGCACCACGGTCGACTTCTTCACCTGCGCCGGGTCCGAGCCGGTCACCGTCAGGGTGAGGAAGGGCCCCATCGCGTTGTCCGCCAGCTTCACCCCGTACTCGCCGGTGAGTCCACGGGCCTTGAGATCCTTGGCGGACTCGTCCGAGCTGAGCCTGCGCCCGAGGAAGTCGGCGGTCACGGTGAGCGCCTGGCTGAAGCTCAGGAACGGATTGCCGTTGTTCGGCGCCTCGGCGGCGACATCCGGAGAGTTCAACAGCGAGATGGAGCACTGCGACTGATAGGTCGTCGGAAGCACCGAGTTGGCCACCGCGGACAGCGCGACCGTGATCAGCACGATCGGCAGCGTGACGTACCAGCGTTTGCGGATCACTCGAAGGACCTCGCGCATGTCCAACACATTCTCCCCCTGGGGCCGTAGCTGACCCCAGTGTCGCAGTCGCCCCGGCCGATGCCGAGCTGGCTGTCAAGACACCCCCGTACGAGCCTAGTTGGAACGGGCATGCGGGCGGAGAACAATCCGCGAACTGCCGCAACCGCGCTCCGGGAGGTGGCAGGATGGCCGACGGGGTGGGGTGACGATGTCCTTTCGCGGAGTGGTGCGCGCGCTGCTGCGGCGCTGGTACGTGCTTGCCCTGGCGGCGGTGCTGACACTGGCCGGTGCGGTGGTGGTGGCGAAGCCACCGGTGGTGTACCGGTCCGCCGCCGTGGTGCGGATCAAACCGCCCGAGACACCGCAGGACCCGAGCGGGATGACGGACTTCCGGCCGTCGTTGGCGATCATCGGGGCGGCGGTGGTCACCGTCCTGAAGAGCCCGTCGGGGACGGGCGAGCTCCGGCAGGCCGGGGTGAGCGGCGACTTCGACCTGGCGCCGCGGAACACCGGCACCACCAAGACCGAGGCGTACGTCGTCCCCACCGTGGAGATCAGCGTCAAGGGCGCCGACCCGAAGCGGGCCGACCTCGAAGTCGACGTGATCGTCCAGTACTTCGGCACCGAGCTGCGCAGGCTGCAGGACGGCAAGAACATCCCCGAGCAGCGGTACATCACCAGTGACCAACTGGTTCCGGCGACCGCGCTGCCGGTGCTCGGAGTCAAGAGCCGGGGGCTGGTGGGGGTGGCCGCGCTCGGGATGCTGGGCGGGGTGGCGTGCACCCTCTGGACGGACGAGTACCTGCGCTCCCGCGCCAGGCGCCGAACGGTGTTGCGGGCAGCGTGAGGCACCAACGGCGGTGCGGGGCGTCAACGGCGGTGCGGCCGGCGGCGAGGTGGCGCCTCAGCGGGAGGGACGGAGCCGGAGGGCGGCCATCCGGGAACAGAAGACGGGTATGCCGATCACATAGCGGCCGAACAGCCGGCGGGGTTCGACGGCCAGGCGGAACAGCCACTCCAGGCCGGCCCTGCGCATGGCGAGCGGGGCCCGCGGCACCTTCCCGCCGAGGTGGTCCAGCACGGCACCCCCGTTCACGATCAGGACGGGGTGCGAGAGGGCCGCGCGCAGCTCCATGCTGACCGCCTCCTGCTTCGGCATGCCCATCGCCAGCAGCACGAGGTCGGGCTCGGCCGCGAGGGCCTGCCCGACGTACTCCTCCGGCGGGTCGAAGCCCTCCCGGGTCGCGACCACGGTCAGTCCCCAAGACTCCAGCGTGCGGCGGGCGTTGTCCAGCCACGGCGAGCGGGTGCCGAACAGCGCCACCCGCCTGCCCCGGTAGGCGCGGCAGACGGCGGGGATGAAGTCCGTACCGTTCATGTTCCGCCCGTACGGCCGTCCGAAGACCCGCATGCCCAGCTTCATCCCGATGCCGTCGCGCAGCAGCAGGTCCGAGCGGAACAGCCCGTCCAGCATCTCGGGTCGGCGCCACCCCAGGTTCACCGCATGGGCGTTGACGAAGGAGAGGACGAACGGGCGCTTGAGCAGGGTGAGTTCGTCGAGCAGTGCCTGCTCGGCAGGCTCGTCTCCGACGATGCGGATCCGGTCCATCAGGGTCTTGAAGTCGCGGGCCTGAACGGTCTTCGCGGCCTGTCGGTGCTCCATGCTTCAACTCCCGTCGAGGGTGTAGGCGTGCGGCTGGTAGGCGTCGAAGCGGTCGGTGAAGGTGCCGTCGGTGGCGGTGAGGGTGCGGCCGTCGTCCGTGCGGATCTTCCCGCTCCAGCGGTCGGGCAGGGTGAAGGTGGCCGTTGCCGGGCCGCCCCGGGGCAGTTCGGGCGAGTCGGTGGCGACCGCGAGGACGGCGGTGCGGCCGCCGGCCTTCCGGAGGGTGGCCGTCACGGGCGCACCCTGGGTTGCGACGCCGACCAGGAGCGGCGGTGCGTTCCAGTACCCGGCGTACGCCTGCGCGTCCGCGTTCACCTTCCTGATGGTGGCCGCCGAGCCGGCGTCCCGCAGGCAGGCGTCCACCTGCTGGGACTGGGCGGCGAAGGAGTGGCAGAACCAGCTCAGCCCGGTCGCGCCGTTGACCAGCGCCGCCCAGGCGGCCGCCCGGACCTGGGCGGGCGAGGCGGCCTTCGCACCCGACGGGGTGGCGGAGCCGCCCAGCATCTGCACCGGTGTCTCCAGGAAGACCCACACCGGTTTGCCGGGTGCCAGCGCCCGGGCACGGGCCGCCGTGGCCGCGTACGTGTGGACGCCCTTGGTGCGGGCGGGGGAGGACGGGTCGGTGATGCCGTAGAAGTCGACCGAGACGATGTCCGCGGCGGCGGTGTAGCCGCTGAAGTCGGTCGGGCAGCCGGGACTGCGGGCACCGCCCGCGACCCCGCTGCCGAAGTTGACCAGCACCGGCCGGGTCCGGTCCTGCTGCCGCAGGCTCCTGGCGAAGCCGGCCAGCTTCTCCGGCGGCATGCAGCCGGCCCCCGTCGGGGTGCCGTTGGGGACGTTCATGTCGGGCTCGTCCGCGAGCTGGTACCCGGCCAGGGCGGCCCCGCCGAGTTTCGCCGCCTGCGCGGCCAGCGGCAGGTCCGCGGTGTCGCAGGCCCATGCGGCGGCCCCGGTGGCGCCCGGCGCCGGGGCGCAGGCCCCGCCCCCGGCGATCACGGCCAGCCCGGCGGCGGTCGCGGCCCGGATCTGGCCGTGCTCCTCCTCGGGCCAGTCCCACAGCCCCACCAGGGTGTTGACCCCGAGCGCGGCGAAGGCGTGGGCCTCGTCAAAGCCGTCGAAGGGCGTCGTCGGATCCTGCATCCAGACGCCGATCGGGAGCTTCGAAGAGTCCTTCCAGCGCTCGGTCGCGGGCCACTTGGACCAGTACGCGGTGGTGAAGGCGTCCGGGACGTGCGAGGCGGACTCGGTCGGGGCGAAGGCCACGTCGACGTAGTAGTCGGTGTTCTCGTGCGACTGGGCGGGGAAGGCCAGCGTGCCGCCCTGGGCGAAGCCGCCGCCGACCGCCGTCAGCGGGCCGGAGCCGAGGGTGACGGGGCCGCCGTCGAAGGCGTTCGGTGCGGCTGCGTAGTGCCCGGACGGCGCCAGGTACCCGGCGGTGTACGTGGCACCCGGCGCGATCCGCACCGGCTCGGCGAACTTCGCCTGCTGCCAGCCGGTCTGGGACTCGTCGGCGAAGGCGGCCAGGGCCAGCTGCCTGCCGTGGGCGTCCCAGAGCGCTCCCAGATGGCTGCCGGTGTTACCGGGACCCTTGTAGAAGCGGACGCCGGTCACCAGACCGGGCAGCGTCGAGGTGAAGCGGACGCCCAGTGTGGTGGCGGCGGGATCGGCGAACGCCGGGGTGGCGGGCTCGGCGGAGCCGAACATCGTGGTGGTCGGCCCGACCGCGCCGCCGGGCGACGGCGGAGCCGGTCTGGGGCTGCTTCCGGTGCAGGCGGGGAGCGTCGCCAGGGTCAGGCCCAGCAGCGCGGCGAGCGCGGAACGAGAGCGGCTGTGCACGCTGGTCTCCTTGTTGCGTGTCCGGTTCGCGCGGTGCCCCTCAGCCCGCCGCCGGCCCTTCGATCAGCTCGCGCAGCTCGGCCGCGCGCCGCTCCCAGGAGTCCTGTTCCACCGAGGCCCGGCGGCGGTGCACCGCCCCTTCGTCCTCGCTCCCGGCGGCCGCCAGGAGCGCGCCGACCGCATCGCTGAACTCCCCGGCCGTGCGGGCGATGGTCAACTGGTCCGCGTAGCGCCGTACTTCGGGGAAGTCGGTGGTCACCACCCGAAGGCCCAGAGCCAGGTACTCCTTGAGCTTGATCGGATTGCAGTGCCGGACCCAGTCGTTGTCCAGCCACGGCATCAGCGCCACGTCGAACCCCCGGCCGTAGGCGGGTATCTCGGCGTGCGGGCGGAAGCCGAGGTGGTGGACGTTCGGCAGGGCGGTGAGCGCGCCCAGGTCATGGGTGGTGTCGCCGATCAGCACCAGCTCGGCGTCCGGATGGTCCTTGGCCACCCGGGTCAGCAGGTCGAAGTCGACGATGAAGTCGTCCAGCGCGCCGAAGAAGCCGATCCTCGGGTGCGGGATCGCGGCCAGATCGGCCGGCTCCGCCGCGCCCTCGGGGGTGAAGTGCTCCAGGTCCACGCCGTGGTCCAGGAACACCGCGCGGTCACGGGTGAGTTCGTGCTCGGCCGCCATCAACTCGGTGCTGACGTACAGCACACGGTCGGCGGTGGCCATCAGCCGCCGCTCCAGCACCTCGATGAAGGCGGTGTCGGCCTCGGGGAAGGCGGAGTGCCGGTCCGAGCGGTTGTAGACCAGGGTGCGGTGCGGCAGGTGCTCCACCACATCGGCCGCGGTCGGCATCGTCACCACGCAGACGTCCGTGGACATCCGCAGACTGCGGGCCGCCAGTCTGACCTGCAGCGCGATCAGTCGGGCGTTGAGCGCGCGGGCGAGCCGGCTGCCGTAGAACGGCAGCAGCACCGGAGTCATCACCGCGAAGCCGGGCAGCTCCGGCACGGGCCGCTGCACCTTGCGCGCCATGCTCCGTGCCTTGCGCAGGATCCGCCGCAGCGGCTGCGAACTCCGACCGGGCATCGGCATCCGCATCGCGATGCTGTTCACGAACAGGACCGGCCGCTGCTCCGCCAGCTTCAGCATCAGCTGCACGTCGGAGTGCGCCCGGTTGTGGTACCACCAGTCCTGCCCCGCGAAGCACACGTAACCGGCACGTCCCGCAGACGCCACGTCCCCAACCCCCACGATCGGACCACGACTTCGAACCCCCGCGCCAGGCTAGCGGAACCGGTCGGCCGTGGAGGGCCGGACCGGATTTCCGGTCAGCTGATTGCGTTTTGTCGGTTCATCAGATCAACGTCGATTCTTTTTGCGGGGCCGAGCCGGGGCCGTGACCCGGACCCGGCCGCACGTTGCCCGTCCACCGGTTCCGTGCCACCGGAACGCACACGCACCCGGCACGCCGAGCAGACGCCATGCCCCCAATCCGCACGATCGGAACCCCGGCTTCCCACCCCCCGCGCCTGGCAGTCGGAACCGGTCGCAGTCAGGAGGTTGGAGCGGTTTTCCGCTGTCTGGTCCGTATTTGCCGTTCCGTCAGTCGGTCCAACCGGGTAAAAGTCGTCAGAAAATTTTTACGGCGGCTCAAGCGGTCTCGACACGCCGGTTCCGAACTGCGGACTTGACCGGTCCTTGGGCATTTCCGCAGCGCGTTCACCTGCTCGTCCGCCCTCGATCCCTCTTGTCCCGGGGTCGGTTCATGCGCTGGAATGCGGGCCTGTCGGGACGGGTGTTCCAGGATAGTGCATGCGTCCGACCCTCGTTCGTGTGCTCGGACACAGGCTCCTGACATCGAATCAGATGAAGGGATGTTAATGATCCGTCGGCATAAACCGCGGCTGGCAGCGGTCACCCTTGCCGCCGCCGCTTCCATGGTGCTGGCCAGTGGGGCCACCGCCTGGAGCGCGCCACTGCCCGCCGTGTCGGGGTCCGCCACAGCTGCCGACAGCGGCGCGCCGGCCCCGGTCATCGTGATCCTCAAGGACCAGCTGTCGAGTGCCCCGGCCGACTCCGGGCACCTGACCGAGCGCAAGCAGCAGGCCGCCTCCGCTCAGGCGCCGCTGCTCGCCAAGGTCAGGGCCGAGGGCGGTACCAACATCAAGAGCTTCGTGGTCGGCAACGCCTTCTCGGCGACCGTGAGCCCGGCGCTGCGGGCCGCGCTCGCCGCGAACCCGGCGGTCGCCTCGGTGGTCCCCGACCAGACGGTCACGGTGACCCCGACGAGCCCGGCCACCCCCGCCGAGAGCAAGGGCGGCAAGGGCGCCAAGACCGCGAAGGCCTCGGTCGCCCCGGACGCCGCCGCCTCCGCCAAGGCCGCGGACGGCGGTCCGTACGGCGGCGCGATCTGCCCGAGCGACCCGGACAAGCCGTTGCTGGAGCCGGAGGCGCTGTACACCACGCACGTGCAGGGCACCAAGGGCTCGCCCGGTGCGAACGAGATCGCGGACGGCAAGGGCGTCAAGGTCGCCTACATCGCGGACGGCCTGGACCCCGACCACCCCGACTTCATCCGGCCGGACGGCTCGCACGCCGTCATCGACTACAAGGACTTCTCCGGCGACGGCTGGGACGCGCCCAGCGGCGCGGCCGAGGCCTTCGGTGACGCCTCCGCGATGATCGCCCAGGGGCGGCAGAGCTACGACCTGTCGAAGTTCGTCAACCCGAGCCACCCGCTGCCGGCCGGCTGCAACATCCGGGTCCAGGGCATGTCGCCGGGCGCCTCGCTGGTCGCGCTGAAGGCCGGCGGTGAGACCTTCCCCAACTCCGCGATCCTGCAGTCGATCGACTACGCGGTCTCGGTGGCGCACGTCGACGTGCTGAACGAGTCCTTCGGCAGCAACGTGACCCCGGACAGCAGTGCGCACGACACCATCTCGCTCTTCAACGACCAGGCCGTCGCGGCCGGTGTGACCGTCACGGTGTCCAGCGGTGACGCGGGCATCAACGGCACCATCGGCACCCCGTCGACCGACCCCAAGGTGATCTCGGTCGGTGCCTCCACCGACAACCAGTCCTACCTGCAGACCGGTTACGCCGCCGCCCAGTTCTCCAACGGCACCTGGTCGAACAGCCGGATCTCCGCGCTCTCCTCGGGCGGCATCACCCAGGGCGGGAAGACCGTCGACCTGGTGGCCCCGGGCGAGGCCGACTGGTCGCTGTGCGGCCCGGACACCAGTAAGTACACCGAGTGCACCGACTACAAGGGCGAGGGCAGCTCGATCCAGCCCTTCGGCGGGACCAGCCAGTCCGCGCCGCTGACCGCCGGTGCCGCCGCCGACGTGATCCAGGCGTACCGGGACAGCCACAAGGGCGCCTCCCCGTCGCCGGCCCTGGTCAAGGCCTTCCTGACCGGTACCGCCGCCGACCTCGGCCTGCCGGCCCAGGAGCAGGGTGCCGGTCTGCTGAACGTCCGTGCCGCCGTCGAGGCCGCCCGCGGCTACCACAGCCCGGACGGCGCCAAGGACAGCTCCACGGTCGCCGTCACCACCGGCCAGATCGACCTCACCGGCCACCCGGGGCAGACCCACACCGCCGACGTCAACGTGGTCAACACCGGCAGCAGCCCGCAGACCGTCAGCGCGGCCACCCGCACCTTCGCCCCGCTGAGCTCGTCCCACCAGGACGTGCAGCTGAACTCGGCCACCGACCCGACCTTCAACTACGCCACCAACGGCGCCACCTGGGTGCACCACGACGTGACCTTCACCGTCCCGTCCGGCGCCGACCGGCTGGCGGCGTCGATAGCGTGGCCGGGTGTCGCCCAGAAGTCCGGCAGCAACACGGTCACCCCGGTGGTCCGGATGACCCTGCTGGACCCGTCCGGACGGCTGGAGACCAACACCCGCCCGCAGGGTGGCCCGGTCTCGGCCAACTTCGGCATCGTGGACGTCCCGCACCCGGTCGCCGGGGAGTGGAAGGCGATCCTCTACACCCCCGCCGGCAGCAACGGCTTCACCGGCAAGGTCCAGCTGGACACCTCGTTCCAGCGGGCGGTTCCGGCCGGTGCGGTGAGCCCGCAGGTCACCACGCTGGCGCCGGGTCAGAGCAAGACCCTGCACGTCCAGTTGACCACGCCCACCACCAGCGGTGACAGCGACCAGTCGATCACCGTCGCCGGCTCCAACGGCCGTACCACCAGCGTGCCGGTCATACTGCGCAGCCTGGTCGACCTGAACGGCACCGGCGGCAGGTTCACCGGCACCATCACCGGTGGAAACGCCCGCAGCTACTCGCCCGCGCAGAGCTTCACCTACGCGTTCGACGTGCCGAAGGGCCACCGCGACCTGCGGGTCGGCCTGGCCCTCGGCGGCGACCCGAACGTGCTCCTGCAGGGCGTTCTGATCAGTCCGAACGGCACCCCCGTCGATGTCGAGAGCAACGCGCTGTTCGACGCCGGCGGGAGCCTGTCCGGCAAGGCCGCGAGCCTGTCCGTGACCACGATCAACCCGGCGCCCGGCCGCTGGCGGTTCGCCCTGGTGGTCGTCAACCCGGTCAGCGGCACCGAGCTCAGCCAGCCGTTCACCGGCACCATCGGGCTCGACCAGAACAAGGCCGCCGCCAACCTGCCGGGCAGTGCCAGGGCGAAGCTGGCCGCGGGCAAGGCCACCACGGTCACGGTCACCTACACCAACAACACCGGCGCCACCCAGGTCGTCCAGGCCGACGGCCGGCTGAACCGGAAGGTCGACCTGCCGCTGGTGCCGCAGGGCACCTCCGGGACGGTCGCACTGCCGCTCGGCCCGAGCTCCCAGACCCCCGGCTTCCTGATCCCGCCGGGCACCGACCGGCTCACCGCGGTGGCGGCCTCGACCACCCCCGCACAGCTGGAGCTCGGCGGCACCACCGGTTCGCCGGACCTGTTCGGCGACCTGAAGAAGGCCCAGAACGGTTCGACCATCTCGGTCGCCCAGTCCGTCGGCTCGGCCGCCCAGCCGATCGTCCCGGGCTTCTGGAACACCTCGGTCCAGCAGATCGGTCCGTTCCCGAACTCGGGTGCGCCGGCCGGCAGCTCCACCATCACCGCGACCGCGCACACCCTGGCGTTCGACCCGGCGATCACCTCCAGCACCGGTGACCCGTACACCCTCGCGGTGAACGCCGGCGCCAAGGCGACCACCCCGGTCACCGTCAAGCCGGGTGCGACCGGCACCATCCAGGTCACGGTCACCCCGACCGCCCCCAAGGGCACCACCGTCTCGGGCGTCCTGTACCTGGTCACCGCCCCGAACGGCGTGGTCGCCGCCAACAACCAGATCGGCATGACCGGTTCGGTGCTGGCGGCGCTCCCGTACAGCTACACCGTCAACTGACGTACGTCAGACGGCAAGTACGCCGAGGCTGTCCCCGATCCCGGGGGCAGCCTCGGCTGCTTTCCGGCCCTTCCCGGCGGAGTGCCGGTCAGACCGAGGCCGCCGCGAGGGCCGTCTGCCTGGCCGCCGCGTCGACGGTCTGGTCGATCAGTACGGCGATGGTCATCGGCCCGACCCCGCCCGGCACCGGCGTGACCAGCCGGGCGCGGCCCATCGCCCCGTCGAAGTCGACGTCGCCCACGTTGCCGGGGTTGTACCCCGCGTCGATCACGACCGCACCGGGCTTGAGCTGCTCACCCTTGATGAACTCCGGCCTGCCGACCGCCGCCACCACGATGTCCGCGGTGGCGAGGACGGCGGGCAGGTCGACGGTCCTGGAGTGGCAGTAGGTGACGGTCGCGTCCCGGGCCAGCAGCAGCATGCCCATCGGCTTGCCGAGGATCGGACTGCGCCCGACCACCACCGCGTGCTGCCCGACCGGGTCGACCCCGTACGCGTCCAGCAGCCGCATGATCCCGCCCGGGGTGCAGGAGGCGAAGCCGTCGTGGCCGAAGGCCATGTTCGCGAAGGACGCCATGGTCACACCGTCGACGTCCTTGGCCGGGTCGATCGCCTCGAACGCGGCCCGCTCGTCGATGTGGGCCGGCACCGGGTGCTGCAGCAGGATGCCGTGCACGGTGGGGTCCTCGGACAACTCCCGGATGACGGCGACCAGTTCCTCCGTGGTGGTGGCGGCCGGCAGCGGTACGTGCCGCGACTCGACACCCGCCCTGGCGCAGCGGTTGCGCTTCATCGCGACGTAGGTGACCGAGGCCGGGTCCTCGCCGACCAGCACCGTAGCCAGACACGGGCGCACCCCGGTCTCCGCCTCCAGGTGCCGTGCGCGCTCGGCGGCGCGCTCGAGGGTCTCACGGGCCAGGTCGGTACCGGTCATCAGCTGTGCGGTCATGGGCAGTCCAAGGGGTCTAGCGGACGGGATGCCCAGGCGCGCGGCTCAGACCGAGCGGCAACGGGGCCCGCGGCGTCGCGGGTCGATCATCGCCGGTCGGTCTTGGAACTGAAGGCGGATCGCTCCCCGGTGGTGCCCCACCCAAGCGCCAGTCACGGCCCGCGCGGTCATCCTAGCCGCTGCCCGGCCGTGCCGAGGCGGCGGGAGGCGGCGGGCCGGTGAACCCGGGCGGGTGCCGGGTGTGCGGATCCGGCGGTGCCGGAGAGATCAGCGGCGCCAGCGGTAGACGGCGTCCCACTCCTCGGTGATCCAGGTGCCGTCGCCGATCAGCATCACGGTGTCGACCTCCGGCATCGGGTACTCGATCCGGCCGTGCAGGGCGCCCGTGGCGGGGTCGGCCAGCCAGTGACTGTGCTCCCGCCAGTTCTCCCTGCCGAACATGTACACCGCGGCCTCGTCGTACGGGTTGTACAGCGTCACCATCGCCGTCTCGTCGTCCACGAAGCCGCTCCAGGTGGAGAACTGCGGGTCGTTGTGCACCGCGCAGTCACCGGTACCGGGGACCGGCAGGTCGCTCAGGCCGAGCGTGGCGGTGACCTCGTACGTGGGGAGGCGGTGCCAGGTGATGTCCCGTCGGCGCCGGTCGACGGTCATGCAGCGGGTGCTCGTGGAGTCCATGCCCAAGTAATCGCGCTCCTGGAGGAGCCGGTCGTCCGAGCCGTTCCTCAACTGCCCGCCCAGTACGATGGCACCGGCCTCCCACCGGGCCTCGTAGTGCGTGGAGGGCACTCCCGCACCCGACACGGTCACGCCCGCGACCTCGTCGTTCTCGTCCCAGAGCAGGCTGACGGACCGCTCGTAGCCGCCGCACGGGAGCATGCTCCGGGCCAGGACCGTGCCCTCGGCGTCCAGGGTGAGGATCAGGGTGCTGTCGGGCAGGCCCGAGGGGAGCCGCAGCCACATCCGGAGCTCCCCATCGGTGCCGCCGGTCGAGGAGCGGCCGGCCGCCGGGCGGGCGGAGGACCTGACCGTCGAGAAGTCGAGGTAGCCCCAGCGGCCGACCTCCCAGCCGCCGTACGGCTGTTCCCACAGCCTGGTGCCGTCCTGGGTGACGGCGACGTACCCGGTGGTGGTGCCGAAGACGGTGAACGACAGGTCGGGTGCCACCCACTCCCGCGGCCACCAGCCGGAGGAGGGGGCCGGGAACTCGGCCGTCAGCTCGGCCTGGTCCTTCAGTTCGTAGATCCGCAGCGACCTGGTGTTCCGGACCTCCAGGCGGGGAACGGGGCCGGTGCCGTCGACGAAGACCTGGGCGCCGTCCCGGTCCGGGATCAGGTACTTGGCCACCAGCCGGGGAGTGATCGTCATGCCGCCATCCTCTCGTGGCGGACCGACAAGAGCGTTCCCCGCCCGGACCCTGAGGACGAGAGGGCCGGCCCGTCCCGCGGCGGGGAGCAGGACCGGCCGGCCCGGTGGCGGGTCAGCCGACCGAGGCGTTGTAGCTGTCGAGGGCGGGCTGGAGGTCCTTGGCGGCGTCGCCGAGGGCCTGCTGCGCGGTCTTGGCGCCGCTGATGGTCTGCTCGATGGCCGTCTCGACGCCCTTGCGGGCCTGGGGCATCACACCGAGCAGGCAGCCCGCGGTGGCAGGGGTGGGCTTGGTGGCGTGGAGTTCGTCGATGGCGGTCTGGAACTGGGGGTACTTGGCCAGCCACTCCTTGTCCTTGGGGTCGTCCAGGGCCTTGCGGTTGACCGGGAAGTAGCCGGTGCCGGTGTGCCAGACGGCCTGCTGGGCGGGCTCGGTGAGGAACTTGGCGAACTCCCAGGAGGCGCGCTGCTCGGCCGCCGAGTGCCCGGGGCCGTCGATCCACAGCGAGGCGCCGCCGATCACCGGTCCGCCCTGGTCGTCGGCGGTGAGCCGGGGGTAGGGGGCGGTGGCGACGGTGAACTTGGCGGCCTCGGTGTAGCCGCGCAGCACGCCGGTGGACTCCAGGTGCATCGCGACCTTCCCGGCCTTGAAGGCGGCCTGGGCGTCGGCGGTGACCCGGCCGGTGTTGGCCGCGTACCCGCCCTTGACCAGGTCGGCCCACCACTGGACGGTCTGCGCGCCCTGCACGGAGTCGAAGAGCACCTTGTCGGCCTTCTCGGCGCGGCCGTTGTCCTGGTCGCAGTACAGGGTGCCGGACTCGGCGATCAGCTCCTCCACGAACCAGCCGTAGACGGACGCACCGAAGCCGTACCGCACCGTCTGCCCGTTCGCGTCCTTCTTGGTCAGCTTCTTGGCCGCCTCGCCGAGTTCGGCGAGCGTCCGGGGCGGCTTCGCCGGGTCCAGGCCCGCCTCCTTGAAGGCGTCCGCATCGAGGTAGAGCAGCGGCATCGAGGAGTTGAACGGCATCGCGGCCAGCTTGCCGCCGACGGTGTAGTAGTTGCGGATGCCCGGTTCGATGTCGTCCAGCTTGTACCCGTCCTTGTCCGCGAACGCCTGGGCCGGGACGGTCTGCCTGGAGTCGATCATGAACCGGGTGCCGATGTCGTAGACCTGCACCAGCGAGGGCGTGCCCTTCTGCTGCACCGAGGCCTTGTACTTGGCGATCACGTCGTCGTACGTGCCCTGGAAGAGCGGCTTCACCTCGATCTTGCCCCGGTGGGCGGCGTTGAACTCGTTCACCAGTGAGGTCAGCACGGTGGCGTTCTGACCGGTCATCGCGTGCCAGAACGTGACGGTGGTGACGCCCTGGGTCTGGTCGAGCGCGTCCGCACCGGGCGCGGAGCCGCCGGAGGAGGAGTCACCGGACGAGGAGTCGCCGGACGAGGAGGAACTGCAGGCGGTCAGGGCGAGGGCGGCCGCCGCCAGGCCGGCGGCCAGTCTGAGACTCCACTTGCTCATGGGTAACTGCCTCTCGGGTGAAGGAGGTTCAGCGGACGGCACCGGCGGTCAGCCCGCGGACGACGAAGCGCTGGCCGAACACCACCAGCACGAGGGTCGGCAGCAGCGAGAGCACCACCCCGGCGAGGATCAGCCCGGGGTCGGCCCGTTCGGCGTCCCGCAGACTGGCCAGCCCGATCTGCAGGGTCTGCATCTGAGCGGTACGGGTGATGATCAGCGGCCAGAAGTACTGGTTCCAGGCGGAGAGGAAGACGTAGATCGCGATCGCCGCGAGCGAGGGCTTGTTCAGCGGCACCAGGATCCGCCACAGGAAGCGCCAGTGCCCCGCCCCGTCGATCCGCGCCGCGTCCCGCAGTTCGGCCGGGAACTGTCGGAACGACTGCCGCAGCATGAAGGTCCCGAAGCCCGAGGCCAGGAACGGCAGCACCAGCCCGAAGTACGTGTTGCCCAGCCCCCACCCCGACAGCATCAGGTAGTTGGGGATGATCACGGCCTCCCACGGCACCATCAGCGTCGCCAGGAACACCCCGAAGACAGCCGCCCGCCAGCGCAGCGGCAGGAAGACGAAGGCGTACGCGGCCAGGATCGAGGTGAGCAGCTGCGCCAGCGTGATCAACCCCGCCGTGACGGCCGAGTTGAGGTACTGCCGTCCGAGCGGGATCACCTCGACCGCGCCGGCGAAGTTCCGTCCGGTGACCGAGTGGGGCAGCAACGCCGGCGGGTAGGAGGAGAGTTCGGACGGTCCCATGACGGCCCCGGCGAACGCGTAGTACACGGGGAAGGCGACGGTCACCACCGCTGCGCCCAGCAGCGTGTAGACGGCTGCCCGGCCTGCCGACTCCCGTATCCGCGCGGTGCCTTCGCGGGCGGCACGGGCCCTTGCCGGAAGGCGTTCGGTCGTGGTCACGCGTAGTGCACCTTCCGCTCCAGAAGCCCGAACTGGACGCCCGCGCAGGCGAGTACGACCACCAGCAGCACCACCGCCTGGGCGCTCGCGGTGCCGAAGTCGCTGGACCCGTAGGCGAAGGCCTTCTCGTAGACCGAGTAGACGAGCGTGCGGGTCGCGCCGTCCGGGCCGCCGAGGGTCAGGATGTGGATCTGTCCGAAGCTCTGCAGGGAGTTGATGGTGGACACCACGATCAGGAAGAACAGGTGCGGCCCCAGCAGCGGCACGGTGATGCTCCGGGCCAGCCGCCAGCCCGTCGCGCCGTCCAGCCGGGCCGCCTCGACGGTCTCCTGCGGGATCGAGCCGATTCCGGCGGAGAGCACCAGCACGTTGTAGCCGAGGTTCATCCACACCGTCGCGGCGCTGACCGAGAGCAATGCGTACCGCTGGTCGGTGAGCCAGCCGACGGGACCGGTGCCGAACTGCGACAGCAGCCCGTTCAGCACCCCGATCGCCGGGTTGAAGAAGACCGAGAACACCACCGAGGCGCTGGCCACCGAGAAGGCGAACGGCAGCGCGAACGCCGACCGCAACCAGCGCACCCCGCGAACCCGGCTCTCCAGCAGCAGCACCAGGCCGAGTGCGCCGAACACGCCGGGAAGTACGGTCAGCAGGACGAACAGCAGGGTGGTGACCAGCGTCTTGTGGAACTCGGCGGAGGCCAGCAGGTCGGTGTAGTGCCGCATTCCGACATACCGGGACGGCGCACCGAACAGGTCGTTCCCATGGGTGCTCAGATACAGGGTGCGGCCCAGCGGATAGCCGATGAAGAGCGCGAAGACCACCAGCGAGGGCAGCAGGAAGGCCCAGGCCAGCGTGCGTTCACCCCAGTCGGGCCGGCCGGGCCCGCGCTTCGGGGCCGCCGCGGTCGCTCCGGCCCGCCCGGCCGCCGCGGCCGCTCCGGCCCGCCCGGCCGCCGCGGCCGCTCCGCTTGATCGGGGCATAGGGCGTCCACCTCTCCTCGCAGTGCGCTCGGCCGAAACCGTGTCGCGTTCGGGCGGCGCGGCGACCACCACCGGGTAGCCGCCGGGTGGCGCCCGATTTACGTGTTCGCATCAGACCTCGTCGATCCCGATCCCTACCCCGGAGACAGCTCTCCAGCCCTCCGTTTCAGCCCGCCTGACTCGCCGTGATGAACGGCCATTTCGGAACGGGGAAGGCCGTTGCCCCCGGGAGCGAGGGAGCCGGGAGCGCGGAAAGGCCGTCCCCGCCAGTGGCGGAGACGGCCTTCGAACCGTGAGGCGCGGTTCGGGACGGTGAGACTCGAACGGTGGGCCCTCGACCACCGGCGTGCCGCCGCCGGGGACGGCCCGGCCGCCCCGCTGCTCCTCGGGCAGTAGGGCCGGGAGCGAACGGACTCAGCCCTCGATGTCCAGCGCGGTGCCGTACAGCCGGCTGACCTTCAGCCGGATGACCACCCGGCGCTCGGCCACCTGCTGCGCCAGAAACGCCTCCTCGTCCTTGGGCGTCCCCAAGTCGGGGATCATCGAGAGCAGTTCCCGCCCGGTGGCGTCGCCCGGCACCGTGGTCACCTCGGAGACCTCCGCGTCGCCCTCGGCCACGGCGAACGACCACACGTCGCCACCCGGCACGTGCAGCGCCGCACGCGAATCGTTCCGCAGGTGCTTCACCTTCGTCCGGTCCGCGGTGGTGGAGAAGCGCACCACACGGGCGTCAGGATCCCAGTGGTAGAGCATGGTGGTCAGATGCGGATGGCCGCTGCGCCTGACCGTGGCGAGGGTGCCGAACCGCTGGCTGCCCAGCAGCTCGGAGAGGGCCTGATCGGACAGCGCGCGGGGTGCGGGGCCTTGAGTCATGCCGTGATCAACTTCCGTGCCCGCCCGGATATTCCAGGACCAGCCCCGGCCGGCGCGCGGAGAGGCCGGGCAGCCGGTCCGGGCCCGGCGGGACGGCCGGTCGAAGCCTGAACGGGCCGACGGATGACCGACCGAGCGGCGGTCGCGGCCGGTGGCTCCCAGGGCACTGTCAGGGACATAGCGCATCATCTACCCATGACTACCGCTCAGCCCGCACCATGGACCACCGAACTGACCGCCGCCGCCAGGCGGCACCTCCCGGCCGAGAGCGCCGGGAGGTGGGCGGCCCTGCTGCGGCCGTGCGTCCGCCTCTCGACCGCGCCCGCCGGGGTGGTCGGCCCGGTGGTCGGCCGACTCGGCGGTGAGCCCGAGCTGCCGCCCGGCACCGAGTGGCCGGTCTGGGAGGGCAACGGGCCGCTGTCCTTCGTCGCGTCGATCGACTGCGCGGCGCTGCCCACGGGCGAGTTGGACATCCCAGTGCCCTCGGACGGGACGCTGCTCTTCTTCTACTTCGACGGCCAGCTGGACGACGGCGACGCCCTGGTCCTGGTCGACGACCGCGACAGCTGGGCCGGCGCCCGAGTCGTCTACGTCCCGGCCGGTGCCGAGACCATCAGTCACCCCACCCCCGAAGACCTGGAGCCCTACCGCGAGGTACGGCTCACGGCCCGGCTCACCGCCTCCGAACCCGGCCGCTGGCACCCCACCACCACCGATGCGTTCGGCCCGGAGACCGACGAAGACCTGCGGGACAACTTCACCGACGCCGTGCGCCTGTCCTGGGGCGGCCGCCAGCACCGCATAGGCGGCCACCCGATGCCCATCCAGAACCCGGTCGAGTACGAGGTCGCCCACGCCGTCCTTAACGGCCAGGCCGGCTGGCACAGCCCCGAACTCCAGGCCGAGGCCGAGCGCTGGGTCCTGCTCGCCCAGATCGACAGCGACCCCACCGCCGACATGATCTGGGGTGACATGGGCTCGCTGTACTGGCTGATCCGCCCCGCCGACCTGGCCGCGAAGCGCTTCGACCGGGCGGTCTTCAACTGGCAGTGCGGCTGACGGGCCTTGCTGTCGCCCGGCTCTCCCAGTCAACAGCCACAGGAACCGGGGAAACCAGAAGACCCCGGTAGAGCTTCTGAATGCCTTACCGGGGTCTGATCTGTGCCCCGGGGCCTTGAACTCCCGCCTCTGACACCAGCTTTCTACGTTTCTGACCTGCTAAAACGTTGGTGGCGAGTGGTCGGGCCGACAGCTTCGGCTGCCTGCGCGTCCGGCCTGTTCCGGAGTGCTGCTGACCGCTGTGGGGCATGTGTGGGTCACGTGACTCCGTCCCGGCGGCCAGTGGCCTACGCCACGTCTTCCCGGAGTCGTTGGCCGGTCAACAACTCATTCGCGCACCTGGCGGCCGAACGAATCACTGCCACGAACGGCGCCCTCCGGCCACAGCGCCCGGACGGGCACGCCGGTGCGCTGGGCGTATGCCACGACATCGGCGGTGCCGCCGTAGCCACGTGCGTGCGGGGAGGCCGTCCCAGACCGCGATGCTGGTCCTTGCCCCGCCCGCAGGCATGGCACAGGATCCGTTCGGGTGAGGTGTGGGCGTCCGGTCGCAGCCAGCAGCCAGCAGCCAGCAGCCAGCAGCCAGCAGCCAGCAGCCAGGGCCGGCCGCTACGGGCCGCGTCGGCACCCGGGCCTGGCGAGGCGTCGTCGAGCTCGCAGGCTCACGCGTTCCCTCACCTGCCTGCGCGGGGCACCGAGACAGCGAATGCACGGACGTCGGGTGATGTAACGGAGCCGTTGTAGTGGTATGCCGGCTCCGGCCGTCAGGCGGTGCCCGAGCCGGATGGACGAGGATCTTCGCGGTCCGGGTGTTCGCGCAGGCGTACGGCGAGGGCCGCGATGTCGTCGTTGAGTCCGCCATCGCTGTGGTCGATCAGGTCCTGGTGAAGCCGGTCGAGTAGCTGGCGGGGCGCGGTTGGGCTCTGCCGCCGCATCCAGTCCGGTAGCGGGAAGAACTCGCCGCTGCGGTCGCGGGTCTCGACCACGCCGTCCGTGTAGAGCAGCAGCAGGTCACCAGGGGTGAACGGGACGGAATCGACGATGTAGTGGTCGCCGATCAGCTCCGCGAGGTTGAGGAGCGGCGAGGGAGCCGTGGGCTGCAGCACGCCGAGCTGCCCGGCGTGCACGAGCAGCGGCGGGGGATGCCCGCAGTTGAGGAGTCTGATGCAGCCGCCGTCTTGCGGGATCTCGGCGAGGATGGCGGTGGCGAAGCGCTCCGGCGAGTCCTGGGTGGCGTACACGTCGCTGTGGCGGGTACTACTGGTCTCCAGGCGGCGGGCGACGCCGCGCAGATCCGGTTCGTCGTAGGCGGCCTCCCTGAAGGAGTTGACCACTGCCGCGGCCGACCCCACCGCGGACAGGCCCTTGCCCCGCACATCGCCGATGAGCAGCCGAACTCCGTACGGTGTGTCGACGGCTTCGTAGAAGTCGCCGCCGATGCGGGCCTGCGCCGCTGCCGCGAGATACAGCGACTCGATCTCGATGCAACCGACGAAGCGTGGCAGAGGACGCATGACCACTTCCTGCGCTGCGTCGGCGACGAGTCGGACGTGCAGAAGGGTCGTCTCCCGCTGGAGCCGGATATGGCTCGCGTACGCGGCCGCAACCGTGACCGCGACGATCGCCCCCACCGTGTACCACGTCCCCAGGTCCGGATAGACGAGGCTGAGGCCGATCATGATCAGAAGGCAGAGCATCCCCAGCAGGACGGTGGGAAGCACGGGCCACATGCACGCGGCGAGGGCCGGTGCGGCGGTCAGGATGCGGCTGAAGGCGACCTCCCTGGGCGTCGCGAACGCCAGGCTGGCGACGACGACGGTCAGGATCACCGGCGCCAGCAGAACAGGTTCTGACCGCGCGCCGGAAGGACGGCGACGCCGTAGCCGATCACTAATGATCACAAAAACTATCCTATCGACACAAACCGCTATCAAAGCCTGCTACGCGGCGCATCGGGTGGCGATGCGGAGAACGCGGTAGTTGCGGTTGGACGCGCAGACGGAGCAGTCGCGCGCTGGGATCAGGGCGCCGGCCACGATCCACGACCTGTCCGCTCCCGCTCCGGACGGGGGCGTCGGCTCCGGCGCCGGGAACGGGCCCGGCTCCCGCGCGACGTCACACCGTCGACGACGAGCCGCCGAACGGCGGCGTCAGCTGGTGCGTCGTCGGATTTTCTCCGGTAGCAGCAACGGCGCTGGCATCGTTGCGGGTGGTTCATGTCGGCACGGGCGACGCGGATCCCAATTGCGGCAGGGCTTTGCAGCCCAAGGTCGGGAGCTGCTCGCACCGAGTGGTGATCGCAATGGCCCGGCAAGTACCAGAAACGCAAAAACCGCTGGTCACAGTCGTGACCAGCGGTTCGCTGGTGTCCGAGGGGGGACTTGAACCCCCACGCCCGATAAAGGGCACTAGCACCTCAAGCTAGCGCGTCTGCCATTCCGCCACCCGGACTAGGTGTCTGTCGTTGCGGTTTTCGTTTCCGTGCCGCGCTGACATGGATAACTGTAGCAAGATCGGCTTGAGGATCCAAAATCGTCCGTCGCGAGCCCTGGCGGGCTTCGATCTGTGGGATTGCCCTTGGGGCGGGGCGGTTGCTGGGGGAGGATGGCGGGAGCGTGCCCGCAGGGCCGCGGCCGTGGGGCCGGGGATGGCGTGGAGATGCGCCGGGCGGGCTTGAGACGAGGAGTGACCGTGACCTTGAGCGAGTCGAAGGCGGAGCGGGTGGCTGTCCCGGGCGTGACGGCTGAGTCGGAGGTCGCCGAGATCTGCCGTGACCTGATCAGGATCGACACCAGTAACTACGGTGACGGCTCGGGGCCGGGGGAGCGGGCCGCGGCGGAGTACGTCGCGGAGCAGCTGGCCGAGTTCGGCCTGGAGCCGCAGATCTTCGAGTCGGCCAAGGGCCGGGCCTCGACCGTGGTCCGGATCGAGGGCGAGGACCGCTCCCGTCCCGGCCTGCTGATCCACGGCCACACCGATGTGGTGCCGGCCAATGCCGCGGACTGGACGTACGACCCGTTCGCCGGCGAGATCGCGGACGGCTGCGTCTGGGGACGCGGTGCGGTGGACATGAAGGACATGGACGCGATGACCCTGGCGGTCATCCGTGACCGGCTGCGGACCGGCCGCAAGCCTCCGCGCGACATCGTGCTGGCCTTCCTCGCGGACGAGGAGGCGGGTGGCACCTACGGTGCCCGTTTCCTGGTGGACAAGCACCCGGAGCTGTTCGAGGGCGTCACCGAGGCGATCGGCGAGGTCGGCGGCTTCTCGTTCACGGTCAACAACGATGTCCGGCTCTACCTGATCGAGACGGCCGAGAAGGGCATGCACTGGATGCGGCTCACGGTCGAGGGCCGGGCCGGCCACGGCTCGATGGAGAACGACGACAACGCCATCACCGAGCTGTGCGAGGCGGTGGCCCGGCTCGGGCGGCACCAGTTCCCACTGCGGATCACCAAGTCCGTGCGGGCGTTCCTGAACGAGCTGTCGGACGCGCTCGGGGTCGAGCTCGACCCGGAGAACATGGACGAGACGCTCCGGGTGCTCGGCGGTATCGCCAAGATGATCGGCACCACGCTGCGCAACACGGCGCAGCCGACCATGCTGGGTGCCGGCTACAAGGTGAACGTCATTCCCGGCCAGGCCACCGCGCACGTGGACGGGCGCTTCCTGCCCGGCTACGAGGAGGAGTTCCTGGCCGAGCTGGACCGCGTGCTCGGCCCGCGGGTGAAGCGCGAGAGCCTGCACTCGGACAAGGCGATCGAGACCGACTTCGACGGGCCGCTGGTCGCGGCGATGCAGTCCGCGTTGCGTGCCGAGGACCCGATCGCCCGCGCGGTGCCGTACTGCCTCTCCGGCGGCACGGACGCGAAGTCCTTCCAGGACCTGGGGATCCGCTGCTTCGGGTTCGCGCCGCTGCAGCTGCCGCCGGACCTGGACTTCGCCGGGATGTTCCACGGCGTGGACGAGCGGGTGCCGGTGGACGGGCTGAAGTTCGGCGCCCGGGTGCTGGACCGGTTCATCGACGCCTGCTGAGCGGACAGTACGAAGCCCGCGGACGTTGCGAGGACCGCGGACGTTGCGAGGTCCGCGGTCGGTACGAAGCCCGCAGACGTTGCGAGGTCCGCGGTCGGTACGGAGTCCGACGGATGGCCCGCCCCGGAACACGGGGCGGGCCATCCGCATGTCCGGAGCGTCCGTGCCGGCATCCTCCGCTGAGCGGGCCGAGGGCGCGCCCCACCATCGCCGCAGCATCGCCGGAGCGCGTTGCCGGCGCTGCTGCGCGCATTGTCGGAGCGAATGACTTGAAGCCTGCTGGAGGGGGCTAAGAAGAAACGATAAATCCCGGAACAGCAGATCGATTGCCTGTGCGAGATGTAACCGTTACGGGTGAATGGGTGATCGCCTCCGTACCCCGTTTGCCGCATCGTCGTTCACCCATATGGCAGCTCGGAGCCGGGCTGTGGAATGACGAATCGACATCAGCCGCCCCGGAGATCTGCCGGGAACGGCCAGGAGGAACCATGAAGGTCAAGAAGATCGTTGCCGTTGTCGCCGCCGCCGGTGGTCTGGCGCTCGCGGGTGCCGGTGTCGCCTCCGCTCACGACGGCGCGCCGGCCCAGGGTGCGGCGGTCAACTCCCCGGGCGTGCTGTCGGGCAACAATGTCCAGGTCCCGGTGCACGTGCCGATCAACCTGTGCGGCAACACCATCTCCGTGATCGGCCTGCTGAACCCGGCCTTCGGCAACAACTGCCAGAACTTCTGAGCAGCCCGCCGCAGCCCGCTGCGGCAGCTCTCGCAGGACGGTCCGACGGCTCGCGTGGTAATGGCTGAGCCGGGCGGCTGATTCACGCGCCCCCGGGCGGCGGATGGCTCCGCCCGGGGGCGTTCTCCTGCCTACCCGGCGTGCGAGTCAGTATGCAGTCACCTCGCAACTCGATTGGGTGAACGTCTCCCGTTCGGCTCAACTTCTGCGGTGGGCTCTCGTTAATCCGTGGACGGGCAGCAGCTTCGTCAGGAATTCCGACAATCACAAGTCAGGGGAGTACATGCGACAGGTCGCCAAGAGAGGAATCCTCACTGCCATCGCCACCGGCAGTGTGCTGGCCTCCACCGCGGGCTACGCGTACGCAAGTGCCGAAGCCCACGGCGGTGCGGCCAACTCGCCCGGAGTGGGCTCCGGAAACAGCGTGCAGGTCCCCGTGGACGTCCCAGTCAACGCCTGCGGAAACACGGTCAACGTGGTCGGCGTGCTCAACCCGGCGATGGGGAACAACTGCGGGAACGTGTCACACGGCGGTCAGGGCGGCGGGCAGGTAAACACGGGTTCCGGGGCCTCCTCCGTGGGAGGCGCGCAGAACTCCCCCGGAGTCGTCTCCGGCAACAGTGCCCAGGTTCCGGTCAGTGTCCCGGTGGACGCCTGCGGGAACTCCGTCAACGTGGTCGGCGTCGGAAACCCGGCCTTCGGCAACGACTGCGGCAACCAGGGCGGGACCCACGTCACTCCGCCTGGGGGTACGACCGTGACTCCGCCTGGGGGTACGACCGTCACTCCGCCTGGGGGTACGACCGTGACCCCGCCTGGGGGTACGACCGTCACTCCGCCTGGGGGTACGACCGTGACCCCGCCTGGGGGTACGACCGTGACCCCGCCTGGGGGTACGACCGTGACCCCGCCTGGGGGTACGACCGTGACCCCGCCTGGGGGTACGACCGTCACTCCGCCTGGGGGTACGACCGTGACCCCGCCTGGGGGTACGACCGTCACTCCGCCTGGGGGTACGACCGTGACCCCGCCTGGGGGTACGACCGACACCCCGCCTGTCACGTCGGTGTCGCTGCCGCCCCAGGGCACGCCCCACCAGCCACCCGTGGCCAGCACCGGCCCTGACCACCTGGCCTCCACCGGTGCGGCCGGGCTGGAGCTGATCGCCCCGACCGGAGTAGCGCTGCTGCTCGGCGGTGGCGTGCTCTACCGCCGCTCCCGTGCCGGAGCCCGCTGAACCCCGTCCCGAGGACGGCGGAGCTCCGTAGGGCCCCGCACGAGTCCCGTTCCGCCCCCGGGTGACTCCTGTCCCGGGCGCGGGCGACCGGCCGGGGCCCACCCGAGCGCCCGCAGTCGTGCGGTTCACGGCTGCGGGCGCTCGCCCGTCCGGTGCGGGCGGAGGAGGCCCGGCCGCCGGGGCGCGGGACGGCGGCAGCCGACCGGCCGGCACGGGGTGGTCAAGGGCCCGGGCGTCGTCGGCCCGAGTGGTCATACGCACGATCGGCGACCCGCCCGGCGGCCGGAGTCCGCAGGTCGAACCGGAGCCGTCGCCCCGACGTCCTGTCGCCCCGCACCCGCCGCTACCAGCTCCTGACCTGCCGGATGATCCGGCGGCGCAGCAGTGCCGTGCGGCTGCCGTCCGGGAACAGCCGCAGCCGGTCCAACTCCCAGTTCCCGTACTCGGCGTGGTCGGTGAGCAGCTGCCGGGCCGCGCTTCGGGTGGTGCCGCGCGGCATGCGCAGCGACTGGTACTCGTACTCGGGCTGCCGGACCAGCTTGGGTGGGGTCAAAACTCTCCTCCTGCGGAACGTCTGGAGGCCAGGGTACGACCTGCCTGTGACAACCGGACCGGTCCTGCGAGCCGGGCCGGGGAGCCGCTGCCTGCGAGGCTGACGCGGGCGTGGCTGACAGTCAATCAGGTTCCTTGCAGCGGGAGGGATACCCAGGCCGGGCCGCCGCGATGCGCAGGTCGGGGGCGAGTGATCGTGCACGGTGCGGCCGTCGGCGGGCGGTGGTCGGGCCTCGGCGGATCCGCCGGTGTTCCGGAAGGGGGTGGTCCGGAAGGGGTGGACCGTGCGGTCACAGAACCGCCCGGACCGGACATCCGGGGGTAAGTTGCCGGGAATTCACGGGTGTAGGCGATATCCCCTGTGCGTGTCGTCCCCCTGGGGAGATAGCGTCAGCACCATGTCTGATGCCGCGCAGCTCACCATCGCCGAGGTACGCGCCGCCGCCGAGGCGGTCAAGGCAGCCATCGACCGCCATCTGCAAGCGGTCTCCGCCCCCGCAGCAGCGGACGATCCCGCTGTCGCCGCCGCCTACGAGGAGCTTGCAGCGGCGGCCATCGCCTACGACCAGATCCTCTACGAGGTCTACGACGAGGTCACGCCCTTCGAGGTCCCCGGGGACGAGAGTGCCGGCGGTTACGTCGGCCCGGACCAGCCCGAGGCGATCAGTGTGCTGATCCGCCGCGACTATCTGATCACCGACGCCAAGCGGCTGCGGGCCCAGGCCGAGCGGGTGGACAGCACGCTGACTCCCGGCGGCGGCAAGGACGGCGGGGTCAATGCGGCGATCGGCGTGCTCTTCGGGGAGTACGAACCGGACGAGATCGCCGCCCGCTGCGAGGAGTTCGGCCTGGAGGAGGGGGACTCGACGCTCTGGGTCGCCGCGTCAGAGCCGTCCGAGCCGGGGGAGTGGCTGCCGGAGCCCTTCGACGGTGCTGATCCGCAGCTGCTGATCTGCCGCTTCGACGTCAGCGAGGTCTACGACGACGACCTCGACCGCTTCGAGGGCGAGGCCTGACCGGCACGGACCACGGTGAGCGGCGCCGGATGCGGAGTATCCGGCGCCGCCCGGGCAGTCAGGGGCGGGCGGCCGGGGCGGGCGGTGCCACCCCCGGCCGGCCCGCCCGCCGGGGTTACATCTGGCCGGTCTGCTCCGCCAGGATCGACCGGAGTCGGGTGGTGCGAGGCTGGGCCGGCCGCTCGGCGACGGCCTTCGGGAGTGCTTGGCCTGCGGCGTGGACGACGGACAGGTGCCGCTCCGCGCGGCCGAACGCGGTGTAGATCCACTGCCTGGTCAGCCCGGCGGCCGCGTCGTCCGGCAGGACCGCGACCACGCCCGGCCAGCGCCGGCCGACGGCCTGATGGACCGTCAGTGCCCAGCCGTGCCGCAGCTTCGCAGCCTGCGCCGGGGTGACCGTCAGCCGGGTACCGTCGGAGAGTTCGAGGTGCAGCCCCGACGCGTCGCCGTCCAGGACCCGGCCCGGGCGGGTGATGCCGGGGACGGGCGAGTACACCACCCGGTCACCCGGGTCGAAGCCGCCGAACCGGCCGGGGCCGGGGTTGAGCCGGGCCTTGGCAGCGGCGTTCAGCACCCGGGTGCCCGCGCTGCCGCCGTGGCCCGGGGTCAGCAGGACCACCTGCTCGACCGGGATGCCCAGGGCACGCGGGATCGAGTCGGTGAGCAACTGGATCGCGCGGTGCACGGCCTCGGCGCCGTCCTTGGCGGTGACGATCACCACCTCCTTCTCCGGCGCCTCGACGTTCTGCAGTTCGCCGATGCCGATCCCCGAGACCAGTTCGCCGATCGGACCGAAGTCCGGGGTCCGGGAGGCCACCGCGGGGCAGACCTTCGCGGCGAGCAGATCGGCGAAGAACCGTCCGGGCCCGGCCGACCAGAGCTGGCCCGGGTCGCCGCTGAGCACCAGCCGGGTGCCGTCGGCCAGGGCCTCCAGCAGGGTGGCCGCCAGCTCGACGTCGAGCAGCGGGGCGTCCAGGACGACCAGGACGTCCAGCGCGAGCGAACCGTCCTCGGCGCGGCCGGGACCGGCCGCCCCGGAGAGCAGGTCGGTGAGCGTGGCCACCCGGGTGCGGGCCGCGTCGCCGGGCACCTCGCCGGGCCGTCCACCGGGCCCTTCACCGCGCTCTGCGTCGGCCCCTTCGGTGCGCCCGGCGCCGGGCAGGAGTGCGGCGAGGCTGTCGCGCCCCTGATCGGTCCAGGTCACGGCCCAGACGCGCAGGCCGAGGCCGTGCGCCGCGTGCAGCAGTGCGGCGGGTTCGGCGCGGGCCGCCTCACCGCCCGTGTGGAGGACCAGCGAGTTGGCGGCCACCGCCCTGATCAGCGCGGTGGCCGAGGAGTTGGGAGCGGCCGTGGCGGCGGCGTCCCAGGCGGACGGTCCGGCGGTGCGCGGAGCCGTCCGTACCTCCTGCACCTCCGGTGGCCGGACCTCGCCGGCGTCGCCGTCGTCCGCCGTGGAAACCTTCGCCGTGGAAACGTCGGCCGAGGGCTCCTCGGCGTCGGTCGCGGCTTCGTCCGCCTCCTCGTCGCCGTCCTCTCCCGGGACGAAGGTGGACATGATCCTGACGAGGCCGTCGGCGAGGCTCTCCTCGGCCAGCGCGAGGCGCTCGAGGGCCAGCAGAGTGCGGGTCGGGGGCTCGTCCTCGTCCGAGGCGGCGGACTGGTGGCTGTCCGGGATCTCGTCCTGGAAGGCCATCACCCGGCCGTCCACCACGACCTCCTGGAGTGCGGCGGCCGCGTCGGGCAGGCCGGCCCGCTCCAGCCCCGCGACCACCTCACCGATCTCGAACGCCGAGTGGCCGCGCAGCACCGCCTGCTCCAGCAACCAGGGCACCAGTGCCCGCGCACGGCGTCGGTCACCGGGACCGGCCGCCGGACCGAGCAGCCCGCGCGCGAAGCCGTCCGCGTGCTCGGGCCGGACGCCGGGCAGCGCGAGCACCGCCCAGGGGTCGTCCCGCAGGGTCTGAGCCGCGCCCTCACCGAACTCGGCGACGGCGGCCTCGGCCAGCGCGGTCGGCGCACCGCCCGCTGCCAGCACCTCGGCGGCGGCCCGCAGTGCGTCGGCGCGCTGCTGGTCCGGCACCCGCGCGGTCCCGCTCGAAGCCCCGGCCACCGGAGCGGCCTCGGCCGGAGCCGTGGCCTCGGGCGCGGAAGCCGGGCCGCCGCCGACGGCGCCCTTCGCCGGGGCGTCGCCGTGGCCCGGTGCCACCGGCTCGCCCTGGCGGCCGATGTTGCGGATCGCCTCCGCCAGGGCCGCGACGGCCTCGGTGCGGTGCCCGGGAGCGCTGTTCTCCACGCGGCCGTTCTCCACGTCGCCGTCGCCCATCAATCGCTCCTCACAGCTCCGTCCACCCCTGGTCGGGGTAGCGGTGTACCGGCGCCGAGACATCGTCCAGCGCACCTCGAATCTCCTCCGGAAGCGTAAGCGCCTCCACTGACAGCGCCGCGCTCAGCTGTGCGGCGGTACGGGCGCCGACCAGGGCGCTCGCCACTCCGGGCCGGTCCCGGACCCACGCCAGGGAGACCGCGAGCGGGCTGCTGGCGAGGCCGCCGGCGGCAGTGGCCAGGGCGTCCACGATGCGCCGGGACCGTTCGCCGAGGTAGGGCTGGACGAAGCCGGTGAGGTGGGGGGAGGCGCCGCGCGACTCGGGCGGTACGCCGTGCCGGTACTTGCCGGTGAGCACGCCACGGCCGATCGGCGAGGAGGCGAGCACACCGATCCCGGCGTCCAGCGCGGCGGGCAGCACCTCGCGCTCGATGCCGCGCTGGAGCAGCGAGTACTCCATCTGGGTGCTCGCCAGCGGTACCCGTTCGGGGTGGGCGAGTTGCCAGGTGGCGGCCTTGGCGAGCTGCCAGCCGCTGAAGCCGGCGACCCCGGCGTAGCGGGCGCGGCCGGAACTGACGGCCAGGTCGAGGGCGTGCAGGGTCTCCTCGGTGGGGGTGGCCGGGTCGTACGCGTGGACCTGCCAGAGGTCGACGTGGTCGGTGCCCAGGCGGCGCAGTGAGGCGTCCAGGGCGGCGAGCAGCCAGCCGCGGGAGGTGTCGAAGCGGCGGTCGGGGTCCGGGGTGCTGCCCGCCTTGGTGGCGATGACCAGCTCGGAACGGGGGATCAGGTTCTCGGTCAGCCGGGAGAGCAGGTACTCGGCGCCACCGTCTGCGTAGACGTCGGCGGTGTCGATCAGGGTGCCGCCCGCGTCGACGAAGACCTTGAGCTGCTCGGCAGCCGCGATCTCGTCGGTGTCCCGGCCCCAGGTCATGGTGCCGAGGCCGAGCCTGGACACCCGCAGCCCGGTCCGGCCGAGGTGACGCTTTTCCATCGGGCAGAGCCTCCGTCAGCTGGTAAACGCGCAGGTGGGAAGGGTTCTTCCCCCGTTGGGCTGAGCGTAGCGGCCACTTCCCTGGCTACTCGGCAGACCCGCAGGAGCGGGGATGGTGCGGCGTGACGCAGCCCACATCTACCGGCTAGTAGCCTGACCTGCGAGCCCCCGGTTACGCTCGGCCGACACGGACGCGCGTCCACCGGAACACCAGCCCGGGCACGCCGCGCGCCACCGCGACCACCGGAGGGCGTGCGCGCGAAGCAGCGGACGCGGCCGTGGGAAGCACCGCCGTACCGAACGCGGCCGGGCGGAAGACCGACCGGACCGGAGCGACCTGAAGGGCTTGGCAGCATGCGACTCGGCATCAACCTCGGCTACTGGGGACTCGGCATGGACGCCGACAACATCGCGGTGGCCCAGGAGGCGGACCGCCTCGGCTACTCGGTCTGCTGGGCCGCCGAGGCGTACGGCTCGGACGCCGCCACCGTGCTCAGCTACGTCGCCGCGAAGACCGAGCGGATCGACGTCGGCTCGGCGATCTTCCAGATCCCGGCCCGCACGCCCACCATGACCGCGATGACCGCCGCCACCCTGGACACCCTCTCCGGCGGCCGCTTCCGGCTGGGCCTCGGCGTCTCGGGCCCGCAGGTCTCCGAGGGCTGGTACGGAGTCAAGTTCGACAAGCCGCTGGCCCGCACCCGGGAGTACGTGGAGATCATCCGCAAGGCGATGTCCCGGGAGCGGCTGGTGCACGAGGGCACCAACTGGACGCTGCCGCTGCCCGGCGGGCCGGGCAAGCCGATCAAGCTCACGGTGCACCCGGTGCGCGAGCACATCCCGCTGTACATCGCCGCGATCGGCCCGAAGAACCTGGAACAGACCGGCGAGATCGCCGACGGCTGGCTGGGCATCTTCTTCGCGCCCGAGCACGCCGCGCTCTCCCTCGAGCCGCTCAGGGCCGGCCGCGCCAAGGCGGGGCAGACCCTGGACGGCTTCGACCTCTGCCCGACGGTGGCCATCTCGCCCGGTGAGGACGTCAAGGCAGCCGCCGACTCGCAGCGCTCCTACACGGCGCTCTACATCGGCGGCATGGGCAGCAAGGAGAAGAACTTCTACAACCAGCTCACCCGTCGGATGGGTTACGAGCAGGCCGCCGACGAGATCCAGGAGCGCTACCTGGCCAAGGACTACGCGGGTGCCGCCGCCGCCGTCCCGTACGACCTGATCGACGCCACCTCGCTGCTGGGCCCCACGGCCCGGATCGCCGACCGGATGCAGGCGTACGCCGACGCCGGGGTCACCACGCTGACGCTGGCACCGGCCGGGTTCACCCTGGAGGAGCGGATCGCCGCGCTCCGCACCGGCGTCGAGGCCCTCGAACTGGCGGGCCTCGCCTGAGGTCCGGGGGCGCGGGGAACCGCGCCCCCGCCCCGGTCCGCCTCGACCGGGCAGGGGAGTCACAGCCAGCCGCTGCGTTTGAAGACGCGGTGGAGGACCACGCAGACGCCGGTCATCAGGGCGAGTGCGGCCGGGTAGCCCCAGGGCTGGCGCAGTTCGGGCATGTGGGTGAAGTTCATGCCGTAGATGCCGGCGATCATGGTCGGCACGGCCGCCAGCGCCGCCCAGGCCGAGATCTTCCGCATGTCGTTGTTCTGCTGCACGCTCACCTGCGCGAGGTTGGCGTTGAGGATGTCCGAGAGCAGCCGGTCCAGTCCGTCGACCATCTCGTTGACCCGGGCCAGGTGGTCGGCCACGTCACGCAGGTAGGGCCGCAACTGCTGCGGCACGCACTCGATGTCGCCGCGGGCGAGCCGGAGCACCGGATCCTGCAGCGGGGCGGTGGCCCGGCGGAAGGTCATCACCTGGCGTTTGAAGGCGTAGATCCGCTCGGCGGTGTCCGCCGACGGGCGGCCGGGGGCGAAGACCCCGGCTTCCAGTTCGTCCAGGTCGGCCTGCAGGGCGGCGGCGACGTCGAGATAGCCGTCCACCACCAGGTCGGCGATGGCGTAGAGCACGGCGACCGGGCCGGCGGCGAGCAGCGCGGGGTCCTGCCCCATGGCGGTGCGCAGGCCCGAGAGCGGACTGTCCGTGCCGTGCCGGACCGTCACCACGTACGAGTCGCCGACGAAGAGCATCAGTTCACCGACGCTGACCGCCCAGCCCTCGGGGTGGTAGCCGATCGTCTTGAGCACCATGAACAGCGAGCCCTCGTACCGCTCCAACTTCGGCCGCTGGTGCGCCCGCACGGCGTCCTCGACGGCGAGCGGGTGGAGGCCGAACTCCGCGCTGACCAGGTCCAACTCCTCAGCGGTGGGCTCGAACAGGCCGACCCAGACGAACCCGTCCCCGGCGCTCCGGGCGACCTCCAGGGCGTCCGAGAGGTCCGCGGGCCCCTGACTCCGGTGGCCGTCACGGTAGATGGCGCTATCGACGATCATCCGGCCATTGTGGCGGCTGCCCGCCCGACACCGGATGACCGCGGAGTCGGCGGCGCGGACGGCGACCGCCGGACTCCCCGGGCCGCCCGGCGGGCCGGGGAGGAGGCCCGTCACGCCGTACGGGCGGGCCACGCGCCCGGCCCGAGGCCGTAGGCTGGGCCCCATGCCCACGCTGCTGCTCGTCCGCCACGGTCGTTCCACCGCCAACGCCGCCGGGATTCTCGCCGGTTGGACGCCGGGGGTGGAACTGGACGACACCGGACGCACCCAGGCCGGGGGGCTGGCCGACCGGTTGGCGGGCATCGCGCTGGCGCAGGCGGTGAGCAGCCCGCTGGAGCGCTGCCGCCAGACCCTGGAGCCGCTGCTGGCGGCCCGGCCCGAACTCGGTTCGGCCGCACTGGACGAGCGGCTCGGCGAGTGCCACTACGGCGACTGGACCGGCCGGCCGCTGGCCGAGCTGGCCACCGAGCCGCTCTGGCGCACCGTGCAGGACCACGCGGCGGCGGCCGCCTTCCCCGGTGGTGAGTCGCTGCGCGAGCTGAGCCACCGCACCGTGACGGCCGTCCGCGAGTGGGACGAGAAGATCGCCGCCGAGCACGGACCCGACGCGGTCTGGGTGGCCTGCTCGCACGGCGACGTGATCAAGGCCGTGCTGGCGGACGCACTGGGCCTGCACCTGGACCACTTCCAGCGGATCTCGGTCGAACCCTGCTCGGTCAGCGTGATCCGGTACACCTCGCGGCGCCCGTTCGTGCTCCGGGTCGGCGACACCGGCAGCCTCGCCTCGCTCGCCCCGCGCCCCGACACGCGCACGCCCCGCGGCGACGCGGTGGTCGGCGGCGACACCGGTACCGGCTGAACCGGGCCGACTGCGGAACCGGCCGACCCGGCACGGCGAACGGGGACCGACCGGTACGAGCCCGGACACCGGGTGTGCGGTGCATTCGCCGCCCGTCAGGTGCGGCGGAACTGACATCCGGCTGACTGCTCCGCACCTGACCCACCGAGGCGGGCATGCAGGCCGTAGGGTGGCACATAAGCCCTTGACCGACCCATCGTGAACCCGGAGCGAGAGAGTGCCTCGTCAGGTCTACTTCTACGACCAGCCCGAGCGGTTCGTAGCCGGCACCGTCGGCCAGCCCGGCCAGCGGGCGTTCTACCTGCAGGCCAGCACCCGGGGGCGGATCACCAGCGTGCTGCTGGAGAAGGCCCAGGTCATGGCGCTGGCCGAGCGGGTCGACCAGGTGCTGGACGAGGCGCTGCGGCGCAGCGGCGGCTCGGCGTCGATCCCCGCCATCGCCCCGGCCGAGCTGATCGACACCGCGCCGCTGGACCTCCCGCTGGAGCAGGAGTTCCGGGTCGGGACCATGGCGCTCGCCTGGGACAGCGCGGACGAGTGCCTGGTGGTCGAGGCCCAGGCTATGGTCGAGGACGAGGGCGAGGACGAGGAGGCCGACGAGCGGCTGTTCGAGGACGAGGAGCACGGCCCCGACATGCTCCGGGTGCGGCTCTCCGGCGCGATGGCCCGGGTCTTCGCCAAGCGTGCGCTGGACCTGGTCGCGGCCGGCCGCAAGCCGTGCCCGTTCTGCAACCTCCCGCTCGACCCGGAGGGGCACCTGTGCCCGCGCGCGAACGGCTACCGGCGCTGAACGGCGACCAGGCTCCCGTCCGGGAGGCCGCGGCCGGGCAGCCGGACGAATCGGAGGGGCCACAGGACACCTCGGGCGTGCCGTTCGCGGATCCGGTGGGCAGCGCCGCCCTGGCGGCCGATGCCGGCACGGCGCTGCACCTGCTGCGTGAGGGCGGGCTCACCGTCCACGGCCGACTCACCGACGCCTCCAACGCCGTGCTGTACTGCACCGCGACCCTGGACGGGCTGACCGCGCCCTGCGTCTACAAGCCGGTCGCCGGGGAACGCCCGCTGTGGGACTTCCCCGACGGCACCCTGGCCGGGCGCGAGGTCGCCGCGTACGAGGTCTCGGCGGCCACCGGCTGGGGGCTGATACCGCCGACCGTGCTGCGGGACGGCCCCCACGGCTGCGGCATGGTCCAGCTCTGGGTGGAGCCGGATCCGGCGGCCGAGGAACTGCTGGCACTGCAGGACCCGGCCGGCCCCGAGCCGGGCTGGCTGCCGATCGTCCGGGCCGAGGTCGGTCCAGGCCGCGTCGCGCTGCTGGTGCACCGGGACGACGAGCGACTGCGCCGGCTCGCGGTGCTGGACGCGGTGCTCAACAACGCCGACCGCAAGGGCGGTCACTGGATCCCGGCGGCCGACGGGCGGCTCTACGGGATCGACCACGGGGTGACCTTCGCGGTCCCCGGCAAGCTGCGCACCCTGCTCTGGGGCTGGGCCGAGCAGCCCGTGGCCGAGGAGGCGCTCGACGTCCTGGCCCGGCTCGCGGATGATTTGGACGGTGCGCTGGGCGAACGTCTGCGTCCGCATCTCACCGACGCCGAACTGACCGCCGCCGCGGAGCGGGTGGACGTGCTGCGCCGCACCGCTCGGCACCCACTGCCGTCTCCTGACTGGCCGTCGATTCCCTGGCCGCCGGTCTGAGGACCGCTGCCGCCCCGACGGCGGGTCCGCTGTTCCACGTGTCGGGACGATCCTGGGTTGTGATCGAACCTGATCGATTAGAAGCTGATTCTGGCCGATCTTGGTAACTGGTTAGCCTTTCAAATGATCGCAAGGTTAGAGTCGGTCCCATGCATGCCTGGCCCGCCTCCGAGGTTCCCGCCCTGCCCGGTCAGGGGCTCCCGCTCCGTATCCACGACACCGCCACCGGCGGAGTCCGGAAGGTGGTGCCGCAGGACGGCACCGCTCGGATCTACGTCTGCGGCATCACCCCCTACGACGCCACCCACCTGGGACACGCCGCCACCTACACGGCGTTCGACCTGGTGCAGAGGGTGTGGAAGGACGCCGGCCACGACGTCCTCTACGTCCAGAACGTCACCGATGTCGACGACCCGCTGCTGGAGCGGGCCGTGGCCACCGGCATGGACTGGACGGTGCTCGCCGAGCGTGAGACCGCCCTGTTCCGCGAGGACATGACCGCCCTGCGGATGCTCCCCCCGGCCCACTACATCGGCGCGGTCGAGTCCATCCCGTGGATCGTCCCGCTGGTCAAGAAGCTGCTGGCGAGCGGCGCCGCGTACGACCTGGACGGCGACATCTACTTCTCCGTCGAGTCCGACCCGCACTTCGGCGATGTCTCCGGGCTCGACCGCGAGGCCATGCTCCCGGTCTTCGCCGAGCGCGGCGGCGACCCGGACCGCCCCGGCAAGAAGCACCGCCTCGACCCGCTGCTCTGGCTGGCCGCCCGCGAGGGCGAGCCCGCCTGGGACACCGAGCTCGGCCACGGCCGCCCCGGCTGGCACATCGAGTGCGTGGCGATCGCCCTGCAGTACCTCGGGATGTCCTTCGACATCCAGGGCGGCGGCAGCGACCTCTCCTTCCCGCACCACGAGATGGGCGCCTCGCACGCCCACGTCGCCACCGGCGCCCACCCCTACGCCCGCGCCTACGTGCACGCGGGGATGGTCGCCCTGGACGGTCACAAGATGTCCAAGTCCCGCGGCAACCTGGTGTTCGTCTCCGCGCTGCGCCGCGACGGCGTCGACCCGGCGGCGATCCGGCTGGCGCTTCTGGCCCACCACTACCGCAGCGACTGGGAGTGGACCAAGGACGACCTGGACGGCGCCGTGGACCGGCTGGCCCGCTGGCGCGCCGCGGTCTCCCGTCCGGACGGCCCGTCGGCCGAGGCGCTGCTCGCCGAGGTCCGCGCCGCCCTGGCCGAGGACTTGGACGCGCCCGCCGCGCTGGCGGCCGTCGACCGCTGGGTCGCGCAGCAGGCCGAGACCGGCGGCACCGACACCGGGGCGCCCGGACTGGTCTCGCGGACGGTGGACGCCCTGCTCGGCGTCGCCCTCTAGGGGTCTTCCCCGGGAACGGTCCGCCTCCGGGAACGGTCCGCCTCCGGAAACCGACAGAGCGCGGGGAGCCGTGCTGCCGACCACGCACCTTCGCGGAGGTGCCGGCAGCGCGGCTCCCCGCGCCCCGTCGTGCGTGCGGACCCGGGCGCACGGAGGCGGACAGCCGCCTGAGCGGACCCGGGTGCCGGGCTCAGTCCTCGTCGTCGTCGCTGTCCTCGTCCGAGTCCTGAGGCTCCTCCGGCTGCTTGGTCTCCTTGGCGCCGGACTCGCTCGGGCGTTCCGCCGTGGCGTGGCCGACGGCCGGCTTCTCGCCGGTCGGGCCGAGGTTCTCCCGGCGACGGAGATAGCGCTCGAACTCCCGGGCGATGGCGTCGCCGGACGCCTCCGGCAGATCGGCGGTGTCCTGCGCCTCCTCCAACTGCTGGACGTACTCGGCCACCTCGCTGTCCTCGGCGGCCAGCTGGTCCACCCCGAGCTGCCAGGCGCGGGCGTCCTCGCTCAGCTCGCCCGGCGGGATCCGCAGGTCGAGCAGGTCCTCCAGCTTGTTGATCAGCGCCAGCGTGGCCTTGGGGTTGGGCGGCTGCGCCACGTAGTGCGGCACCGCCGCCCAGAGCGTCACCGCCGGGACACCGGCGTGCGCGCAGGCCTCCTGGAGCACGCCGACGATCCCCGTCGGGCCCTCGTACCTGCTCTCCTCGAGGTCGAGCCGGCGGGCGAGCGCCGCGTCCGAGGTGACGCCGCTGACCGGCACCGGCCGGCTGTGCGGGGTGTCCCCGAGCAGTGCGCCGAGGATCACCACCAGCTCGACGCCCAACTCGTGGGCGAACCCGAGCAGTTCGTTGCAGTACGAGCGCCAGCGCATGCTCGGCTCGATACCCCGGACCAGTACCAGGTCACGGGTGGTGGGCTCGGTGACCCGGACCACCGACAGGCGGGTGGTCGGCCAGGTGATCCGGCGCACGCCGCCGTCCAGCCACACCGTGGGCCGGTTGACCTGGAAGTCGTAGTAGTCCTCGGCGTCCAGTGCGGCGAACACCTTGCCGCCCCAGGTCTCGTCCAGATGCCCGACCGCTGCCGAGGCGGCGTCGCCCGCGTCGTTCCAGCCCTCGAACGCACAGACCATCACCGGGTCGATCAACTCGGGAACATCTTCCAGCTCGATCACCCAGTGTCTCCCTCCGGTCGGTCAGCGGCCCGCCCCGCGTCGCCGGTACGGCCTGTCCGTCCACGGGAACTGACGGCTGGCTGCCGACTGCTGAACCTTCTCCACCTGGAACTGCCCGTTCCATGGTCCCTACCTGCCCAGCCTACGGGCTTTGATGCCTGTCCTGTGACGGCAGGGGCCGGTCCGCCGGACAGCGGGTGCGGGTTCAGCCGGCGAGCGCCGCCGAGACGGGCGGGAGATAGCCCCGGGCCTGGCCGGTCGCGGTCGGGTGGAAGGACTCCCAGTAGGCGGGTACCACGAGCCGCCTGATCCACTCCTGGCCGCCGTCGGCGCACACGCCGTGGCCGGCGAAGGCACCGCGTACGTCGGCGAAGTCGAATCCCTGCTTGGTGGACTGAGTGCGGATCAGATCATCTAGCCGGTCCGTCAGGGCGTTGAACCGGTCGCGCCGGGCCGGGGTGCCGACCGAGCAGGGGACGGAGCCGTGCTCCAGCAGGCGCGGATAGCCCGCGACCACCACCTTCGCCCCCGGAGTTGCCCCGGCGATCGCCCGGTAGGTCTGCGCCAGTTTGCCGGGCAGCTCGTCGCGCAGTCTGCGCTCGGACTCGGCGATCGCCGCATCGCAGACCCGCTCGGCGGTGAGGGGCAGGAGGCAGGAGGCGATCGCCTTGCCGAAGCCCAGGTCGTTGCCGCCGATGGTGACGGTCGCGAGCGTGGTGCCGGAGGCCAGCCTGGGCAGCTGGTCGCGCACCACGTCGTCGGTGGTGGCCCCGCTGCAAGCCACGAAGCCGGATCCGGTCCCCGGGTGGCCGCCGGCCCAGAGCGGGCCGTAGGCGAGTCTGCTGCGATGGCAGTCCCCGCTGGCCGGGTCGTACGAGCCGGCGCCGAGCCCGGCGGAGAACGAGTCCCCGAGTGCGACGTAGTTGGTCACCGACCTGGTGGCGGGTGTCGCGGCGGCGGGTGTCGCGCCCAGGGCGAGTGGCAGGGCGAGCGGCAGGGCGGTGGCGGCGGCGAGCAGGCGGCGGCGCATGGCGGTCCTCCGAGCATTCGACGGGCACGGAATGTGACGTGTCGAATGCGGATGGTAGTGGCCAGGTCGCGTCCTGCCGCGCAGGGCGCGAGGGGGCGCCGCCCTCAGGCCGCACACCAGCCGCTTCGGTACGCGGCCCAGTCCGCTGCGGTGGCGGAGAAGTCGGCGTACAGCGCCAGGCCGAAGGCCTGCCGGTCGTTGCGGCCCAGCGCCAGCCGGGCGCCCCGGACCGCCGCGGTCACCGTCTCGGCTGAGCCCCGGTGCCCGAAACTGTCGTCCCAGTACGCGGGCAGGCCCATCAGCAGATCGACCCCGGGCGGGGTGGCCTCGAGTGCCAGCGCGGTCTGCTGGGCGACATAGCCGCCGTAGAGCGACTCCAGCGGCATGGCGGTGTCGTACGACATCACCGCGATCTGCTCCACCCGCCTGGCGACCTGCGCGAAGTACGCCTGCGACCACCACTTGCCGTGGCCGGCGAGCGCGATGCCCGCCGAGTGCAGTCCGGGCAGCGGGTCGATCTGCGGCGCGGCCACCGAGAGCTGCGCGTGGCGCTCGGCGGTCACCGCGTGCGCCTGGTCCAGCAATGCGAGGAAGCCGGCGGAATCGGAGCGGACCGGCTCCAGGTCGAAGTGGACGCCGTCGAAGCCGAGGTCGAGCACCTGCCGGGCGGAGTCGGTGATCCGGTTCCGGGTCTCGGCCTGGTCCAGGCGCAGCCCGTTCTCCTCGGGCGCCACCACATTGCCCAGCCAGGCCTGCACCCGCAGCCCGGGCGCCGCCTGGTGGACGGCCGCCACGAGCCAGGCCGCCTTCGGGTGCTTGGCGCCATCCAGCGAGCCGTCGTCGCCCAGCGGACCGGTGTGCACGTAGAGGTCGCGGATACCGGTGCCGGCCAGCTGCCGCGTCAAGGAGACGAGGTCGGCGTCCCCCTTTCGGCCGTCCACCCACGCGTGGCCGAGCCAGACCGCGTCATGTCCTCGGGTACGCGCCTCGGCAGGCGGTTCCCCCGTGTACTGCAGGCGCAGTGCGGCGGCGGCCGAGGCCGGAGGTATCAGCAGCACGACCAGTCCGAGCAAACTCGCCACCAACGTCCTTCGCCCTCGTGACCACCCCCGCCACCTGCGTCGCCAGGCGCCTGCGCGGTTCTTCCCCGTGTCCATTGATCCACTCCCCTCCGACCGAGGGGACGCTCACGATTCGAAACAGGTTCTGTGCCCGGGCAGGTGTCCGGATACGCTGGCGGCGTGCGTCCCCAAACACCGGAGGGGACGCATAGCCGACAGCCGTCGCACCCAGGGAGTAGCCCCATGGCCACAGTCGTCCCCTCGTCCGCTCAGCAAGATCGCGCGAATGCCTTGCGCGAAGCCCTCGCGACCCGTGTGGTGGTCGCGGACGGGGCGATGGGCACGATGCTTCAGGCGCAGGATCCGACGCTGGATGACTTCCAGCAGTTGGAGGGGTGCAACGAGATCCTGAACCTGACCCGTCCGGATATCGTGCGTTCGGTGCATGACGCCTACTTCGCGGTGGGCGTGGACTGCGTGGAGACCAACACCTTCGGGGCGAACCACGCGGCGCTGGGGGAGTACGGGATCTCGGAGCGGATCTTCGAGTTGTCGCAGGCGGGCGCGCGGATCGCCCGTGAGGCGGCCGATGCCCACGACGACGGCCGTACCCGCTGGGTGCTGGGTTCGATCGGGCCCGGGACGAAGCTGCCGACGCTGGGGCACGCGCCGTATGAGGTGTTGCGGAACGGGTTCGAGCGGAATGCGGCGGGTCTGATCGCGGGTGGTGCGGATGCGCTGCTGGTGGAGACCAGCCAGGATCTGCTGCAGACCAAGGCGGCGATCCTGGGGTGCAAGCGCGCGCTGGCGGAGGCGGGTCTGGACCTGCCGGTCCTCGTCCAGGTCACCGTCGAGACCACGGGCACGATGCTGCTCGGCTCGGAGATCGGGGCGGCGCTGACGGCGTTGGAGCCGCTGGGCGTGGACTACATCGGGCTGAACTGCGCCACCGGCCCGGCCGAGATGAGTGAGCATCTGCGGTACCTGGCCAAGAACGCGCGAATCGGCCTGTCGTGCATGCCGAACGCGGGTCTGCCGGTGCTGGGCAAGGATGGTGCGCACTATCCGCTCAGTCCGGTGGAGTTGGCGGACGCGCACGACACGTTCACGCGGGAGTACGGGCTGTCGTTGGTGGGTGGGTGCTGCGGGACGACTCCGGAGCACCTGCGGGCGGTGGTGGAGCGGGTGCAGGGCCAGCCGGTGGTCTCGCGTGATCCGCGGCCGGAGCCGGCGGCGTCGTCGTTGTACCAGTCGGTGCCGTTCAGGCAGGACACCTCGTACCTGGCGATCGGTGAGCGGACGAACGCGAACGGGTCGAAGAAGTTCCGCGAGTCGATGCTGGCGGGGGATTGGCAGGCGTGTGTGGAGATCGCCCGGGAGCAGATCCGGGACGGTTCGCACATGCTCGATCTGTGCGTGGACTATGTCGGCCGTGACGGTGTGGCGGACATGCGGGAGGTCGCGGGTCGGCTGGCGACCGCTTCGACGCTGCCGATCGTGCTGGACTCGACCGAGCCGGACGTGCTGCGGGCGGGGCTCGAGGCGCTGGGTGGCCGTGCGGTGCTGAACTCCGTCAACTACGAGGACGGGGACGGGCCGGGAACGCGGTTCGGCCGGATCGCGTCGTTGGCGCGGGAGCACGGCGCGGGGCTGATCGCGTTGACGATCGACGAGGAGGGTCAGGCCCGTACGGCGGAGAAGAAGGTCGCGGTCGCGGAGCGGCTGATCGCGCAGCTGACGGGTGAGTACGGGATCGACGAGGGCGCGATCCTGGTGGACTGCCTGACGTTCACGCTGGGCACGGGCCAGGAGGAGTCGCGGCGGGACGGGATCGAGACGATCGAGGCGATCCGGGAGCTGAAGCGCCGCCACCCGGGGGTGCAGACGACGCTCGGACTGTCGAACATCTCCTTCGGGCTGTCGCCGGCGGCGCGGCAGGTGCTGAACTCGGTGTTCCTGCACGAGTGCGTCGAGGCCGGGCTGGACTCGGCGATCGTGCACGCCTCGAAGATCCTGCCGATCGCGCGGATCCCGCAGGAGCAGCGTGAGGTGGCGCTGGATCTGGTCCACGACCGGCGGCGGGAGGGGTACGACCCGCTGCAGCGGCTGCTGCAGTTGTTCGAGGGCGTGTCGTCGGCGTCGTTGAAGGCGTCCAAGGCGGAGGAACTGGCGGCACTGCCGCTGGAGGAGCGCCTGCAGCGCCGGATCATCGACGGTGAACGGGGCGGCCTGGAAGGTGACTTGGACGAGGCGATGGCCTCCCGTCCGGCGTTGGAGATCATCAACGACACGTTGCTGTCGGGGATGAAGGTGGTCGGTGAGCTGTTCGGTTCGGGGCAGATGCAGTTGCCGTTCGTGCTGCAGTCCGCCGAGGTGATGAAGGCCGCGGTCGCCCATCTGGAACCCCACATGGAGAAGTCCGATTCAGAGGGCAAGGGCACGATCGTGCTGGCCACGGTCAAGGGCGACGTCCATGACATCGGCAAGAACCTGGTCGACATCATCCTGTCCAACAACGGCTACAACGTGGTGAACCTGGGCATCAAGCAGCCCGTCGCGGCGATCGTGGACGCGGCCCGGGAACACAACGCGGACGTGATCGGCATGTCCGGCCTGCTGGTGAAGTCCACCGTGATCATGAAGGAGAACCTGGAAGAGCTCAACCAGCGCGGACTGGCCGCCGACTTCCCCGTCATCCTCGGCGGCGCCGCCCTCACCCGCGCCTACGTCGAACAGGACCTCCACGCCATCTACCAAGGCGAAGTCCGCTACGCCCGCGACGCCTTCGAGGGCCTCAAGCTGATGGACGCGCTGGTCGCGGTCAAGCGCGGAGTACCGGGTGCCGGGCTGCCCGAGCTCAGGCAGCGCCGGCACGCCCGGGTCGAGGCGGTGGAGGAGCCGGAGGAGAACCTCGGGCAGATCCGCTCCGACGTGGTGGTCGACAACCGGGTTCCGGCCCCGCCGTTCTGGGGGGACCGGATCGTCAAGGGCATCCCGTTCGCGGACTACGCGTCATGGCTGGACGAGGACGCGCTGTTCAAGGGGCAGTGGGGTCTGAAGGCCTCCCGCAGCGGTGACGGCCCCAGCTACGAGGAGCTGGTGGAGACCGAGGGCCGTCCGCGGCTGCGGATGTGGCTGGACCGGCTGCAGACCGAGGGCTGGCTGGAGCCGGCGGTGGTCTACGGCTACTTCCCGGCCGCGTCCAAGGGCGACGACCTGATCGTCTACAACGAGGACGGCTCCGAGCGCACCCGGTTCACCTTCCCGCGGCAGCGACGCGGGCGCCGGCTGTGCCTGGCGGACTTCTTCCGCCCGGAGGAGTCCGGTGAGAAGGACGTGGTGGGCCTGCAGGTGGTCACCATGGGCAACCGGATCTCCGAGGCCGCGAACGAGCTGTTCGCCGCCAACGCCTACCGGGACTACCTGGAGTTGCACGGCCTCTCGGTCCAACTGGCCGAGGCGCTGGCCGAGTTCTGGCACGCCCGGGTCCGCTACGAGCTCGGCTTCGGCGACGAGGACCCCCAGGACGTGAAGGACATGTTCGCCCTGAAGTACCGGGGCGCCCGCTTCTCCCTCGGCTACGGCGCCTGCCCCGAGCTGGAGGACCGCGCCAAGATCGCCGACCTGCTGCGGCCCGAACGGATCGGCGTGGTGCTCTCGGAGGAGTTCCAGCTGCACCCGGAGCAGTCCACCGACGCCATCGTGATCCACCACCCCGAGGCCAAGTACTTCAACGCCCGGTAACCCGGGAGCTGCATTCCGTTCGCCTCATTCCGGCGGACGGGGCGTATCCTGGATCATCCTGACGGGCCGGTCCGCTCACCAGCGGACCGGCCTGTGCCATCTCCAGGCTCCGTGACCGGAAGGACCTTCCGCCATGACCACCATCTCGACCGCCACCACGGGACTCGACCACAGCAGCGGTCAGGGCCTCCAGGCGGTGCTGCTGGACATGGACGGGACCTTGGTGGACACCGAGGACTTCTGGTGGCAGGCGGAGTTCTCGCTCTTCGCCGAGCTGGGCCATGAGCTCACCGACGCGGACCGGGCCCATGTGGTCGGCGGCCCGATGAGCCGGGTGATCGACTACTTGCTGGCCAGAACCGGCGTGGACCTGGCCCCGGCAGACCTCACGGTGCTGATCAACCAGCGCTTCGTGGACCTGCTGGCGGGCGGCGTCCCGCTGATGCCCGGTGCCGAACGGCTGCTCAACACCCTGAACGCGCACGGCATCCCGGCCGCGCTGGTCTCCGCCTCGCACCGTCACATCATCGACATCGTGCTGCAGAGCCTGGGCGCCCAGCACTTCGCCTTCTCGATCGCCGGCGACGAGGTCGCCAGGACCAAGCCGCACCCCGACCCCTACCTGGCCGCCGTCACCCGCTTCGGCGCCGAGCCGGGCCGCTGCGTGGTGGTCGAGGACGCACCGCTCGGCGTCCAGGCCGGGCAGGCCGCGGGCTGCCCGGTCATCGCGGTGCCCTCGGTCGCGCCGATCGAGCCGGGCCCCGGACGCACCGTGCTGAGCTCCCTGGAACAGGTCGATCTGGAGCTGCTGCGCTCGGTGGTCGCCGCCCGGGTCTGAGGCGGTGCTCATCCTGGGCTGACGCACCGTCGTCGCCCGGCGAAGTTACTTATCAGAAACTTACACCCGGTTGGAATGTGAGCTTGCTCTCTCGTCAAAGAGGGAGAAATGGGACATTGTCTGACAAGTTTTCGGCCGGGCGGCACTGACCGGCCGTCTGATGTCCAAAGTGTTCACTTGCAGGTGTAATTCGGACATGTTTGATATGGCACGCTACATCTCAACCAGTGTCCCCACGAACAGCTGCTCGAAAACTCCTCGTCGTGCCCTCGCCATCCACGGGTGATCCCGTCCGATGTGCCGACGGTGCGGTCGTACGGACCCCGTAGGCGCTGCCTCATCCCGGCGCGTCAGGCGGCAGCCTCCGGCATCCCAGGCCGGCCCGCAGCAGAAGGAAACGTATCCGCATGACCTCTGGTAATCGACTGGCCGTGCTCGGGTGTGCCGTGCTGGTCGCGACCACCGCAGCAGGCTGCGCCTCGGCCACCAAGGCCGTCACGGGCGGCTCCGGGAACGGCCCGATCACGATGGGTACGGTCAACACCACCACGGTGCTCGACCCGGCCGGTGCGTACGACTCGGGCTCCTGGCTGCTGTTCGACAACGTCTTCCAGTCGCTGCTGAAGTTCCCCGAGGGTGCCACCACGCCGCAGCCGGACGCGGCGAAGTCCTGCGCCTTCACCGGGTCGGACGCGCTCACCTACGAGTGCACCATGCGCGACGGGCTCAAGTTCTCCAACGGGCATCCGCTGACCAACGAGGACGCCGTGTTCTCGGTGCAGCGCATGCTGAAGATCAAGGACGCCAGCGGCCCGGCCACGCTGCTCTCCACCATCAAGTCGGTGGAGACCAAGGGCGACACGGGTGTGGTCATCCACCTGAAGACCCCGGACGCGGTGCTCCCGGCCAAGCTGGCCTCGGCCGCCGGGTCGATCGTGGACCACCAGGTCTTCCCCGCTGACCACCTGCTGTCGAACGACAAGATCGTCGGCTCGGGGCCCTACAAGATCGACTCGATCGAGGACCTGGCGGGCAACGACTCCCACGCGCTGGGCAAGGTCGCCCTCTCCGCCAACAGCCAGTACGGCGGCGACGCCAAGCTGCAGAACAACAAGTTCGTGGTCCGCTTCTACAACAGCGCGGACGACATCAAGACGGCCCTGGACAAGGGCGACATCGACCTGGTCGACAACAACAGCCTCGACCCGGCCGTCTCCGCCAAGATGGAGACCGATCAGCAGGCCGGCAAGGGCGACTACAAGGTGGCCGAGGGGGACAGCGGCGAGAGCCGCTACCTGGCCTTCAACACCAAGGACAGCACTGTCGGCAACCAGGCCGTCCGGCAGGCGGTGGCGCAGCTGATCGACCGCAAGGCGCTCGCCGGCAACGCGTACGCCGAGACCGTCCAGCCGCTCTACTCGCTCATCCCGGCCGGGATCACCGGGCACAACACCTCGTTCTTCGACAAGTACCAGGACCCGGACGTCAACAAGGCGAAGCGGTACCTCGCCGGAGCCAAGCTCCAGACCCCGGTTCCGATCAAGCTGAACATCACCTCGTCCAGCAGCCGCTCGGGCGACCGTGAGATCAACGAGATCAAGAGGGAGCTGGAGGACGGCGGCCTGTTCCAGGTGACCGTCCAGCAGGAGAAGGACTTCAAGAAGTACCAGGACGGCTGGAGCTCCGGCTCCTACCAGGCCTACCTGGTGAGCTGGACCCCCGACTACCCGGACCCGGACGACTTCGTCTCCCCGCTGCTGGTCGACGGCGGCGTCTTCCACACCGGCTGGGACGACCCGAAGATCTCGCAGCAGCTGGTGCCGGACAGCATCAAGCAGACCGACCGCACGGCCGGCGGCAACTACACCCAGGTCCAGAACATGATCGCGGACCAGGCGCCGCTGATCCCGCTGTTCCAGAGCAAGGCGTTCTACGTCTCGCGCAACAACATCACCGGTGTCGAGACCACCGTCGACACCACGGGTGTGTTCCGTCTCTGGGACATCGGCCGCACCAAGAAGTGAGCTGACAGCGCGGTGAGTTGACCGCGGACGGCGAAGGGCGGCCCCTCCTCCGGGAGGAGAGGCCGCCCTTCGCCGTCCGATGCCGGCGGGGTCAGAGCGTGCCGGGCCGGACCAGGCCGCTCTCGTACGCGTACACCGCAGCCTGCACCCGGTCACGCAGCTGGAGCTTGGTCAGCACATGACCGACGTGGGTCTTCACGGTGGTCTCGCTGACGAACAGCTCACCGGCGATCTCCGCGTTGGACAGTCCCCGGGCCACCAGCTTGAGCACTTCCATCTCGCGCTCGGTCAGCGCGGTCAGCGCCTGCGGCGGCGCCTCGTCGCCGGACGGCAGCTTGGTGGCGTACATGTCCAGCAGTCGGCGGGTGATGCTCGGGGCCAGCATCGCGGCACCGTCCGCGACCACCCGGATCGCCTGCACCAGTTCCTCGGCCGGGACGTCCTTGAGCAGGAAGCCGCTGGCCCCCGCGCGCAGTGCCTCGACCACGTACTCGTCCAGGTCGAAGGTGGTCAGCACCAGCACCTTGACCGGACCGTCCCGGCCGGGACCGGCGATCCGGCGGGTGGCCTCCACCCCGTCCATCCGGGGCATCCGGATGTCCATCAGCACCACGTCGGGCTGGAGCGCCCGTACCTGCTCCAGCGCCTGCTGACCGTCCCCCGCCTCGCCGACCACCACCAGGTCGGACTCGGCCTCCAGAATCATCCGGAAGCCGGTGCGCAGCAGCGGCTGGTCGTCCACCAGCAGGACTCGGATCGTCACCTACGACTCCTTGTTGCTTTCGTCGCTCTTGAGCTCGTTCGGTCTTGCCGGCTCGCCAGGGCCGGCCGGGTCCGCGGGGCCGCGCTCGGGGCCCGTCAGGACCGGCAGGGGGTACGGCGGGGGAGTGCCGCCGAACTCCGGGCAGCTTGCCTGATGGTCGCACCAGTCGCACAGCCGATTTCGGGTGGCCGGGAACCGGCCGGTGGCCACCGCGCTGGAGATCGCCTCCCAGAGCGCCTCCAACTTCCGCTCCACCGCCAGCAGATCGGCCTCGTCCGGGTCGTACGTGACCACGTCGCCCCCGCCGCCCAGGTACACCAGCTGGAGCCGCCTGGGGATGACGCCCTTCCAGCGCCACACCACCAGGGCGTAGAACTTCATCTGGAACATGGCCTTGCCCTCGAAGTCCCGCGAGGGCGCCCGGCCGGTCTTGTAGTCCACCAGCCGGACCTCGCCGGTCGGTGCCACATCGACCCGGTCGATGTAGCCGCGCAGCAGCAGACCGGACCCCAGCACCGTCTCCACGTACAGCTCGCGCTCCACGGGGTGCAGCCGGGTGGGGTCCTCCAGCCGGAACCACTGGGCCAGCAGCTTCTCCGCGTCGCCCAGCCAGCGGGCCACCGCGTTGCCGTCCTCGTCGTCCGGGAACAGCCCGGCGAGCTCCGGGCGCTCGGACAACAGCCGCTGCCACTGCGGGCGCAGCAGACCCAGCGCACGCTCCGGGGTCCGCTCGGCCGGGGCGTGGTCGAAGAGGCGCTCGAGCACCGCGTGCACCACCGTGCCCCGGGTCGCCGCCGCGCTCGGCGGCTCGGGCAGGCGGTCGATCACCCGCAGCCGGTAGAGCAGCGGGCAGGTCATGAAGTCGCCCGCCCGGGACGGGGACAGCCCGGTCGGCGCCACGGCCTGCCGGGGCACGCCGGGCGCGGTGAGCTGAGCGGTGTCGGTCTGGTGCATGCCCCCGACCCTATTGCCCCGCGCTCACATCTCGCTGCCAAGCCGCTGACACGGGGCTCCCGCCCGGATGCCGCTGCCGGGCCCGCCGCACCTCCTGTCCCGCACACCCGGCTGATCGGGCGCAGCCCCGCGCCGCCGCGCGGGTGCAAGCTTGCTGTGTGAGCAGGAGTGCCGACGGCGGGGTATGACCCCGGTAGCGAGGGGCGCACGGGGTTTTCCGATGGAGATCACGTAGCGTGGGCGCACAGTGGGGGGACTCGACGACCGACGAAGGGGCCACGGTGAGTGACATCAGGGGGCAGCAGACCTCCGCGCAACCGCCGACCGACGGGAAGGGGACGCCCGGCGGCCCCGGGCGGCCCGGCGGGATCCGGATGGGCCGTCCCTTCGGCGTGCCGATCTACGTCACGCCGTCCTGGTTCGTCATCGCCGCGCTGATCACCTGGATCTTCGGCAGCCAGCTGTCCACCGTCCTGCCCGAACTGGGTCGTGTCCGCTACCTGGTGTCGCTGTCCTTCGCGATCGCCTTCTACGGCTCGGTACTCGTCCACGAGTTGGCGCACACCCTGGTCGCGCTGCGGTACCGGCTCGGTGTCCGCCGGATCCAGCTCCAGTTCTTCGGCGGGGTCTCCGAGATCGAGAAGGAGGCCGAGACCCCGGCCCGCGAGTTCTGGCTGGCCTTCGTCGGACCGCTGCTCTCGCTGGCGCTCGGCGGGGTGTTCTACCTCGCCCTGCTCGCGGTCGAACCGGGCACCGTACCCAGCGTGCTGCTGGCGGGGCTGATGGTGAGCAACCTGGTGGTGGCCGCCTTCAACCTGCTGCCCGGGCTGCCGTTGGACGGCGGCCGGATGCTGCGCGCCGTGGTCTGGGGCATCACCGGCCGCCCGATGGCCGGGACGGTGGCCGCCGCCTGGGTCGGCCGGGGACTCGCCCTGCTGGTGCTCTTCGGTCTGCCGATGGTCGCCGCCTCGCGCGGGGTGGACCGCACCGCGACCGACAGCCTGATCGACGGCGCGCTCTCCGCCCTCCTCGCAGTGATCATCTGGAACGGTGCCAGCGGCGCCCTCCGCAACGCCCGGCTCAAGGAGGTGCTGCCGGGCCTGCGGGTCAGCGAACTGGCCCGCCGCGCGGTCGAGGTCGCCGCCGACACCCCGCTGGGCGAGGCGCTGCGCCGGGCCCGGGAGGCCGAGGCCGGCGCGGTCGTGGTGGTGGACGGCCGGGGCGAGCCCACCGCACTGGTCAAGGAGTCCGCGGTACAGGCCGTCCCGGAGCACCGCCGCCCCTGGGTCGCGGTCGGCCCGCTCGCCCGCACCCTGGAGCCCGGCCTGTGCCTGAGCCTGGACCTGACCGGCGAGGAACTGCTGGCCGCGCTGCGCCGCACCCCCGCCAGCGAGTACCTGGTGGTCCGCCCGGACGGCAGCCCGTACGGGGTGCTCGCCCTCGCCGACATCGAACGCCGCCTCACCGCCGCCGTCGCGGGGCGGCCGTCCTCTCCCTGAACCGACAGCCGGGAGCGCTCCCGAGGACGGTGGACGATCACGTGGTCGGCGGAGCGTTCCGATTCCCTTAGGATTGTCCGCATGTCCGAACCGACCGGTGCCACCCGCCGACGCGGGCCCTTCCAGGTCGGGGACCAGGTTCAGCTGACCGACCCCAAGGGTCGCCACTACACGTTCACGCTCCAGGCCGGGAACCAGTTCCACACCCACAAGGGTGCGTTCCCCCACGACGAGCTGATCGGCGCCCCCGAGGGCACTGTCGTGCGTACCACGGGCAACGTCCCGTACCTCGCGCTGCGCCCCCTGCTCCCCGACTACGTCCTGTCCATGCCGCGCGGCGCCGCCGTGATCTACCCCAAGGACGCGGGGCAGATCCTGGCGATGGCCGACATCTTCGCGGGCGCCCGCGTGGTCGAGGCCGGCGTCGGCTCCGGCGCACTCTCCACGTACCTGCTGCGCGCGGTCGGCGACACCGGCATGCTCGCCTCCTACGAGCGCCGCCAGGACTTCGCCGACATCGCGCGCGGCAACGTCGAGCGCTACTTCGGCGGCCCGCACCCGGCCTGGAAGCTGACCGTCGGCGACCTCCAGGACAGCCTGGTGGAGACCGACGTCGACCGGGTCATCCTCGACATGCTGGCCCCCTGGGAGTGCCTGGACGTCGCCTCCAAGGCGCTCGTGCCCGGCGGTCTGATCTGCTGCTACGTGGCCACCACCACGCAGATGTCCAAGACCGTCGAGGCACTGCGCGAGCACGGCACCTTCACCGAGCCGCAGGCCTGGGAGACCATGGTCCGCACCTGGCACCTGGAGGGCCTGGCCGTCCGCCCGGACCACCGGATGATCGGCCACACCGGCTTCCTGCTCACCGCTCGCCGGCTCGCGGACGGCGTCGAGCCGCCGCTGCGCCGCCGCCGCCCGGCCAAGGGCGCCTACGGCGAGGACTACGACAGCGGAGCCCCGGAGGCGACGCTGCAGGAACGTGCCGCCGCCCGTCGGGCCGCCCGCAATGCGGCCGAGGAGCCCGATCTCGGCTGAGAAGTGCCCCGACAGGGGCGCGGAGGAGTTTTCCGGGGGCGCGGGGAACCGCGCTAATCGGAAGAAATCGGTCCGGTGCTTTTCCACCGGAAAGCAAGGTGCACCACCCGCCGAGAGGTCGGGTGGTGCACCTTACTCGTCTGTCCCGGCTGAACCGGGTCGTCTTCCGCATCGCGCGGTTCCCCGCGCCCCTCGTGCTTCCCCGATTGCGACGGAGTGCGCCGGATGTGGGACGATGCTGCCTCACACCACCACCGTGGAGGGGACTGCCCGGTGCAGGAAGCGGACGAGACGGTGCACCAGATCCCGGCGAAGAATCAGATCGACCAGAACGCGCACGCCAGGCCCCGGCATTGGGCGTTGGTGGCCGTGGCCTGCGCCGTGGTCGTGGGCGGCACACTGGTCGCCACCCCGGCCCAGGGCCGGCCGACCCCGAGCCCGGCCGGTCAGCCGGCCGAGGCGCTGGCGGCGGCCGCGGCACCGGATCCGGCCAAGGCCCAACTGCCACTGGACTGCGGCCCGTTCCCGGTCACCATCGCGCTGAGCTTCGGCACCAGGCTGAACGGCGTGCCGAGCACGGTGGCCGCCGCCCACTGCGCGGCCCCGAACGGCACCCCGAGCGATGCCGTCTTCCTGCTCACGGCCGGCCCCGACGGCCGCCCGACCGTCCGGGCGAGCCTGCTCACCGAGGCCGACCGGCTCACCGTCACCGCCCTCAAGGTGCGCAGTGACGGCACCATAACGGGCCACGCCAAGGGCTATTCCAGCGACGAGGTCCCGCGCTTCGCCCCCGACCTGGTCCTCAGTCTCAGCTGGACCCGGCACGGCGCCGGGTGGACCCGTACCGAGACCAAGGCCCCCGCGAGCCAGGCCTGACGCCGCCCAACCGCCAACCGGTCACGGCCGGTTGGCGGCTTCCAGGTGCAACTCCCGCCGCGACCGTGCCTGCTGGACGCCACGGCGGCGCCGGCTACTCGGCCTCGGGCCCGTAGACCTCGACCCGGTCGGCGGCGCGGCGGACGTGGATGCAGTCACCGGGGCAGTCGCGGACGGAGTCGATCACGTCCTGAAGCAGCGTCAGCGGTACCGGAACACTCTCGCCCGGCTGTTGGCGGAGCTCGTCGTCCTCGCCCTTCACATAGGCGAGACCGTCGATGTCCAGCTCGAAGACCTCCGGTGCGTACTGCGCGCAGATACCGTCGCCGGTGCACAGATCCTGATCGATCCAGACCTCTAGCGCTTCGCCGGTGCCCGACATGTCCCCTGCCGTTTCTGTCGCTGGTCGCCCTTGATGGGGCATTCCTGCCATTCGTACACCGATCCGAGCTCCGCCATGGGTCACGATCGGATATTGACCTGACCGACGATACATCTGGTCCGCTTTGGGCGGTGCGCGGTGGGTATCTCCCTAGCAGAGGGGAAGCGTGCAAGGGCGGAGATCGGACACGCCCGTTCCATCTTTCTGATCTAGGGGTTTAGGGACCCCTGGGTGCAGGTAGGGTCTGGAAGCGTCCAGCTCCCCCCGGAGGAGGTGAGGACCGTGGCAGCCCACGATGACGATTACAACCGCAGCGCCGGCCGTCCCGCTCGTGGTTCCGACGAGGCCGCTCAGGTCTCGTACCTCGAGCAGGAGATTGCCGTCCTGCGTCGCAAGCTTGCCGACTCGCCGCGCAACTCGAGAATCCTCGAGGACCGCATCGTCGAGCTCCAGACCAATCTGGCCGGAGTAACCGCCCAGAACGAACGGCTCGCTTCCACGCTGCGCGAGGCCCGCGACCAGATCGTGGCCCTCAAGGAGGAAGTCGACCGGCTCGCCCAGCCGCCCGCCGGATTCGGCACCTTCCTCGGCGCCAACGAGGACGGCACCGCCGACATCTTCACCGGTGGGCGCAAGCTCCGTGTCAACGTCAGCCCGAGTGTCGAGCTCGACGAGCTGCGGCGCGGCCAGGAAGTGATGCTGAACGAGGCCCTCAACATCGTGGACGCGATGGCCTTCGAGCGCATCGGCGACATCGTCACCCTCAAGGAGGTCCTGGAGGACGGCGAGCGCGCCCTGGTCATCGGCCACACCGACGAGGAGCGGGTGGTCCGGCTCGCCGAGCCGCTGCACGAGCTCACCCTGCGGGCCGGCGACGCCCTCCTGCTGGAGCCCCGCTCCGGCTACGTCTACGAGGTCGTCCCCAAGGCAGAGGTCGAGGAGCTCGTCCTCGAAGAGGTGCCGGACATCGACTACCGGCAGATCGGCGGTCTGGCCAACCAGATCGAACAGATCCGGGACGCGGTCGAGCTGCCCTACCTGCACGCCGACCTGTTCAAGGAGTACGAGCTGCGCCCGCCCAAGGGCGTGCTGCTCTACGGCCCGCCCGGCTGCGGCAAGACGCTGATCGCCAAGGCGGTGGCCAACTCCCTGGCCAAGAAGGTGGCGGAGGCCACCGGTCGCCCGCAGGGCAAGAGCTACTTCCTCAACATCAAGGGCCCCGAGCTGCTCAACAAGTACGTCGGCGAGACCGAGCGGCAGATCCGCCTGGTCTTCCAGCGGGCCCGGGAGAAGGCGAGCGAGGGCACGCCCGTCATCGTCTTCTTCGACGAGATGGAGTCGCTCTTCCGCACCCGCGGCTCGGGCGTCAGCTCGGACGTGGAGAACACCATCGTCCCGCAGCTGCTGGCCGAGATCGACGGTGTCGAGGGCCTGGAGAACGTCATCGTGATCGGCGCCTCCAACCGGGAGGACATGATCGACCCGGCCATCCTGCGACCGGGACGACTGGACGTGAAGATCAAGATCGAGCGTCCGGACGCCGAGGCGGCCAAGGACATCTTCTCCAAGTACCTCAAGGACTCGCTGCCGTTCCACCCGGACGACCTCAGGGAGCACGACGACTCGGTCCCGGCGACGGTGGCCGCGATGATCCAGTCGGTCGTGGAGCGGATGTACTCGGAGACCGAGGAGAACCGCTTCCTGGAGGTCACCTACGCCAACGGCGACAAGGAAGTCCTCTACTTCAAGGACTTCAACTCCGGCGCGATGATCCAGAACATCGTGGACCGGGCGAAGAAGATGGCGATCAAGGACTTCCTCGAGAACGGCCAGCGGGGACTGCGCGTCTCCCACCTGCTCGCCGCCTGCGTCGACGAGTTCAAGGAGAACGAGGACCTGCCCAACACCACCAACCCGGACGACTGGGCCAGGATCTCCGGAAAGAAGGGCGAGCGGATCGTCTTCATCCGCACCCTGGTCACCGGGAAGCAGGGCGCCGAGTCCGGCCGCTCCATCGACACTGTCGCCAACACGGGGCAGTACCTGTAACGGTTCGAACCCACCGTCCGGCTGCACCGCTTCGAACGGTCGCAGCCGGACGGTTCGTCTCAGGACTAGGCTCGACCCATCATCGGCGGGAGGTCCGCCGCGGTGGTGTGTAGGCGGTACGTCAGTGCCAGGCCCGGCCGGGCAGGGCACCGGGCAAGGAGGGCCGCATGACCGTACGGCGCGTGATGGGGATCGAGACCGAGTACGGCATCTCGGTACCGGGGCACCCCAACGCCAACGCCATGCTCACCTCGTCCCAGATCGTCAACGCGTACGCGGCGGCGATGCACCGGGCGCGGCGGGCTCGCTGGGACTTCGAGGAAGAGAATCCGCTGCGCGACGCCCGGGGCTTCGACCTCGCGCGGGAGGTCGCGGACGCCAGCCAGCTCACCGACGAGGACATCGGCCTCGCCAACGTCATCCTCACCAACGGCGCGCGGTTCTACGTCGACCACGCCCACCCCGAGTACAGCTCACCCGAGGTGACCAATCCGCGCGACGCGGTGCTCTGGGACAAGGCCGGGGAACGGATCATGGCCGCGGCCGCGCAGCGTGCCCTTGAACTCCCTAACGGGCAGAAGATCCACCTGTACAAGAACAACACGGACAACAAGGGCGCCTCCTACGGCACCCACGAGAACTACCTGATGAAGCGGGCGACCCCGTTCGCCGACATCGTCCGCCACCTCACCCCGTTCTTCGTCTCCCGCCAGGTGATCACCGGCTCCGGCCGGGTGGGCCTGGGCCAGGACGGCTCGGCCGACGGCTTCCAGATCAGCCAGCGGGCGGACTACTTCGAGGTGGAGGTCGGCCTGGAGACCACGCTCAAACGTCCGATCATCAACACCAGGGACGAACCGCACGCCGACGCGGAGAAGTACCGCCGGCTGCACGTGATCATCGGGGACGCCAACCTCTCCGAGATCTCCACCTATCTCAAGCTGGGCACCACCTCGCTGGTGCTGGCGATGATCGAGGACGCCTTCATCGCCGTCGACCTGGCGATCGACCAGCCGGTCCGCACCCTGCACCGGGTCTCCCACGACCCCTCGCTGACCCACCTGATCACGCTGCGCAGCGGCCGGAAGCTCACCGCGGTCCAGCTCCAGATGGAGTACTGCGAGCTGGCCCGGAAGTACGTCGAGGACCGCTACGGCCAGGACGTCGACGACCAGACCAAGGACGTCCTGGCCCGCTGGGAGGACGTGCTGGGCCGCCTGGAGCGCGATCCGATGAGCCTGTCGCGGCAGCTCGACTGGATCGCCAAGAAGGAGCTGCTGGAGGGCTACCGCCAGCGGGACGGCCTGGACTGGGACAGCCCCCGGCTGCACCTGGTCGACCTCCAGTACAGCGACGTACGCCCCGACAAGGGCCTCTACAACCGCCTGGTGGCCCGCGGCCGGTTCGAGCGGCTGCTGACCGACGAGGAGATCGCCGAGGCCGTCGCCAAGCCGCCGGAGGACACCAGGGCGTACTTCCGCGGCCGGTGTCTGGAGCAGTACGCCGAGCACGTGGCGGCGGCCTCCTGGGACTCGGTCATCTTCGACCTGCCGGGGCGCGACTCGCTCCAGCGGGTGCCCACCCTGGAGCCGCTGCGGGGCACCCGCAACCACGTCAAGGAACTGCTCGACCGCTGCCGCACCGCCGAGGACCTGCTCCGGGTGCTGGCGGGCGGCTGAGACGTCCGGTGACCTCCGGATCACCATGGGTGAATGCTTCCCGGATGGGAATCATCCGGGGGAGCGCGGAGCGTTGAAGTAGCACTGGGCGCGGGATCCGCACCCGGTGGATAGGGTCTGACCAGCAACACCACAGACCAGCCGTGCGAGACGAATCGAGCGGGGTGAGGGAAATGGCGAGCAAGGACACCGGCGGCGGCCAGCAGCGGGCGAACCGCTCCTCCGAGGAGGTCGAGGAGCAGGCCGCCGAAGCGCAGCAGTCCGAGGACCTCAAGGAACGCCAGGAAAAGCTGAGCGATGACGTCGACGCGGTTCTGGACGAAATCGACGACGTCCTGGAGTCGAATGCCGAGGATTTCGTGCGGCAGTTTGTCCAGAAGGGTGGCCAGTGACGTCAAGGCCCGTCGTCGAATGGCGGGCCTGACGTGGTTTACCTGAGAGTCCGCATTCGCGCGTAATGGGCCACCGAGGCCCGTTGCGCGCGAATGCGCTGATAATCGGACGCACCCGGGATGTGGTTCGGCGCCACGGAACGGGTAAGGTCCGGGGCATCCGAAACGATCTACTTGGAAGGAATCGAGTGGAAGCCAACACTGGTGGCACCGGGCGTCTACCGGCCGCCTTCCTCACCCCCGGGTCCTCGTCGTTCCTCGACTTCCTGGCACAGCACCAGCCCGAACTGCTCCCCGGGCGCCGAAGCCTGCCAGAGGGCATCGTGGAAGCGCCGCACGGCACCACCATCGTCGCCGCGGTCTTCGAGGGCGGCGTGGTGATCGCCGGCGACCGCCGGGCCACCATGGGCAACGTGATCGCGCAGCGGGACATCGAGAAGGTCTTCCCGGCGGACGAGTACAGTGCGGTCGGCATCGCCGGCACCGCGGGCCTCGCGGTGGAGATGGTCCGGCTGTTCCAGCTGGAGCTGGAGCACTACGAGAAGATCGAGGGCACCGGCCTGTCCCTGGAGGGCAAGGCCAACCGCCTCACCACGATGATCCGGGGGAACCTCGGGATGGCCATGCAGGGCCTGGCCGTGGTCCCGATCTTCGCCGGCTACGACCTCGACCTCGGCCGGGGCCGGATCTTCAGCTACGACGTCACCGGCGGCCGCTCCGAGGAGCGCGGGTTCGCCGCCACGGGCTCGGGTTCGATGTTCGCCCGCGGCTCGATGAAGAAGCTCTACCGCGACGGAATGACGGCCGATCAGGCCGCCACCCTGGTGGTCCAGGCGCTGTACGACGCGGCCGACGACGACTCCGCGACCGGTGGTCCCGACTTCGCCCGCAAGATCTTCCCGATCGTCTCGCAGATCACCGAGGACGGCTTCCGCAGGCTGTCCGAGGAGGAGGTCGCCGAGATCGCGGTCTCGATCACCGACCAGCGCCTGGAGCACCCCAACGGCCCGCAGGCCCCGCTCCTCTAGTCCGCCGAACCCTCCCTCCGGTCCACCACGGACCGGAGGGGCACACACCGAGAAGGGACGACCGCCGGTGTCCACGCCGTTCTACGTCTCCCCCCAGCAGGCCATGGCGGACCGCGCGGAGTACGCCCGCAAGGGCATCGCGCGCGGCCGCAGCGTGGTCGTGCTCACCTACGCCGACGGCATCCTCTTCGTCGCCGAGAACACCTCCCGGGCCCTGCACAAGGTCTCCGAGATCTACGACCAGATCGCCTTCGCCGCGGTCGGCCGCTACAACGAGTTCGAGAACCTGCGCATCGGCGGCGTCCGCTACGCCGACCTGCGCGGTTACTCCTACGACCGGGCCGACGTCACCGCGCGCGGTCTGGCCAATGTCTACGCCCAGACGCTGGGCACCATCTTCTCCTCGGTGGGCGAGAAGCCCTACGAGGTCGAGCTGATCGTCGCGGAGGTCGGCCGCACCGCCGACGAGGACCAGATCTACCGGCTCACCCCGGACGGCTCGGTGGTCGACGAGAAGAACACCGTGGTGGTCGGCGGCAACGCCGACTCCATCGGCAACTACATCGGCCAGCGCCACCGCACCGGGATGACCCTCGCCGAGGCCCTCAAGGTGGCCGTCGAGGGCCTCGCCAGGGACCCCAACGGGGGCACCCCGCGCACCCTCACCACCGAGCAGTTGGAGGTCGCCGTGCTCGACCGCCAGCGCTTCCAGAAGCGCAAGTTCAAGCGCATCCTCGGTGGCCAGCTCAGTCGGCTGCTGAACGGCGACGAGAGCGCCGCCACGGAGGAGGACGCCGCCGGCGAAACGGCGGAGTGATGCGGCAGCGGGAGTCCCGTGCGGTCCGACGGCCGTGCGGGACTCCCGTGTGCCTGCGGCCAGTTGAAGGCTTCTCGTGGTCGGATTGCCGCCCCGGCCTCCGGCCGGGGATGCCCCTTGTCCCGCAAGGGTTTCGGATGGCTCCCGGAAGAGAAAAGATGCCTCATGGACCGCCGAATTTTCGGGCTGGAGAATGAGTACGGTGTCACGTGTACGTTCCGGGGACAACGACGACTGTCTCCGGACGAGGTGGCCAGGTACCTCTTCCGCCGCGTAGTCTCCTGGGGCCGCAGCAGCAACGTCTTCCTGCGCAACGGCGCCCGCCTCTACCTCGACGTGGGATCGCACCCCGAGTACGCCACACCCGAGTGCGACGACGTCGTCGAGCTGGTCACCCATGACAAGGCGGGCGAACGCATCCTCGAAGGTCTCCTCGTGGACGCCGAGCGGCGGCTGCACGAGGAGGGCATCGCCGGGGACGTCTACCTCTTCAAGAACAACACCGACTCGGCCGGCAACTCCTACGGCTGCCACGAGAACTACCTGGTGGCCCGGCACGGCGAGTTCTCCCGGCTGGCCGACATCCTGATCCCGTTCCTGGTCACCCGCCAGCTGGTGTGCGGCGCGGGCAAGGTACTGCAGACCCCGCGCGGCGCGGTGTTCTGCGTCAGCCAGCGGGCCGAGCACATCTGGGAGGGCGTCAGCTCGGCGACCACCAGGTCCCGTCCGATCATCAACACCCGCGACGAGCCGCACGCCGACGCCGAGCGCTACCGCCGGCTGCACGTCATCGTCGGCGACTCCAACATGTCGGAGACCACCACCCTGCTCAAGGTCGGCGCCACCGACCTGGTGCTGCGCCTGATCGAGGCCGGGGTGGTGATGCGCGATCTGACCCTGGAGAACCCGATCCGGGCGATCCGCGAGGTCAGCCACGATCTCACCGGCACCCACCAGGTCCGGCTCGCCAACGGCCGGGAGGCCAGCGCGCTGGACATCCAGGAGGAGTACTTCACCAAGGCGCTGGACTTCGCCGACCGCAAGGGCATCAACACCGGCACGGTGGCCCGGGTGCTGGACCTGTGGGGCCGGACCCTGGAGGCCGTGCGCACCGAGGACCTGGCCAGGGTCGCCACCGAGATCGACTGGATCATGAAGTACAAGCTCATCGAGCGCTACCGCGAGAAGCACCAGATGACCATGTCCCACCCGAGGGTGGCTCAGATCGATCTGGCGTACCACGACATCCACCGCCGGCGCGGCCTGTTCTACCTGCTCCAGAACAAGGGGCAGGCGCAGCGGGTCACCAACGACCTGAAGACCTTCGAGGCCAAGTCGGTGCCGCCGCAGACCACCCGGGCCCGGCTGCGCGGCGACTTCATCCGGCGGGCGCAGGAGCAGCGCCGGGACTTCACGGTGGACTGGGTGCACCTGAAGCTGAACGACCAGGCGCAGCGCACGGTCCTGTGCAAGGACCCGTTCCGGTCGGTGGACGAGCGGGTGGAGAAGCTGATCGCGGGGATGTGAGCCGCGGCCTGCTGACGACGGATCAGGGTGGCGACCGGATGGCCGGTCCGATCGCCATCCCCGAGTCCGTGCGCTGTGTCTGCGCGGTGCTGGACGGATCGGGCCATAGTCTGACCGTTATGCGTCGAATCGCCGGTTTGCTGGTAGTCCTTCCCCTTGCGCTGCTCGCCGCCTGCAGCGGTGGGACCTCCTCGTCGGGGGCCTCGCCCAGTGCCTCGCCCTCGGTGGCCCCGGTGCCGAGCCCGGTCGCCTCCGCCTCCCCGATGCCGACGGTGGCCGGGGACTTCGGGAGCAAGGCGAACATCACCATCCCGCCGGGCCAGCCGAGCGGGCAGTTCGTGGTGAACACGCTGAGCGAGGGCGAGGGTGCGACGGTCGCCAAGGGCGACTGGGTGACGATCAACTACACCGCCAAGGACTGGACCTCCGGCAAGGACGTCGGCAGCTCCTACGACGCCAACCAGAAGCCGCAGCTGTTCCAGGCCGCCAGCGGCCAGTTGGTGCCGGCCTTCGACCAGGGGGTGCTCGGGCACAAGGTGGGCAGCCGGGTCCTGGTGGTGGCCCCGCCGGCGGCGGGGTTCGGGGCCAAGGGCAACCCGACGCTCGGGGTGAACGCCGGGGACACGGTGGTCTTCGTGCTGGACGTCATGCAGGCGGTCCCGCAGGACTCCACCATCGCCGGGGCGATCACCGAGCCGCCGGCCGGCATGCCGCAGGTCAAGGACAACGGGAAGGCCGCGCCGACGATCACGGTGCCGGCCGGCCAGGCGCCGCCGACCGATCTGCAGAAGGCCGTCCTGGTCAAGGGCGACGGCAAGCAGGTCCAGGCCGGGCAGACCGTCGTGGTCCAGTACACCGGGGTGCTGTGGAGCAACGGCCAGCAGTTCGACTCCTCGTGGAGCCACGGCGGCGCCCAGGCGCTGCAGGTGGGCACCGGGAGTCTGATCAAGGGCTGGGACCAGGGGCTGGTCGGGCAGACGGTGGGCAGCCGGGTGCTGCTGGTGGTGCCCCCGGCGCTCGGCTACCAGAGCCAGTCGCAGGCCGCGGTGCCGCCGAACTCGACGCTGGTCTTCGTGATCGACATCCTGGAGGCGGTCTAGACCGCACTGCCCCGTCACCCCGATGGTCGTAGCCTCGACGGGAGTGGGCAGCAGAATCACCCGGCCTCATGGTCACCTGACATACTGCTGCCCTTCCGCATGTGGTATGAGTCGTCAGGCCCTGGTGAGGGGGCGGCGTGGGATGGACGGGGAGTCATGACTGAGAACACTTCGGGCCAGGGCGCGGGCACGGCGAGCGGCGGCGCGGCCGGCGACCCGGCCGCCTCGCGGCCCGGCGGCCCGCTGCCGGGCAACGGTGAGTCGATCGTGGTGCCGCCGTCGGTCCTGGCGCAGCAGGCGGGCTGGGGCCAGGACCCGCCACGGCAGGCCCCGAGCGGGGGGCAGGGTGAGCAGGCGCCGCAGGTGTTCGCCTCCACCGTGCGCAAGAAGGAGATCGACGAGTCCGGGTACGACGAGAACCCGGGCTCGGCCGGCAAGCTCGGGGTGATCCTCGGCACGGTGCTCGCGGTGCTGCTGGTCGGCAGTGGTGTGACGCTGTACCTGACCGACAAGTCGGGCTCGTCCAGCGGCTCCCAGGCGGCCGACTCCACGCCCACCTCCGCCGCGCCGACGACCGACCCCGTTCCGCCGGTCAAGGACAGCGCCAAGGTGCTGCCGACGGTCTCGGGCGACTTCGGCAAGAAGGCCACCATCGACCTGCCCACGGAGGCGGCCGACGGCAGCTTCGTGGCCAAGCAGCTCACCGAGGGCGACGGCCCGAAGGTCGAGAAGGGCAACTGGGTCTCGGTCGACTTCACGGCCAAGGACTGGACGACCGGCAAGGACATCCAGGGCACCTACGAGAAGGGCAAGCCGCAGCTCTACCAAGCCGGTGCGGGCCAGCTGATCCCGGCGCTGGACAGTGTGGTGGCCGGGCACAAGGTGGGCAGCCGGGTGCTGGTGGTGGCTCCGCCGGCCGCGGCGTTCGGCGCTCAGGGCAACAGCTCGATGGGTGTCGGCGCCAAGGACAACCTGGTCTTCGTACTGGACATCCGGCAGGCGAACGCCCCGGACGCCACGCTGAGCGGCGACATGGCCGAGCCGCCGGCCGGGATGCCGAAGGTGAAGGACAACGGCAGGAAGGCCGCCGACATCACCCCGGTGCCGGGCGCGCCGGACCCGACCGAGCTCAAGTCGGCGGTGCTGATCCAGGGCAAGGGCCACAAGATCGAGGCCGGCGAGAAGGTCCTGGTCCAGTACACCGGCGTGCTGTACAAGGACGGCAAGAAGTTCGACTCCTCGCTGGACCACGGCCAGGCGTTCAGCTTCGTCACCGGTGGCGGCAACGTGATCGAGGGCTGGGACAAGGGTGTGATCGGCCAGAACGTCGGCAGCCGGATCGAGCTGGTGATCCCGGCCTCGCTGGGCTACAAGGACAAGGCCATGCCCTCCATCCCGGCGAATTCGACACTGGTCTTCGTGATCGACATCCTGGATGCGGGTGTCGGCGCGGCCGACAACTAGAAGACAATGGTCCGGTGACCTGCGCGGGGCGACCCGCCGCAGGTCCTGACCTTAGTGGGCGGCGGGAGCTCGTACGGTGGGTCCGTACGGGCGACTGCCGCTCATTCACGTACAGCACCGAACGAGAAGAGTCTGTTGTGAGCAAGCTCGAAAAGCCGGAGATCGACTTCCCGGGCGGCGAGGCGCCGACCGAACTGCAGATCCGGGACATCAAGGTCGGTGACGGTGCCGAGGCCAAGGCAGGCGCCATGGTCGAGGTTCACTACGTCGGTGTCACCTTCGAGACCGGCGAGGAGTTCGACGCCTCGTGGAACCGTAACCAGACCTTCCGCTTCCCGCTGGGTGCGGGCCGCGTCATCAAGGGCTGGGACCTCGGCGTCCAGGGCATGAAGGTCGGCGGCCGCCGCGAGCTGGTCATCCCGGCTCACCTGGCCTACGGCAACCAGTCGCCGAGCCCGCTCATCCCGGCGGGTTCGACCCTGATCTTCGTCGTCGACCTGCTCGGCGTCTGATCAGCTGAATCAGGGCCGCACCCCGGTTCGCGGGGTGCGGCCCTGAGCCGTTTTCGCGACCGGCTTTTGCGGTGAGTGCCCGGACCGGTACGGTCGGGTCGGCCAGATCTTGAATGTCGCCCAGGAAGGGTCAGCGATGGCGATCGCCAAGGCAGAGCGGCTGATGAACCTAGCCCTGTGCCTGATGAACACCAGACGTCCGCTCTCCAAGAAGGAGCTGCGGGAGTCCATCGAGGCCTACCGCGAAGCCTGGCAACAGGGCAGCGAGGACGCCTTCAACCGGATGTTCGAGCGGGACAAGGACGATCTGCGCGAACTCGGCCTGGTCATCGACGTGGACGAGAGCGCCCTGGACGGCGAGATCGGCTACCTGGCCCGCCGCGACCGCAACCGGCTGCCCGAGATCGCCCTGGACGCCGAGGAGGCCGCCGCGCTGACGGTCGCCGCCCGGGTCTGGCAGCAGGCCAAGATGTCCGGCGCGGCCAGCGGTGCGCTGCAGAAGCTCCGTGCGGCCGGGGTGCCCTTCACCGAGGACACCGAGCCCGACACCCTGCAACCGCGCATCCCGGCCCGCGAGGCGGCCTTCGAACCGCTGCTGGTCGCCGCCCGCGACCGGCGGCCGGTGGTCTTCGAGTACCGCAAGGCCGGCGCGGCGGCCGCCGAGCAGCGCTCGGTCGAGCCCTGGGCGCTGGAGTGCTGGCGCGGCCACTGGTACCTGGCCGGCTGGGACCGGGACCGCGGCGCCGCCCGGGTCTTCCGGCTCAGCCGGATCACCGGCAAGGTCCGCTCCCGGGCGGGCTCCTTCACCGGTGTCGTCCCCGAGCACGTGGACGTCCGCGCCGTGGTCGCCTCCTTCGCCGGCGAGGGCGCCACCGCCACCGCCACCGTACGGCTGCGCCGCGGTGCGGGCTTCCCGCTGCGCACCAAGGCGCTGAACACCCGCCAGGTGGACGACGGCTGGGACGAGCTGGAGATCCCGTACGGCAACGGCCTGGGGGCCGACCTGGCCGAGTTCGGGCCCGACCTGGTGGTGCTCGGGCCGGAGGAGCTGCGGGCGGATGTGGTCGACCGGCTGCTGGCGGTGGCTGGTCTGAAGAACCTCGACGAGGCGGGAGCGCACGCATGAGCGGGCGAGTCGGAGTGAGGTGCGCATTGAGCGAGGCGAGCGCCGGGTACGGCGAGGTGGACGTATGAGCAACGCGATCGACCAGACCCGGCGGATGCTCTCGCTGGTCACCTACCTGCGCGAGCGTCCCGGGGCCGAGGTGGCCGAGGTCGCCCGGGCCTTCGGGATCACCGAGCGTGAGCTGATCAACGACCTCAACGTGCTGCCGATGTGCGGCACCAGCTTCCGCGGTGGCGACCTGCTCGACATCGACACCGACGGCGAGCGGATCTGGTGGCACAACGTCGACGACGTCGCCCAGCCGCTGCGGCTGGCCGCCGACGAGGCGACCGCCCTGCTGGTGGCCGCCCGCGCGGTGGCCGGGCTGCCCGGACTGCGCGAGCGCGACCGGCAGGCACTCACCAGGGCCGTGGCCAAGATCGAGGACGCCGCCGGGGAGAGCGCCGAGTCCAGCGCGCGGGTCGGCGTCACCTTCGAGGCCGAGGGCCGGGTCTTCGCCGACATCGACCGGGCGCTGAGCGAGGGTCGGCTGATCTGGCTGCGCTACTGGTCGCACGGCCGCGGCGGGATGACCGAGCGCGAGGTCGACCCGATCCGGCTCGTCACCGAGGGCCACACCTACCTGGAAGGCTGGTGCCGCACCTCCGAGGACCGGCGGGTCTTCCGGCTCGACCGGATCGCCGAGATCAGGGTTCTGGACGAGCCCGCCGACCCGCCCCGGCTGGAGCCCCGCGACCTGTCCGCCGGGCTGGTCAACCCCGCCGCCGACGACCCCGAGGTGGTGGTCGAGGTCGGTCCCGGCGGCCGCTGGGTCGCCGAGTACTACCCCCACGACGCCGCCGAGGAACTCGCGGACGGCGGGCTGCGGATCACCCTGCGCAGCGCCGACCCGGCCGGGCTGCGGCCGCTCGCCCTGCGACTGGGCCGCGAGGGCCGGATCGTCTCGCCGCCCGAGCTGGCCGAGCAGGCCAGGGGCGCGGCGCTGGCCGCGCTGAAGCTCTACCGGGAGGGGCAGGGCTGAGCGGTGGCGGACGGAGCGGTGGGAAACGCCGGAACCAGGTTCAAGGTCTACTGCTCGCACTGCCGGGAGAAGGTGGAGCTTCCCGCGGCGGATTTCCGGCTGGCGCTGGGCGCCAGCAAGGAGCGCACCTTCTACAGCTTCACCTGTCCCGAGTGCGGGACGGCGGTGCGCAAGCCCGCAGGGGAGAAGATCGTGGCCGCGCTGATGGGGGCCGGGGTGAGCACCATGCGGCTGCTCACGGTCGAGGGCTGAGGCCCGCAGGGGCACCTGGCCGGCCCTCGGCACGGCCGCCCGCTCGGTCGTACGGGACCCCGGGGCGCGGGGAGCCGCGTGGTGGCCCTTCACACAGGCGTGGGGAGGGCGGCGCGGTTCCCCCCGCGCCCCTTCCGGTGACACCGAGCGGGTAGAGTCGATCGGCGTGTCATGGACCATCGTTGCCGCCGTTCTCCTGGCCACCGCAGGCCTGCTCGTCCTCGGGGTGCTCGCCTGCCGGCTCTGGCTGGACGTACGGGCGCTCGCCCGGGAGGTGGACACCGCCTCGCGGACGCTGGCAGCGGCGGCCGGCGAGCTGGGCGGGCTGTCGCTCGGGGCGCCGGACGGGGCCGTGCAGCCCGCCGGGGAGCGGGGCTAGCCCGAGCGGCGGGTGGTCTGGACCTCGGTCGGTACCGGACGGGTGGCGGGGTTTGTCCGGGCGACATCCGCAGGAGCTACCATCGCCCGGAGTAGGGGAGTGCTGCCCCTGCGGGAGAGGTGGTCGCACACATGAGGATCTCGCCGGTCGCGTTCCTGCTGCTCGTGGTCTTCGCCTTCGCCCTGTTCGGCGGCAAGCGGTTGCCCGACCTGGCGCGTGCGCTGGGCAGGTCGATGCGGATCCTGAAGAGCGAGACCAAGGCGATGTACCGGGAGGGCCAGGAGGCGCCGGCCGCGCAGCCCGCGGTGGAAGCGCCGCGGACGATCAAGGCCGCCCCGGGCGACTCCGCCGGCTCCCGGCCGGTCACCGGGCAGGGCCCCGGCCGCCAGGACTGAGCAGACGGCACACTTACTAACCGGAGCCCGTCGCCCGGCGGGCTCCGTCGCACGAGTTGAGGACCGGGGTTGAGCAAGTCTTCGAAACCGCCCAAGGACCCCGAGGGCCGGATGGCCCTCGCCGACCACCTCCGTGAGCTGCGGAACCGGGTGGTCAAGTCGGCCCTGGCCATCGTGCTGTTCACGATCATCGCCGCGATCTACCACCGGCAGCTCGAGTCGTTCCTGATGGAGCCGCTCCCGCGGTGCAACACCCCGGAGGAGGTGGCGCACTTCCACGGCAAGTGCGCCCAGATCTCCACCATCGGTCTGACCACGCCCATCGGCCTGGTCATCAAGGTCGCGCTCACCGCCGGTGTGGTGGCCGCCGTCCCGGTCTGGCTGTACCAGCTGTGGGCGTTCGTGGCTCCCGGTCTGCACCGGCACGAGCGGCGGTACGCGATCGGCTTCATGGCCGGCGGTGCCCCGCTGTTCCTCTCGGGCGTCGTCGTCGCCTACCTGCTGCTGCCGACCACCGTGCAGGTGCTGATCTCGTTCAGCCCCAACGGCACCACCCCGATCCTGCCGCCGGAGAACTACTTCGACATCGCGCTGCGGATGGTGCTGGTCTTCGGTCTCGCCTTCGAGTTCCCGCTGCTGCTGGTGATGCTCAACTTCGGTGGTGTGGTCAGCGGCAAGCGCCTGCTCGGCTGGTGGCGCGGCATGGTGATGGCGATCACCGTCTTCGCCGCCTTCGCCACCCCCAGCGCCGACCCGGTCAGCATGCTGGTGCTGGCCGCGCCGATCTGGGGCCTGTACTTCCTCGCGGTGGGCATCGCCCTGCTCAACGACCGCCGCCGGGCCCGCCGCAACCCCGATGCCGATCTGGACGACGACGAGGCCTCGCAGCTGGACCTGACGGCCGCCCCGGTCGAGGTCGCGGAGTCGGTCGCCGCCTCGGCCGCGCCCGCTCCGCCCGCGCCCCTCCCCGCCGCCCGCGAGGAGCAGATGGACGACATCACCTGATCCCCGCGCCAACCGGGCCCGCTCAAGGCCCCGGACCGCCCAGCTCGGCGGTCCGGGGCCTTCCGCTTGCCGCGATGCCCGGCGGCCCGTTGTCTTTGCGCACCCTTGGCAGGACGTACGCCATGTGACATATTACTGCCGTGCTCACCAGACACCCCCACGACGTCGTGGTGGTCGGCGCCGGAGTGGTCGGCGCCGCCTGCGCGTACTACGCCACGCTGGCCGGACTCTCCGTCGCCGTGGTCGACCGCGGCCCGGTCGCGGGCGGCACCACCGGCGCTGGCGAGGGCAACCTGCTGGTCTCCGACAAGGAGCCCGGGCCCGAACTCGACCTCGCCCTGCTCTCCGTCCGGCTCTGGCGCGAGCTCGCCGAGTCCGAGGACGGGCCGGGCGGGCCCGCCGGGAAGGGCGGGACGTTGGGGGAGCGGATCGAGTACGAGCCCAAGGGCGGTGTCGTGGTCGCCTCGAACGAGTCCGGGATGGACGCGCTGCGGGCCTTCGCCGCCGGACAGCGGAAGGCCGGGGTGACGGCCGCCGAGATCGCGGGTGGGGAAGTTCACGAGCTGGAGCCGCATCTTGCTCCCGGGCTGGCCGGCGGCTTCCACTACCCGCAGGACGCCCAGCTCCAACCGGCCCTGGCGGCGGCCCGGCTGCTGCGGGCGGCCCGGCGGGCCGGGGCCGAGGTGCGTCTGGGGGAGACGGTGGCGGCCGTCCGGGCCGGCCGGGACGGATCGGTCCGCGGTGTCACCACCGACCGGGGCCGGATCGACGCCCCCGCCGTGGTGAACGCCGCCGGGACGTGGGGCGGCGAGGTCGCCGCGCTGGCCGGGGTGGCCCTCCCCGTCCTGCCCAGGCGCGGCTTCGTGCTGGTGACCGAGCCGCTGCCGAGGATCGTCCGGCACAAGGTGTACGCCGCCGACTACGTCGCGGACGTCTCCAGCGCGTCGGCCGCACTGCAGACCTCCGCCGTGGTCGAGGGGACACCCGCGGGCCCGGTGCTGATCGGCGCCAGCCGGGAGCGGGTGGGCTTCGACCGGACCCTCTCCGTCGAGGTGCTGCGGAGGCTGGCCGGCCAGGCCGCCGCGCTGTTCCCGGTGCTCGCCGGGGTCATGGTGCAGCGGGCCTACCGGGGCTTCCGCCCGTACCTGCCGGACCATCTGCCGGCGATCGGGGCCGACCCGAGGGTGCCCGGTCTCTACCACGCCTGCGGCCACGAGGGTGCGGGAATCGGGCTCGCACCCGCCACCGGCCTGCTGATCAGTCGCCAACTTGTCAATGAGGAGCCGGAGTTGGACATGGAGCCGTTCCGGGTCGACCGTTTCGCCGGGGAGTCCGGGGAGTCCGGGGAGTCCGGGGAGTCCGGCGGGCCTGGGGCCTCCCATGGCTGAACCGGACCACCCGCCGAGGATCGGAGACAGCATGCGCCGGACCCCTGCCCGGCAGGCCGGGGCGCGGCCCGAGGCCGCGTACGGCATCGAGTTCGACGGCCGGGAGCTGCCCGCGCTGCCCGGCCAGAGCATCGCCGCCGTGCTCTGGGCGCAGAACATCCTGGCCTGGCGCACCACCAGGTCCGGCGGCCGCCCGCGGGGCGCGTTCTGCGGGATCGGGGTCTGCTTCGACTGCCTGGCCACCGTCAACGGCCGGCCCAACCAGCGGACCTGCCTGCTGCCCGCGCAGCCCGGCGACACCGTCACCACCCAGGAGGGCCACGGCCGTGCCGACCTCGTCGTCTGAGTCCCCTCGCCCCCGGCGCCCGAAGTCCGAGGCGGCCGGCCGCGCCGGGGGCGAGGTCTACGACCTGGCCGTGATCGGGGCCGGGCCGGCCGGGCTCGCCGCCGCCGTGACCGCCGCCGAGCTGGGGTTGCGCTGCGCGTTGGTGGACGCGGGCCCCCGGCCGGGCGGCCAGTACTACCGGCACCCGGCGCCCGGGCTCGGTGCCGCGCACCCCGAGCGGATGCACCACGGCTGGCCCGCCTTCGCCCGGCTGTCCGGCCGCCTGGCGGCGCACACCCGCGCCGGGCGCCTCGACTATCTGACGCACCATCAGGTCTGGGTGCTCGAACGCGGTGAGACCTGGCGCCTGCACGCCACCCTCGGCCCCGAGCGGGTCGGGGTCGAGGGCCGGTCCGTGGTCGCGGCGCGTTCGGTGTTGCTCGCCACCGGTGCGTACGAGCGCCAACTGCCCTTCCCCGGCTGGACGTTGCCGGGTGTGGTGACGGCGGGTGGCGCGCAGGCGATGCTGAAGTCCTCCCTGGTGCTGCCCGGCCGCCGGATCGTGGTTGCGGGCAGCGGTCCGCTGCTGCTCGCCGCCGCGTCCTCGCTGGTGAGTGCGGGAGCCGAAGTCCCCGCCGTGGTCGAGGCCACCGACTACCTGCACTACGCCCGAGGCCTGCGCACCCTCGCCGCCAACCCGGCCAAGCTGGCCGAGGGAGCAGGGCACGCTGCGGCCCTGCTCCGGCACGGGGTACGGCTGCGGCGCGGCGGCGCGGTCGTCGAGGCGCACGGCACGGACCGGCTGACGGCCGTGACGGTGGCCCGGCTGGACCGCGACTGGCGGCCGATCCCCGGCACCGGCCGGCGGATCCGCTGTGACGCGCTGGCGGTCGGCCACGGCCTGGTGCCGCAGATCGAGCTCGCCACCGAACTCGGCGCCCGGACCCGGCTCGCCCCCGACGGCACCCTCGCGCTGGCCGTGGACGACGGGCTGCGCACCAGCCTGCCGGGGCTGTGGGCGGCCGGTGAGACCTGCGGTGTCGGCGGTGCCGATCTCGCCATCGCCGAGGGTGAGTCGGCGGCCCGGGTGATCGCCGGCCGGCCGGTGCCGTCCGCGCTGCGCGCGTTCCGGCGGCGCCGGCGCGCCTTCGCGGAGCTGATGGCCGCGGCACACCGGCCGGGCCCCGGCTGGCCGGAGTGGCTGAGCCCGCAGACCGAGGTGTGCCGCTGCGAGGAGGTGCCGGCAGCGCGGATCCGGGAGGCGGTCGAGGAACTCGGCGCGGCGGACGCCCGTACCGTCAAGCTGCTCACCAGGGCCGGGATGGGGTGGTGCCAGGGGCGGATGTGCGGACCCGCGGTCGCCTGCCTGGCCGGGGGCGGTCCGGCCCGGGCCGACAGTCGACCGCTGGCCTGTCCGGTGCCGCTCGCCCGGTTGGCCGAGCTCGATCCGCCCGGGTAGCGGTACGCACGTGCGGGGGCGGCGCCGCGGTGAGCGAGCGGAGCCCCCGCACACCCCCGGGGCCTGACCGTCGTTGCGTTGAAATATCTCATCTCACAAGGGAGTTGTTGCCCCGTGTCCCTCGCCACACACGAGCCCGCCCGTCCCTGGCGCGGCATCATGGTCGCCACCGCCCTGCCGCTGCGCGAAGACCTCTCGGTGGACTACGACGCGTATGCCGAGCACGTCCGCTGGCTGATCGACTCCGGATGCGACGGCGTCGTCCCCAACGGCTCGCTCGGCGAGTACCAGACCCTCACCGACGAGGAGCGCGCCCGGGTGGTCGCCACCGCGGTCGAGGCGGCGGGCGACGGCTCGCGGGTGATGCCCGGGGTCGCCGCGTACGGCAGCGCCGAGTCGCGCCGCTGGGCGGAGCAGGCCGCCGAGGCGGGGGCCGGGTCGGTGCTGCTGCTGCCGCCGAACGCCTTCCGGGCCGACGCGGACGCCGTGAGCGCCCACTACGCCGAGGTGGCGCGGGTCGGGGTGCCGGTCGTCGCGTACAACAACCCGTACGACACCAAGGTCGACCTGGTGCCCGAGCTGCTCGCCCGGCTGCACGGGGAGGGTTCGATCGTGGCGGTCAAGGAGTTCAGCGGCGACGTCCGGCGAGCCTACGAGATCGCCGAACTGGCGCCCGGCCTGGACCTGTTGATCGGCGCCGACGACGTGCTGCTGGAGCTGGCGCTGGCCGGTGCCGTCGGCTGGATCGCCGGCTACCCGAACGCGCTGCCGCAGGCGAGCGTCCGGCTGTTCAGGGCCGCCGTCGCCGGTGACCTGGAGGCGGCCCGGCCGCTCTACCGGGCGCTGCACCCGCTGCTGCGCTGGGATTCCAGAACCGAGTTCGTCCAGGCCATCAAGCTGTCGATGGAGATCGTGGGACGTCCCGGCGGCCCGACCCGTCCGCCCCGGCTGCCGCTTGCGCCGAAGGCCGAGGCGACGGTGCGGGCCGCGACCGAGAAAGCCGTCGCCGAGGGCCTGGACTGACCGGACGCCGATTCGAGCCAGAGGGGGTTGCATGCGCAGCCGTCATGTCTTCCACGCCGTCGACTCGCACACCGAGGGCATGCCGACCCGGGTGATCACCGGCGGGTTCGCCACCATCCCGGGCGCCACCATGGCCGAGCGCCGGCTGCACTTCCAGCGGCACCTGGACCACTTCCGGACCCTGCTGATGTACGAGCCGCGCGGCCACGCCGCGATGAGCGGGGCGATCCTGCAGCCGCCCACCCGTCCCGACGCCGACTTCGGGGTCCTCTACATCGAGGTCTCCGGGCTGCTGCCGATGTGCGGGCACGGCACCATCGGAGTGGCCACCGTGCTGGTGGAGACGGGCATGGTGCCGGTGGTGGAGCCGGTCACCACGGTCCGGCTCGACACCCCGGCCGGTCTGGTGGTGGCCGAGGTGCGGGTGCGGGACGGCGAGGCGACGGCGGTCACCATCCGCAACGTGCCGTCGTTCTCGGTCGCGCTGGACCGGAAGGCGGAGGTGCCCGGCCGCGGCACGGTGACGTACGACCTCGCGTACGGCGGCAACTTCTACGCGATCCTGCCGCTCGCCGAGTTCGGGCTGCCGTTCGAGCGGGCGCGCAAGCAGGAGATCCTGGAGGCCGGGCTGGCCCTGATGGCGGCCGTCAACGCGAGCGAGGACCGGCCGGTGCACCCCGAGGACCCGGGGATCCACGGCTGCCACCACGTCCAGCTGCTCGCGCCGGGCTCCACCGCCGAGCGGTCGCGGCACGCGATGGCCATCCACCCCGGCTGGTTCGACCGGTCGCCCTGTGGCACGGGGACCTCCGCGCGGATGGCCCAGCTGCACGCGCGTGGTGAACTACCGCTGGGGCGGGACTTCGTGAACGAGTCCTTCATCGGGACCGGCTTCACCGGGCGGCTGGTCGAGGAGACCGAGGTGGCGGGGCTGCCCGCCGTCGTGCCCACGGTCACCGGACGGGCCTGGATCACCGGGACGGCCCAGTACTTCCTCGACCCGAGTGATCCGTTCCCGGCGGGCTTCCTGCTCTGACCCACCGCCTGGCGCTCCGACCCACCGCCCGGCGCTCCGACCCACCGCCCGGCGAGCGCGCGAGAGGCGCGCCGGCCCTCGCGCCGCCGGGCCGGCCACTACCGAAAGGCTCTGCTGTGACTGTCAGTTCGTACAACCCCGCCGACCCGGCGGACCTGGTGGTCTCCGTCGAGATCCCCGGCGCCGCCGGGACGGCCGCCGCGGTGGACCGGGCGCGGGCCGCGCAGCGCGCGTGGTCGGCGGCCGGCGCCGCCGCGCGGTCCGCTGCCCTCACACACGCCGCCGAGGCGGTCGAGGCGCATGCCGGCGAGCTGGCCGCGCTGGCCGTACGGGAGGTGGGCAAGCCGCTGGCCGAGGCCCGCGGCGAGGTCGCCAGGACGGCCGCGATCTGGCGGTACTACGCGCAGGCTCCGTACGCGCCCTCGGGGGCCGTGCACGAACCGGCCGCCGGGGAGGGGCTGTTGCTCACCAGGCGCCGGCCGTACGGGGTCGCCGGGCTGATCACCCCGTGGAACTTCCCGCTGGCCATTCCCAGTTGGAAGGCCGCGCCGGCGCTGGCCGTCGGCAACACGGTGGTGCTCAAGCCCGCGCCGGAGGGCACGGCCTGCGCACTGCGGCTGGCCGAGCTGGCAGGCCTGCCGGAGGGCGTCCTGACGGTGGTGCCCGGCGGTGCGGCGGAGGGTGCCGCGCTGGTCGGGGCGGCCGACGTGGTCTCCTTCACCGGATCGACCGCGGTCGGGCAGGCCGTGATCGCGGCCGGCACCGCGCGCGGGGTGCCCGTTCAGGCCGAGCTGGGCGGGTTGAACGCGGCCATCGTGCTGCCCGACGCGGACTTCGGCCGAGCGGCGGCCGACCTAGCCGCCGCGATCGCCGGGTACGCGGGCCAGAAGTGCACCGCCACCAGCCGGGTGATCGCGATCGGTGACGCGTACGGGCCGCTGGTCGAGGCGCTGGTCAAGGCGCTGGCCGCCACGGTGGCCGGAGACCCGGGCGACCCGGGTACGGTCTGCGGGCCGGTGGTGAACGCCGCCGCGCTGGTCAGGCTGACCGGTGCGATCGACTCCGCGCGGGTGGCCGGGGCCGAGGTGCTCACCGGCGGCGGCCGGGTGGACCGGCCAGGATGGTTCGTCGAACCGACCCTGCTGGCCCAAGTGCCCGCGGGACACCCGCTGTTGAGCGAGGAGTTCTTCGGGCCGGTAGCCGTCGTGCTGCCCGCCGCCGACCTGGACGAGGCGGTCGCCATCGCCAACAGCACCCCGCACACCCTGGCCGCCTCGGTGCACACCGGCGACCTGGACGCCGCCCTCGCCGCCGCCGACCGACTGGACGCGGGCATGATCCGGGTCAACGCGCCGTCCACCGGGGTGGACTTCCATCTGCCGTTCGGCGGGACGAAGTCGGCCGGTCACGGGGCGCGGGAGCAGGGGCAGGCGGTGCTCGACTTCTTCACCGCGAGCCGGACGGTGACCCTCCTGCCGGCGGGGCCGGCGCGATGAGCACGCCGCACGGCCAGACGGCACCCGGGGAGCGGGAAGCAGTCGGGCGGAGCCCCGGGGGCGCGGGGCTCCGCCGGGTCGAGGCCGTCGACTACCACACGGCCGGGGAGCCGTTCCGGATCGTCGGCAGCGGGCTGCCGCCCGTGCCCGGCGACTCGGTGGCCGAGCGGCGGGCGGTGCTGATCGGGGGAGGCGGTACGACCGCGCCGCGCCCGGGCGAGCTGGAGCGGATCAGGCAGCTGCTGAGCCGGGAACCGCGCGGCCACGCCGGGATGTACGGCGGCTTCGTGGTTCCGCCCGACGACGACGGGGCCCAGCTCGGGGTGCTGTTCTGGCACAAGGACGGCTACTCGACGGCCTGCGGCCACGGGACCATCGCGCTGGGCGCCTGGGCGGTGGACTCCGGGCTGGTCCAGGCACCCGAGGACGGCACGGCCCGGGTGCGGATCGACGTCCCGTCCGGGCGGGTCGGCGCGGCAGTTCACCGCAGCGGCGGCCGGACCACCGCCGTGACCTTCCGCAACGTGCCGACCCGGATCACCGCCCGCGGTCTGCCGGTCGACACCTCACGCGGCCGGGTCGCGGTCGACCTCGCGCACTCGGGCGCCTGCTACGCCTCCGTGCGCGCCGCCGACCTCGGACTGGAGGTCGACACCGCCCGCCTGCCCGAACTCACCGCGATCGGACGGGAGATCCGGGCCGCCCTCGCCGAGGAGCCCGCCGCCCGGCACCCGGTGGACGCCAGGCTCTCGGGCGTCTACGGGGTGATCCTCCACGAGGAACTCGACGACACCCCGGCGGGCCCGAGCCAGCGCAACGTCACCGTCTTCGCCGACGGTCAGATCGACCGCTCCCCGTGCGGCTCCGGCACCTCGGCCCGGCTCGCGCTGCTCGCCGCCGAGGGACGGCTGGCACCCGGCGAGGAACTGCGCCACGAGTCCGTGATCGGCACGGTCTTCACCGGCCGCCTCGCCGGCACCCGCCCGGACGGGGTGCTCACCGAGATCACCGGTACCGCCCACCGCACCGGCGAGCACCGCTTCCTGCTGGCGCCGGACGACGAGCTCGGGACGGGATTCCTGCTGTGACCCGGCTGCTCCCCGTCGACCTGGCCCCCGCGCAGGCCGTCGCCGCCCTGGAACGCTCCCTGCTGGACGGGGTGGATCCCGAGCGCTGCCCGCCCAGGTCCCATGTCCCGGTCCCGGCAGGCGAGTTGCTGCTGATGCCCGCCGCCGATAGCAGGTACGCGGGCGTGAAGATCGCCGGTGTCGCCCCGGCCAACCCCGGGCGCGGACTGCCCCGGATCACCGGCGGCTACCTGCTGTTGGACGGATCCACGCTGCAGCCGCTGGCGTACTTCGACGGCGCCGCCCTGACCGCCCTGCGCACGCCCGCCGTCACCGCGCTGGCCATGCGGCGGCTGGCGGCACCGGACGCAGGCCACCTGGTGCTGTTCGGCGCCGGACCGCAGGCGTACGGGCACCTGGACGCGCTGCGCACCATCCGCCCGCTGACCCGACTCACCGTGGTCACCCGCAGCGCGGAGTCGGCCGGGCCGCTGGTCGGCTACGCCCGTACGCTCGGGCTGGCCGCCGAGGCGGGGACGCCCGAGGCGGTGGCCGCGGCCGATCTGGTGGTCTGCTGCACCAGTGCGCGCGGCCCGCTCTTCGCCGGAGGGCTGGTGCCCGCGCGCGCGGCCGTGGCGGCCATCGGCTCGCACCGGCCCGACGCCCGTGAGGTGGACACCGCGCTCGTCGTCCGCTCCGCACGGTACGTGGAGGCGCGGGCCGTCGCGCTGCGTGCGGCGGGGGACCTGGTGATCCCGCTCGGCGAAGGCGCCATCGCGGCCGGCGAGCCGCTTGCTAACCTGTCAGAACTGGTGCGCGGCACGGCAGTTGTGCCCCAGGGGCGGCCGAGGTTCTTCAAGAGCATCGGGATGGCCTGGCAGGACCTGGCGGTCGCGGCGGCGCAGTACGAAGCGGTGCGGGCGCGGGAGACGGTTCCGCCGTCACCGTAACGTGACATTGTACAATGGTGTCCTGTTGAACCACCGGAGGAACACCATGGCCGACCTCAAGCCCCGCACCCTCATCTCCGTCCAGGAGCGGCTGCGCGACCAGGTCGCCCATGCGCTGCGGGCCGCGCTGATCTCCGGTGAGCTGCGTCCCGGTGTGGTCTACTCGGCCCCCGCGCTGGCCGCCGACTTCGGGGTCTCGGCGACGCCGGTCCGCGAGGCGATGCTGGACCTCGCCCGCGAGGGGCTGGTCGAGGCCGTCCGCAACAAGGGCTTCCGGGTCACCGAGCTGACCGAGCGCGACCTGGACGACTTCACCGAGATCCGCGCCCTGATCGAGGTCCCCACCGTGGGCCGGGTCACCCGCACCGCCTCCGCCGAACAGCTGAAGGCCCTGCGACCCGAGGCCGAGGCCATCGTCACGGCGGCCCGGGCGCACGACCTGATCGGCTACCTGGAGGCCGACCGCCGCTTCCACCTCGGCCTGCTCGGCCTGGCGGGCAACGCCCGGCTGGTCGAGACGGTCGGCGAGCTGCGCAAGCGCTCCCGCCTCTACGGCCTCACCCGGCTCGACCAGCGCGGCGAGCTGGTCTCCTCCGCCGAGGAGCACCTGGCACTCCTCGACCTGATGATCTCCGGCGACGCCGAGGCCGCCGAGCAGTGCATGGCCCGCCACCTCGGCCACGTCCGGTCCCTGTGGGCGTCCGGCCAGGCGGAGGCGGCCGGGGAGCGCCCGGCGCTGCGGCTCGGTGCACGGTGATCCCGATCGGGTGAACCGTCGGGAATCGGGCCGGTCGTCCGGCCGCGGCCTACGATGATTCCACTCGACACAGGCAGCCAGGAGGAATCCCATGTCCGCCGCAGCAGTGGAAGAGCCGATCGAGCAGCCGAGCCTGCTCGAAGTCGCCGACAAGATCTCCGATCAGCTGGTGGGCCACCGAGTCGAGATCATCGGGAGCGAGATCACAGTGACGCCACCGGCCGACGGACCTCACGGCGACACCCTGACCGACATCATGATCCCGTTCCTGGCGGCGGGGCTTCATGGCGAGCGAACCAGAGTGATCCAGGCCATCGGCATCTGGCTTCCGGACGGTCCGTCCGACTTCGCGATTCCGGATCTGGCGGTGGTCGACTCCGACTACGGTGACCACAAGGTCGAGTTCAACTGCTACGACCCCGCGGTCTTCCGGCTGGTGCTGGAGGTCACGTCCTCGAACCTGAGCAGCGATCTCAAGAGGAAGCCCGCGGCGTATGCGCAGGCCGGCGTACCGGTGTACGTGATCGCCGATCGCAAGAACCGCAGGGTGATGGTGCTCACCGATCCGCATGACGGCGAGTACCGAGTTCACGCGGTGCACCATCCGGGTCAGTCGTTCGAACTGCCGGAGTCGGTCGGCGCCAAGGTGACGCTGTCCGTGGACAGCGTCCTCGGCCCCGAGAAGTAGTCGCCGCTCAGCGCAGCCGCCCGTCCTGCATCTCCAGCACCCGGTCCACCCGGCCCAGCAGGTCGCGGTCGTGGGTGACCATGACGGTCGCGGTGCCGTGGGTGCGGGTGACCTCGGCCAGCAGGTCGACGATCTGGGCGCCGCGCTCGTGGTCGAGCGCGGAGGTGGGCTCGTCCACCAGCAGGACGGACGGGCTGCCGAACAGAGCACGGGCGATGTTGACGCGCTGGCGTTCGCCGCCGGAGAGCTGGTGCGGGCGGCGCTGCTGCTTGGCGCCGTCCAGGCCGACCGAGGCGAGCAGCTCCTCGGCGCGCCGGCGGGCGGTTCTCACCCGGCCGCCGCGTACCGACTCCAGGACCAGCAGCTGTTCCACCGCCGTCAGCGAGGCCAGCAGATTGGACTGCTGGAAGACGATGCCCAGCCGCTCGCGGCGCAGCGCCGTACGCGCGCCGGGGCCGAGCGCACCCGCGTCCTGGCCGTCCACCAGGACCTGCCCGCTGTCCGGGCGCAGCAGGGTCGCCGCGACCGCCAGCAGGCTGGACTTGCCCGAGCCCGAGGGCCCGGCGACGGCGGTGAACTCGCCCGGGGCGACTTCGAGGTTCACCCGGTCGAGCGCGGTCAGGCGATTCTCGCCGTCTGGGTAGGTCAGGGTCACCTCGTGCAGGGCGAGGCCGGTGCGGGTCTTGACTTCGGAGAGGGTCATTTCGGTTGGACTCCAGGGAAGTTGGGGCGGCTGGGCGTGCGGTGGGTTCGGCACCGGCGGTTCAGCGACTGGCGCCGAGGGCGGCCAGCGGGTCGACGGCGGTGATCCGGCGGACGGCCAGGACCGCGCCGAGGAGGCCGAGCAGCACCATCACCGCCACCGGTACGGCCACGCTCAGCACGCTCACGTCGAACGGCACCGCCGAGGCCGCGAACACCCCGCCCACTGCTCCCGCGAGTCCGCCCAGCACCGCCCCGCCGAACAGGACGGCCGCCGCCTGCGCCAGCGCGTCCCGGACCAGGTAGGCGCTGCTCGCGCCGACCGCCTTGAGCACGGCGATGTCCGGCTTGCGCTGCACCGTCCAGACCGTGAAGAAGGCCCCCACCACCAGCGCGCTCACCACGAACAGGAAGCCCTGGATCATCTGCAGGCTGCCCTGTTCGGCGTCGAAGCCGTTGATCCCGGAGAGCGAGTCCGCGAGGGACACCGTCTTCGTCCCCTGGGCGGCGTCCAGTGCACCGGGCCCGGCGCCGGAGGCGGTGCTCAGGGCGAGCGCGGTCGGCTGGTTCTGACCGCTCAGCTGCTCCCAGGTGGACAGGGTGGTCCAGACCGTCGGCGCGTGCGAGAACGAGCGCTGCTCGGTGATGCCGGAGACGGTCAGCTTCTCCGGGCCGACCTGCACCTGCGCGCCGGGCGCCAGGTGGTACGCCGCCGCCGTGTCGCTGCCCACGGCCAGCTGGCCCTCAGCCGGGGCGCTGCCGGACTTCAGCGGCGGCAGCAGCGCGGCGTCCGTCCCCAGCACGCTCACCGAGGTGGCAGCCTCGCTCGCAGTCAGCCTGGTCAGCGACAGCCCGAGCGGCCTGGCCGAGGACACGCCGGGTGCGCTCGCGAACGCGGCGGCCTGGGCGGGGGAGACGGTGCTGTTGCTGAACGAGACCGTGGGTGCGGCGCCGGCCGGGGCACCGAACACGATCCGGTCGGCCCGCAGACCGGTGATGGTGGAGGACGCGGCGGAGGCGAGGCCGCCGGTCAGTCCGTAGAGGAAGACGACCAGGGTGGTTATCAGAGTGACTACCGCGCCCATCAGGGCGAAGCGGCCCTTGGCGAATTGGATGTCTCGCAGTGCGACGAACACGGGGACCTTCCCGGCTGGAGGTGAGTACTCCTCCACCTTGTCGGCGCGGCCAGCCCGTTCCATCAGGGAGAGGGACGGGAGTCAACCCCTGCGGGCGATGCATCCCGAAATACATCGAACGGTTGATGCCGCACCCCGGGGAGCACCGCATCCGGGCCCGTACCCTCGGGAGGCGTGACCAGAGAAGCACCACCACCGGCATCCCGGGAGAGCGGACATGCCGCCGTCACCCCCGCCCTGCGGCTGACGAACCTCGCCCTGCACGGGCTGTTCCTCACCCTGCTGGGTGTCCTGGCCGTCCGGGGCGTGCTGACCGGCGGCCTCGGCACCGCCGGCCTGGCCACCGCCGTCCTGCTCGCCGCCGTGTACCTGAGCGGCGGCGCCTTCGAGCGCGTCCGGCGGAGCCGGTGGTGGGCGGCTGCCTGGACGGCCGCCGTGCTGGCGCTCTGGGTGGCGCTGACCCTGCTGCATCCCGAGTTCTGCTACCTGGCGTTCCCGCTCTACTTCGTCTGTCTGCACCTGATGCCCGTTCGCTGGGGCCTGGCGGCCGTCGCCGGGCTCACCGGCATCGTGATCGGTGCCCAGGCCACCACGGAGGGCGGGCTGACCACCGCCAAGGTGCTCGGACCGCTCGCGGGCGCGGCCGTCGCGCTGCTCACCGCCTACGGGTACGCCGCGCTGTACCGGGAGAGCCGGGAGCGGCAGCGGCTGATCGACGACCTGGTCAGGGCCAGGGACGAACTCGCCGCCAGCCAGCGGGAGGCCGGGCGGCTCGCCGAGCGGCAGCGGCTGGCCCGGGAGATCCACGACACCCTGGCCCAGGGCCTGTCCAGCATCGTGCTGCTGGCCCGCTCGGCGGAGTCGGCGCTGCCACAGGATCCGGCGACGGCGGCGGAGCGGATCCGCGAGGTCGGGCAGACCGCCTCCGCCAACCTCGCCGAGGCCCGCCGGTTCGTCCAGGCACTCACCCCACCCGCGCTGGACGACGCCACCCTCACCGAGGCGCTGCGCCGGCTGGCCGGCGCCGCCGGTGCGGAACTGCGGCTCGACGGCGATCCGTACCCGCTGCCGGTCGAGGCCGAGGTGGCGCTGCTGCGGCTCACCCAGGAGGCGCTGGCGAACGCCGTCCGGCACGCCCGGGCGGGGCGGATCGCGGTGACCCTCAGCTATCTCGACGACGAGGTGACCTTGGACGTGTTCGACGACGGTGTCGGCTTCGACCCGTACGCCCGGCCGGACTCCGGACGGCCGACCTTCGGCCTGCACGGCATGCGCGAGCGGATCGCGGCGCTCGGCGGCCGCCTCACGGTGGAGTCGGCGCCCGGAGAGGGCACCGCCGTCGCGGTCTCGCTGCCGCTGCGGGCGATCGGGACGGCGGAGAGCGTGCTGACGGAGGTGGCGCGGTGATCCGGGTCCTGCTGGTGGACGACCACCCGGTGGTCCGGCGCGGGCTGCGCGCCATGGTGGACGACCTGCCCGAGGTGACCGCCGTGGGCGAGGCAGCGGAGGGCGCGGAGGCGCTGCGGCTGCTGGAGTCGCTGCCGGTCCGTCCCGACGTGGTGCTGATGGACCTGCAGATGGGCAGCGGGATGCACGGGGTCGAGGCGACCCGGCGGATCACCGCGCTGCCCGACCCGCCGGCCGTGCTGATCCTCACCACCTACAGCACCGACGCCGACATCCTCGCCGCCGTCGAGGCCGGGGCGACCGGTTATCTGCTCAAGGACGCCCCGCCCGAGGAGGTGGCCGCCGCCGTGCACGCCGCCGCCCGGGGCGAGACCGTGCTCGCCCCGCCGGTCGCGGCCCGGCTGCTGGGCCGGGTCAGGGCGGGCCGGCCGACCCTCTCCCCGCGCGAGGCGGAGATCCTGCAACTGCTCGCCGAGGGCCTGGCCAACCGCCAGATCTCCAGGCGGCTGTTCATCAGCGAGGCCACCGTCAAGACGCATCTGGTGCACATCTACGACAAGTTGGGCGTCGACAGCCGGACGGGCGCGATCGCGGCCGGACTGGCGAGCGGACTGATCCGGCCGGCGTGAGCGGGGGCGGGGCGCGCCGGTTCTTGGTTCGGGGGCAGCCCCGGTTCCGGTGAGCCGGGGCTGCCTCTCCGGCGGCGCCGCGGAAGGCCGTCGAGCCTGAGGGCGGGTGTCAGGCGCCGCTGGCGACCCTGCCGCGGTTGGTCCAGCCGCCCTTGCCGTCGCCGCCGTTCCAGAAGGCGGCGTCGACGCTGTTGTCGGGGTTGGTGTAAAGGCAGTCGGCGTGGCTGTCGCCGTTGAAGTCGGCGAACCAGACACCGTTGGTCGGCAGGGTGGTGAGGCCGCTGGTGCGGGTGCGTTGGAGGGTACGGCGGATGCTGGCCGTGCCGGCGTCGAGGTCGAGGTCTTCCCAGTGCAGGCCGAGGAGTTCGCCCTTGCGTGGTCCGGTGCGGAGCGCGAGCTCGAACAGGGCCTGCACTCGGTGCCCGTTGGTGGAGGTGGGGAAGGTGCGAGCCTCGTCGGCGGTGAGGGAATTCGCCCCGCTGCTCGACCAATTCACCGAGCAGGCCGAACCATGCCGAAGTCTGACGGTTCGTCAGTCAGCTTGGACGTAGGGTGAAGCGAACCGAAATCGGGCGAGGGAGGCATGGCGGTGGCGGATGTGCTGGGGCGGCTTGCGGTTCCGGTGGTGGCCGCGCCGATGGCTGGTGGGGCGTCCACGCCCGCGCTGGTGGCTTCGGTGAACGGTGCGGGCGGTCTGGGGTTCCTGGCGTCCGGCTATCTGACGGCCCGGGCGATGACCGAACAGATCGCCCGGCTGCGGGAGTTGAGCGACCAGCCGTTCGGGCTGAACCTGTTCGTGCCCGGCGAGCCGTCCGACCAGGCGGAGGTGGCCGCCTACCGGGAGCGGCTGCGTCCGGAGGCCGAGCGGCTCGGTGTGGAGCTGCCCGAGCGGATCGCGCCGGACCGGGACGACTGGGACGCCAAGGTCGAGGCGCTGCTGGCCGACCCGGTCCCGGTGGTGTCGTACACCTTCGGGCTGCCGAGTGCGGCGGAGGTGGCGGCGCTGCGGGCGGCGGGCAGTCGGCAGATCGGGACCGTGACCTCGGTCGAGGAGGCCCGCGCGGCGGCCGGGCTGGGGCTGGACGCGCTGGCGGTGCAGGGGCCGGAGGCGGGCGCCCACCGGGGTACCCACCGGGCCCAGGACACGCCGGGGGAGACGCCGCTGCTCGAACTGCTGGCGCAGGTGGGAAAGGAGACCTCGCTGCCGCTGATCGCGGCCGGCGGCCTGGGCGACGGTGCGGCGATCGCCGCCGCACTGGCGGCCGGTGCGGCGGCGGTGCAGCTGGGCACGGCGTTCCTGCGCAGTGACGAGTCGGGCGCGAATGCGGCGTACCGGGCGGCGCTGGTGGACGAGCGCTTCGCCGAGACGGTGGTGACCAGGGCGTTCACCGGCCGTCCGGCACGCGGGCTGCGCAACGCCTTCATCGACCGCTACGAGTCGTACGCGCCTGCCGCCTACCCCGAGGTCCACCACCTGACCCGTCCGCTGCGGGCCGCGGCCGCGGCGCGGGGCGATGCGGACGGGATGCACCTGTGGGCCGGTACCGCCCACGCGCTGGCCCGGAGCGGCCCGGCGGCGGAGATCACCCGGCAGCTGTGGACGGAGGCGGAGGCGGCTCGGTAGGGACCGGTGACGCGGTGCAAGGGCGACGGCCGGACGGAGACGGGACAGCGGTGACTTGGTGGCCCGTCAGGAGAGCAGGGTGCCCATCCACTCCTCGATCGCGGGGACGGTGCGGGGCAGCGCTCCCGACATCAGGCGGGCGCCGTCGGCGGTGATGACGAGGTCGTCCTCGATCCGCACGCCCATGCCGCGGAGTTCCAGGGGCAGGGTCTGGTCATCCGGCTGGAGGTAGAGACCCGGCTCGACGGTGAGGACCATGCCCTCCTCCAGTACGCCGTCGAGGTAGGTCTCCCGCCGCGCTCTGGCGCAGTCGTGAACGTCCAGGCCGAGCATGTGGCCGCTGCTGCAGAGGGTGTAGCGGCGGTAGAGGCCGGAGTCCTCGTGCAGCGCCTCCTCGGCGGACATCCGCAGTACGCCCCACTCGGCCAGCCCCTCGGCGATCACGCGCATGCCCGCCCGGTGGAAGTCGCGGAAGCTCGCGCCGGGTTTCAGGGTCGCGATCGCGGCGTCCTGGGCGGCCAGCACCAGCTGGTAGACGTCCCGTTGGACGGGCGAGAAGGTGCCGCCGAGCGGGAGGGTCCGGGTGATGTCGGCGGTGTACAGGGTGTCGGTCTCCACGCCCGCGTCCAACAGCAGGAGTTGGGTGGGGTCGAGTGGGCCGTCGTTGCGGATCCAGTGCAGTACGCAGGCGTGCGCGCCGGAGGCGACGATGGTCTCGTAGCCGGTGCCGTTGCCCTCGGCGCGGGCGCGCAGGTTGAACGTTCCCTCCAGCCAGCGTTCGCCGCGCCCGTGGCGCAGTGCGGTGGGCAGGGCGCGGACCACGTCCTCGAAGCCGGTGGTGGTGTGGTCGACGGAGAGCTGGAGCTGCTCCACCTCCCAGCGGTCCTTGACCAGTCGCAGTTCGGAGAGGGTGGCGGCGAGCGCGGCGTCCTCGGGTCCGGTGGGCCGGCCGAGTGCCCCGTCCATTCGCGGGTCGACCCCGGCGAGCAGCCGGGTCGGTGGCTGATGGCCGGTCAGCAGCTTCGCCAGGTCGTCCAGATGGGCGGTGCGGATGCCGGTGAGCTGCTCGGTCTCGGCCAGGTCGGGCCGGCGGCCGACCCAGAACTCGCCGTAGCGGCGGTCGCGGTAGAACTCGTCCGCGTACGGGCCCGGGCCGCCACGCGGTGAGCGCGGGCGGACATGGAGCACGGCCTCCCCGTCGGGTTCGATCACCAGGACGTGCCCGACCTGGTCCTCGCCGGTCAGCCCGGTGAGGTGGGCGTAGGCGCTGTGCGGGCGGAAGCGGTGGTCGCAGTCGTTGCTGCGGACCTTCAACTGCCCGGCCGGGACGATGAGTCGCTCGCCGGGGAAGGCAGCGGTGAGTCTGGCCCGGCGGGCCGGGGTGAACCGGTACGCCGCCGCCCGCTGGCCCGATGGCAGGGGAGTGGCGGCCCAGCCGGTGCCCATGAAGGCGCTCAGGGCGGGGCTGACGGGGAGGTCATGGCTGCCGGTGTTGAGCCCGGGGTCGGTGGTCACCTCGGAGGTCCCTTCTGAGCTGCGGCTGTTTACCTTGCGTGAAAGGCGAGTTGACGTCTTGTCAGGACACGGCTCGATAACGGGCCGGCCGCCCACTTGTCTGTGCAATTTCACATTACTATGTTACGGGTCACACCCCAGGGCGCCAGCCCCCCACAGGATCGGACCCTCCCGTCGCCGTACCGCCGCTGTGATCCCCTCTCCGACCGCGGCACGGCCCGGGGCGTGTTCGACGGCGCACCGACGAACAGCTGCACCGCTCCATCCCCCCCACCACCCCCACTCCCACAGGAGCACAGGTGTCAACTACGCACACCACGCGTCGGGTTCTGCTCGCGGCGGCCATCGCGGCGTCCCTGACGCTGCCGGCCGTCCAGACCGCGCAGGCCCTCACCCCGGCGCCAACCGCCTCCACCGCACACACCGCCGCCTCCGCCGCACGCACCGCGGCCACCACGCCGAGGACCGTGCCGACGCCCGACCCCACCGCTTACGACGACGTGGACCACCTCGGCACCGCCGTCGCCAGGACCGGCGCCGCCGCCCCCGCGCCCGGCGGAGGTTCGCTCGGAACCGCGCGGATCCCCGGCGCGCTCCCCGCCCAGGTCGGCCGACCGGCCCCCACCGCGGCCGATCTGACTCCCGCCCCGCACCGGGTGGTTGCCCGTACGGCGGCCGGAGTGCCCTGTACCGTGGACGGCCTGACCGGCCTCGACCCGACGCAGCTGGTGGGGTTCCTCACCGACCCGGCGGTCACCGCCGACGGCTGCCTGAACGGCATCCTGTGGACCTGGGACGCCCGCTTCGCCGGCACCATGGACCAGGCGCACGTCCAGGCCGTCGCCAACCGCATCGCGCAGAGCGCCGGTTCGGACGACGGCACCGGCTCGGTCCACCTGTACGAGCTGTGGACCTTCCTGCACGCCGTGGTCTACCACGACTTCACCCACCCCGAGCTCGGCACCACCGACCCCGCCACCCTCGCCGCCATGCAGCGCGCCATCGACGCCCACACCGCCGGCCCGCACGCCTGGGACACCGCCGACGCGGCCGGCTACACCATGCGCGAACTCGGCATCGTCGCGGGCAGCAGCGGGATGCGCCAGAACAACCTCGGGCTGGTCAAGCGGATCCTCGGCAAGTTCGGCCCCGGCAGTGCGCTAGCCGACAACGCCGCCTGGAGCGGCGCCGCGCTCTCCGCGCTGAACGTCAACTACCTCGGCATCTACAACCAGGACGCGGCCTTCACGGCCGCCGTCGCCGCCGACGCCGACTACCGCGCGGCCTTCCGCTCCTTCGCGAGCGCCGGCTACCTCAAGGGAACCGCCAACGCCTGGCTGGCCCGCGACGCCGTCGCCGAGTACGGCCGGTTCGGCCAGATAGCCTCGCTCAAGGCCGCGGTGACCGCCGACATCGGCCCGCTGCTCGACCTCACCAAGTCCGCCTTCGGGGAGTTCTCCGACCCCTGGGTCAAGGTGGTCGGCTGGGCCAACACCTACGGCGTGTGCGCCCAGTTCGGCGTCTGCACCGACCAGATCGAGGCCCGGATCTTCCCGTACACCTACAAGTACGACAACGGTGCGATCGAGGTGCACACCGCACTCGACAAGGCCACCGTCGACCAGATGTACTACGCCAGCAAGCAGGTGAAGACCCAGTTCTTCCGGGTGTTGGGCACCGACCAGCCGCTCGCCGGCGACGTCAACTCCACACTGCACATCCACCTGTACGCCTCGCGCGCCGACTACGAGGTCTACCACCCGCTGCTCACCGGGATGAGCACCAACAACGGCGGCATCTACATCGAGAACGGCGCCACTTTCTACACCTACCAGCGCCGGGTGCCGCAGGACTCCACCCTCACCCTGGAGGAGCTGTTCCGGCACGAGTACACCCACTACCTCAACGGCCGGTGGGCGGTGCCCGGTTACTTCGGCGACGACCGCTGGTACCACGACGACATGACCACCGCGATGGACGAGGGGACGGCCGAGTTCTTCGACGGCTCCACCCGGGACCAGGGCATCCTGGTGCGCAAGTCGCTGGTCGCCAAGCTCGCCCAGGACGAGGCGGCCGGCATCCCCCGGATGACGGTCAAGGAGCTCATCCACGCCAAGTACAGCGACACGCCGGCGTTCCACTTCTACAACTACGCCGGGACGTTCTTCGAGTTCCTGTGGCAGAAGCACCCCTCGCTGATCCGCGAGATGTACGGCTACCAGCGGGCCGACGACCCGGCCGGCTTCGAGGGCTGGCGGGACAAGGTCTCCGACGACGCCGCGCTGAACGCCGAGTACAGCGCCTTCCTGGACGAGCAGATCAAGAACCTCGACAACCTGTACGTCCCCAGTACCAGTTACGTCGCCGACAACTCGCTGACCTTCGCGTACGCCTCCTCGGTGCAGTCCGCCTTCGCCGCCGCGACCGGTGCCACGCCGGTCTGCAAGAACAACGGCGACTGGAACAACAAGCCGATGCGCTACATCTGCACCGGCAGGATCACCGCCAACCTGTCCGACTCCGCCGACGGCGACGCGGTGTTCAAGGACATGTCGGACACGGTCGACTACTTCCTGCTCAAGCGGACGAAGGGCAGCGTCAACAACTTCGACGACATGAACTGCTACTTCGGCAAGGTCGACATCTGGCCGAACGGCAAGGCCGGCACCGCCGACTACACCTGTGAGGGCCCGCTGCGCCGTTGACCGAGCCCCGGTCGGGCCGCGGCGGCCAGCCGCTCGGCATGCCGCGCCCGACCGGTTTGCAGCCGGCCGCGGACCGGGTACGAGCCCGGCCGGCCGGCGGCGCCGGAGCCCTGGGAGATGCTCGGCGGGTACTCGCCGGGAGCCGGACTCCGGCCGGGCGGTCCGGGGGTTCAGGCGGAGGAGTCGACATTCGCGCGCAGCCGGGTCAGTTCCTCGCGGAGCCAGCGGTGGATCTCGATCAACTCGTCGCCGAACGCACTGAGTCGCTCGTTCGGTCCGATACGGGTTCCCGGGTCCGATCACCCTACCGATCGGACACGACCGAGGTGGGCGTTGGCTCCTGCTGGCCGGTGCACCCGGATGTCGGGAGTGCCGGACTCCGGAGCCGGACACGTCGTGACCGGCTGAAGACGCCGGGATGCCCCGTCGCTCACCAGGGCCGCCGCGATGTGGACAGCGGACGGCACCTGGTGAGCACCCTTGCCACCGGGCGGGGTCGGCGACCGAGGTCGCAGCAGCAGCGGGTCCGCCGCCCGGTGAGTATGGGACCGGCCGTCCCCCGTGTCGGCCGATGCGTTGACTCTAGGACGGCTGCCCGTCCGGGCGGTACCGCACCGGTGCACGGTTGACCGGGCCGCAACCGTCACCGGTGCACGGTCCGTTCCCCTGACCTGCGGTGACTCGGTGCCGCTGTCAGAGCGGACTTGACGCCGGCCCGGTGGTGGGGCCGGCGGCCGGCTCGGTGAGGTCCAGTTCGCCCCGGACGGCGAAGGCGAGCGCCGTCTCGTACAACCCACCGCCGCCGGCCAGCAGTTGGCGCTGGAGCAGTCGTTCGGCGCTGCGCAGGTGCTCCCTTACGGTCTGCGGGTGCAGCTCCAGCAGCCGGGCGGTCCGCTCGACGCCGGTGTCGACGGTCAGCCAGGTGAGCAGGGTGCCGCGCAGGTCGCGGGTGTCCTCGGTGAGGCGGCGCAGCAGGGCCTCCGCCCAGGCCTGGGCGCCCGCGCCGGCGAGGACGTTCGCCAGGGGTACCGGCCGCTCCGGATCCGGGCGGTGCGAGGAGCCGCAGAGCTGGTCCGGGCCGGCGGCCGAGGAGGCTTGCAGGGCCAGGTGCAGCACCGCCCGTCCGCGCAGCCCTGCGAGGTCCAGGCCGAGCAGGCCGGCCGCACGGTCGAGGCGGGCGCGGACGGTGTTCCGGCTGACCCCGAGGATCTTGGCGGCGCTGGTGGCCGGGAACTCCAGGCCGAGGTGCAGCGTGCCGAGCATCTGGTCCTGGCTCGCGTACGGCAGCGTGTGCAGCGGACGCAGCAGTCCGCCCGCCCAGCGGGCCGCGACCGCGGGGTCGAGGACCTGGGTGAGTCGGCTCTCCGCCGCGTACAGCGCCGAACGGCTCGGTTGCAGCCGAGCCACCGCCAGGGCGCGGGCGGCGTCGCCGTACGAGCCGGCGGTCTGCGCGAGCGGGAGCACCGCGCTGCCGCCCAGGTAGCGCCCGGGGTGCCGGGCGACGAGCGCGCGCAGCGCCGCACCGGCCTTGTCCCACCCGTCCTCGGGCTCCGGGCCGGGGGGACTCTTCAGTGGGGCGACGATGATCAGGTGCTGGTCGTAGGCCGGGCAGCGGACCACCAGTGCCCGCCCGCCGGTCGCCGCCGCGCACTCCCGTGCCAGCCGGTCACGCTCGGCGGCGGGCCCTTCCAGGACGTACACCCGGGCGGTCTCCGCGTCCAGCAGGCCCGGGGAGAGGCCCTCGGCCGTCCGCTGGGCGAGCGTCACCTCACCGCCCATCAGCAGCTGGAACACCGCGACCCGCAGGGCCGCCGCCACCTCGTCGAGGCGCTCGACGTCCGTCCTGGCCGCGCCGAGCTGAAGGATCGGTGCCAGCAGTGCGGCGGTGTGAGCGATCAGCGCGTGGCCGCGGGCGTCGAAGGGGGACGTCCGGCCGACCGCCAGCACCGGGAACGGGCGGCCGGGGCCGATCGCGGTGACTCGTATCCGCAGCTCGCCGTCGTCGATCGCGGCTGAGCCGAGCCGCCCCTGTGCCACCTCCCCGGCCAACTGCCGGGCGGCGGCCAGCACGCTGAACGCCGTGGCGGGGGCGCCGAGCCGACCGAGGCCGGCGGGGCCGCCGGTCAGGGTGACCGCGCCGCCCACCGCCTGGGCCAGCCAGCCGACCAGCCGCTGCGCGCGCCGCTCCGGGGAGCCGTGTTTCCCCGCCAGGGCGAGGAGTTGCTCCAGTTCGGCGAGCCGCTCCCGAGCCTCGCGCAGCCGCTCGTCACCGATCACCTGCGCGATCCGTGCCCAGCACACCTCGGGGGCGACCGTCAGCAGGGCCACGCCGTGCCGTGCGGCCGCCTCGGCCAGGGCGGCCGGCACCGCCTCGGGCCGCTCGGCGGGAACGGCCACCGCCGCCACCCGGGCGGCCGCGAACCGCCCGACGACCCGGGCCGCCCGCCGACCGTCCTCGGCCCAGCCACCGGGCGCGGGATCGACCCGCACCAGCCGGCCGGCGAGCTCCGTGGAGTTCGCGAAGTCCATGACGTCCGTGACATCCGTGACGTCCGTGACCTCCGCGGAGTCCGGGGCCTCCCGCGAGGCGCTCCCGGGTGGGTGGTGGCCGTCGCCCGGCGCGAGCGCCACGCCGACCACCTCCCGCCCCGCTCCGCGCTCGGCGGCACCCGCCGCGAACTCCAGCGACAGCTCCGCCATCGTGGTCAACGAACCGACCGTGGGCACTTGTCCCTCCCTGCGCACCGCAACTGTCCGCGAGATCTGTCCGCCCGCTGCTACCCGAACGACCCGGCCCCACGGTGACCTGTGCAGATGGTACGAAGGAGTGCGGACGGTGGCGCCAGCTGACGGTCGGCTACCCACGGCTCGCCGGTCACTCACGACCGGCCGCCCACCCGCGGCTTCTTCGGCGTCAGAGTCCGCGCAGCCGGCGCAGATAGCCGCGGACCGCCTCCTCGCCGTCCGACCCGGCCGTCAGCGCGATGTGGTTGTCCGGACGGACCAGGACCAGCGCCGGGCCCTCGATCCCGTACGCGCGGCGGGCGTGCCCGTCCTTGTCGTACAGCGGGTCCTCGCCCGCGTCGACGGCGAAACCCCGCACCGGACCGTCGAGTCGCGGAGCCGGGCAGCCGAACGCGAGCAGGGTGAAGTGGCTGCCCGCGAACAGCTCGAAGAGCCGGACAATGCGGCCCTCGCCGTCCGTGAGCGGGGCGTCCGGCGCGCGGTCGCCGGCCTGGAGGACACCGTCGAGGCCGTCCGTCGCCAGGCTGCTCCAGCGGTAGCCGACGTTGAGGCCGGTGGTGTCGTCGGAGCGGACCACCTCGAGGCCGACGCCGGGTGTGCGGGAGCGCTCGGCGACGGTGGTCATCGCGGCCGTGGTGATGTCCAGGGTGCGGGCGGCGACCGGCCGGCGCTCCTCCGGGTAGCTGTCGATCAGCCCGGGACCGGCCTGGCCGGTGAGGACGTAGCCCAGCTTCCAGCCGAGGTTCCAGCCGTCCTGGATGCCGGTGTTCATGCCGAGACCGCCCGCGATCGGGTGGACATGGGCGGCGTCCCCGGCGAGCAGCACCCGGCCGACCCGGTAGCGCTCCGCCAGCCGGACGTTGACCCGCCAGGTGGAGATCCAGCTCGTGCCGACCACCCGCACGTCGGTGCGGCCGGTGTGCTGCTCGATGATGCGCTGGAAGCCCTCCGGCGAGGGCTCCACCGGCCGCCCGTCCGCGTCCCGTTCGGGGTTCGCCTGGAACTGCCAGGTCGTGGTGGACTCGAACGGGTAGAGCAGCAGGGCGCCCTTCGCGCTGAACCACTGGTGCCAGTAGCCCGGTTCGAGCCCTTCCAGCTCGACATCGCCGACCACCATCGCGGTCTCCCGGTCGCCGGACCCCTCGAAGGCGATGCCGAGCCGCTTGCGGACGGTGCTGCGCCCGCCGTCACACCCCACCAGGTAGTCGGCGGGGATCTCCTCGCCGCTCGCCAGCCGGGCGGTGACGCGCGTCTCGTCCTGGTCGAACCCGGCCAGCTCACAGCCGAGTTCGACTTCGACGCCGTACCCGGCCAGCACCTCCCGGAGCGCCTGCTCCACCCTGGTCTGCGGCAGGAACAGCCCGCGCGGGTAAGGGACGTCGGGGGTTCGGCGGATGTCCTCGTGCGGGTCGGTGTCGGTGATGAACTCGCCGTCGAAGTACTTGCGGAACACCTCGCGCTCGCGCCCGGCGCCCAGCAGTCGCTCGGTGATGCCGAAGTCGGCCAGGACCTCCAAGCTGCGCGGATTGAGCCCCTTGCCGCGCGAGCCGGTCTGGAACCCGGGCGACTTCTCGATGACCCTGACGCCCACCCCCTGCCTGGCCAGACTGCACGCCAGTGTGAGGCCGGTCGGCCCGGCCCCCACGATCAGCACGGTCGATGACATGACTGCTGCTCCCTCCCAGAAACGGTGCGGTGCAGTCATCAAATCGCAACTCGGTAAGAACTGCAACCGAGTAACAAAAGTATCCGGGTTATGATTGCCATATGAGCGAACCCGGAGGTCTGCGGACCCTCAAGAAGGAACGCACCCGCAACGCGATCGCCGACGCCGCGATCAGGCTCTTCCTGGCCAACGGGTTCGATCAGGTCTCGGTGGCCGAGATCGCGGCGGCGGCCGAGGTCTCCAAGCCGACCCTGTTCCGGTACTTCGCCAGCAAGGAGGAGCTGGTCCTGCATCAGATCGCGGACCACCAGGGCGAGTTCGGCCGAGTGGTCCGTTCCCGGGCGGCGGGCGAGACTCCGTTGGCGGCCCTGCGACGGCACTACCTGGCGCGGCTGGCCGAGCGCGATCCGATCACCGGCCTGTGCACCGACCCCGAGGTGCTGGCCTTCCGCCGCCTGGTCTACGAGACGCCCAGCCTCTCCTCGCACCTGCTGGACTACATGGCCGCCGACTCCGACGCGCTGGCCCAGGCCCTGGCCGAGGCGGTCACCGAGGCCGGAGGCGCGGCGTCCGAGCTGACCGCCCGGCTGGTGGCGGCCCAGTGCCTCGGCATGCACCAGACCCTGGCGTTCACCAACTGGTCCCGCCTCGCCGCCGGTACGCCGCTGCCCGAGGCCGCCGACCGGGCGGTCGCCGACGCCGATACGGCGTTCGCCCTGCTGGGTTCGGGTGCGGAGGCGTACGGCTACTGATCCCTGCCGAGCCGTGCCCGGTCAGCGGTACTGCTCGAGCACAACGGCGAGGTAGTCCTCCAGGCGGCCCCGCAGCACCTCGGCGGTCAGATCGGTGCGGCCGAGCTCGCGCCACGGAACGGCCACCTTCTCCGCGTCCGGCGCGAAGGCCAGCGCGTCCAGCAGCCGCCAGTACCGCTGGTGCGGGCCCAGCCGCCCACCCGCGGCCAGGTACTCCCGCTCCAGGTGCAGCGCGGTGTCGACGCCGTGCAGCAGGGCGAGTGCGGTGGAGCAGTGGGCGAGGTCCAACTCGGCCGGGCCCCAGGAGGTTTCGACCCAGTCCACCACCCCGCCGATCCGCGGCGTGCCGCCGGTGCCGCCGTCGGTGAAGAGCACGTTCCCCGGGTGGAAGTCCCGGTGCAGGAAGCACCCCCGGAACGGGGGAGCCGGCTGCCGGATCGCATCGACGGCCCGCTGCCACAGCCCGGGCCGCCCGGTCGGCTCGGGTATCCGGACCGAGCCGGGGGTGACCCAGGCCTGGTACGCGCGCGGCCGGTCCGCCCCGGCGGCCGGCGTGCGGTGGATCCGCGCCAACTGGTCGGCCAGCAACGGGATCCGCGCACCCGCCGTCCCCTGGTCCAGTCGCACCGAGCCCGGCAGCAGCGTCATCAGCAGCGAGGGATGGTCGCAGTGCTCGCCGCCGGGATCCACCGCCACCAGCCGCGCCGCCGGAACCGGCCGCCCGGCGAGGCCGTCGAGCAGCCGGAGCACCCCGGACTCCCGGCGCAGCAGCCCGTCCGCGTGCCTGAGGTAGAACGGTCGGACGAACGAGCGCAGCACCAACCGCCGTTCGCCGTCCGGTCCGTGGACGTGCAGTCGGCGCATGGTCGAGGTCCATCCGCCGGCCATCCGCTCGGCCCGCACGATCTCCTCGCCGGGGGCCAGGTGCCGCCGCACCCAGGCGCGGGTCCGCTGCCAGTCTTCGGTCATGTGCGACTCTCCGGTACGGGAGGGCTGTTGGTGCTCCGTCTCCTGGACGGTACAGGGCGGCGCCCGCGGCCCGGCCCGGTCGGGGCGGTGGCGGGATCGGCGGGGACGGTGGGATCGGCACCGCACCCGGGTATGAGTACCGGGCTCGACCCGTGGAGACCGAGTACGCGAGGAGCACACGTGAATGACACATCGCCAGGTGCCGGCACGGCCGTGACCGGGTTACCGCCGCACTCCGTTCCGGGGGTCAAGGACCTGTTCAGTCTGGACCCCGCCGTCGCGCACCTCAACCACGGTTCGTACGGGGCCGTGCCGTTGCCCGTCCAGCGGGCGCAGGCGCTGCTGCGGGCCGAACTGGAGCGGGACCCGGACGGCTTCTTCGCCGACCTGCCCGAGCGGATCGGCCGTGCCCGGGTCCGGGTCGCCGCCGCGCTGGGCGGCCACCCGGACCGGCTGGCGCTGCTCACCAACGTGACCGAGGGCATCGCCGTGGTCCTCGACTCGATCCCGTTCGCCGAGGGGGACGAGATCCTGGTCACCGACCACGGCTACGGCGCGGTGGTCCGGGCGGTGGAACGCCGTGCCGCCGAGACCGGGGCCAAGGTGTGCACGGCCGCGATCCCGCTCGACACCCCGGACGCGGACGGCGTGGCCGAACGGGTGCTGGCGGCGGTCGGCGAGCGCACCAGGGCCGCCGTACTCGACCTGGTCACCTCGCCCACCGCGCGCCAGGTCGTCACCCCGGGCCTGCTCGCCGCACTGGCCGAACGCGGCGTGGTCACCGTGGTCGACGCCGCGCACGCCCCCGGGCACCTGCCGGTGGACCTCGGCGGCGCGGCGGGCGGGGCGGACTTCTGGGTGGGCAACCTGCACAAGTGGGCCTTCGCCCCGCGCGCCACGGCGGTACTCGCGGTGGGCGGCCGGTGGCTGAGGCGAGTGCGGCCGCTGATGCTCTCCTGGGAGCACGACCGGGGCTTCCCCGGCCATGTCGAGTGGCGCGGCACCTGCGACTACACCCCCTGGCTGGCCGCACCCGCCGGGTTCGACCTGCTGGAACGGCTCGGCGTCGACCGGGTGCGCGCCCACAACGAGGCCCTCGCCGCCTACGCAGGGCGGCTGCTGGCGCAGCGGGCCGGGCTGTGCGAACTGCCCGCCATGCCGGGCCTGGCCATGCGCGCGGTACGGCTGCCCGCCGGCCGAGCCGAGACCGAGCAGGACGTCCGGGAGCTGCGCGAGGAGATCCGGCGGCGGCTGGACACCCGGGTGGCGGTGACCCGTTGGCCGGGCGGCGGCGTGCTGCGGATCAGCGCCCAGGTGTACAACTCCGCCGGGGAGTACCTGCGGCTGGCGGAGGGGATCGGTGAACTGCTGCACACCTGACGGCCGTTGCCGCCGGAGTGCCGGTGCCCGGGCTCGCACCCGCCGCGGGCGGCGCCGGCCCCGTCCGGCCGTCCAGGCCCGCCGCCCGACGGACCTCAGCGGCTGGACGGAGCCGGGGTCTCAGTCCGCCGCGCGGAGTTCGGCGAGCAGGGTGCCCTGGTCGGCGATCAGCTCGGTGAGGATCCGCCGGGCGGCCCGCAGCAGCTCGGCGACGTCCGCCCCGGCCAGGGCGTACACCACGGTGGAGCCCTCCCGGGTGGCCGTCACCAGTCCGTAGCGGCGCAGCTGGGCGAGTTGCTGGGAGAGGTTGGACGGTTCGATGTCGAGCGCTGCCAGCAGGTCGCGGACCGGGGTCGGACCGCTCTGGAGCAGTTCCAGCACCCGGATCCGGACCGGGTGGCCGAGCATCCGGAAGAACTCGGCCTTGGCTTGGTGCAGCGGTACCGGCACGCGGCGCCCCCTTCGGGTCGTGGGACCGGTCAGATCTCCAGGCCGGTCTCGATGCGCCGCAGCTGGTGCCGGGCCATCGCCAGGTTGGCCCGGCCCCGGTTGAGCGCGAGGTAGAGGAACAGGCCCTGGCTGCTCCTCGTGGTGAGCGGCCTGATCAGGTGGTACTGGCTGGAGAGGGTGATGAGGATGTCCTCGATCTCGTTGTCGAGCAGTCCGAGCAGCTCCATCGTGCGCATCTTGGCGCGGACCAGGTCGGTGTTGCCTGCGGCGGCGACGTTGATGTCGAGCTCGCTGTTGTCACCGAGCGTGCCGAGGGCCATGCCGCTGCTGTAGTCCACCAGCGCCACCCCGATCGCGCCGTCGATGCTCATCGCTTCCTTGAGCGCGGTCTCCAGATTTGACATCGCGGTTCCTCCTGTTGCGGACGAGCCCGTTCCCCATCTGCCGGGCTCGGTGGTCCGACTGTAGGTAGCAGTCCGGCGAAGCACGGCAGATGATCGAAACCGATCAAATCTGATCGAAGACCCTTGGGATCGTTATGGTGAGTTGACCGCTTGAAGACATCTGCAACTTCGAACCTGATTGATCGATGACTCTGCGAAGTGTCACGGTCGCGACAGGTAGCCCTGCGCTCCGCCGGGATCCCGCACCGGAAAACAGTGCTATCGATGTCACTTCCGACGGGTAATCTCAGGCTGAGATGCTCGACCACCACATCACCCACACCCGCTGCGCCCCACCGCCGACCCGGTCCGGCCCGGCCCCGCAGCCGCAGGCGTCGCCGTCTGCACCCCCGTCCCGCCCGTACGGGCCCCGCCGGCCCCACGGGACGACGCAGTCCCACGGGAAGAAGAGGTGACGCCGATGAACAGCGCCATGCCCCCATACCCGGAGACCCAGTCCTCCGAGACCGAGCAGCTCAGCCCCGCGGAGGCGTTCGCGGCCTCCCGCCGTCGCGCCAAGGAGCAGGCCACCGCCCTCCACGGGTTCGGGCAGCTGTACGACTTCCCGCTCGACCCCTTCCAGATCGAGGCCTGTCAGGCCCTGGAGGAAGGCACCGGCGTACTGGTCGCCGCCCCCACCGGCTCCGGCAAGACCATCGTCGGCGAGTTCGCCGTCCACCTGGCCCTGCAGGCCGGGCGCAAGTGCTTCTACACCACGCCGATCAAGGCCCTTTCGAACCAGAAGTTCACCGACCTGGTCAAGCGCTACGGCGCCGCCAAGGTCGGCCTGCTCACCGGGGACAACACCGTCAACGGCGACGCACCGATCGTGGTGATGACCACCGAGGTGCTGCGCAACATGCTCTACGCGGGCTCGCAGACCCTCGACGGTCTCGGCTACGTGGTCATGGACGAGGTGCACTACCTCGCCGACCGCTTCCGCGGCGCCGTCTGGGAAGAGGTGATCATCCACCTCCCCGAGTCCGTAACCCTGGTCTCCCTCTCGGCGACCGTCTCCAACGCCGAGGAGTTCGGCGACTGGCTGGACACCGTACGCGGCGGCACCAAGGTCATCGTCTCCGAGCACCGGCCGGTGCCGCTCTGGCAGCACGTGATGGCCGGCAACAGGATGTACGACCTGTTCGCCAGCCCCGACCGCGACGGCCGCCCCAAGGAGCACCTGCGCAACCCCGGCAAGGCCGTCAACCCCGAACTCGTCCGCCTCGCCCGCTCCGAACTGGACCGCAGCCCCCGCGACCGGTTCGGCAAAGGCCGCGGCCGCTCCATGCCGAACGGCCGCCCCGGCCGGGTCTGGACCCCGGGCCGGGTGGACGTCATCGACCGCCTGGACGCCGAGGGCCTGCTGCCCGCGATCACCTTCATCTTCAGCCGGGCCGGCTGCGAGGCAGCCGTCAGCCAGTGCCTCGCCTCCGGGCTGCGCCTCAACCGCGACAGCGAGCGGGCCCAGGTCCGCGAGATCGTCGAGGAGCGCTGCGCCGACATCCCGGACGAGGACCTGCACGTCCTCGGCTACTTCGAGTGGCTGGACGGCCTGGAGCGCGGCATCGCCGCCCACCACGCCGGCATGCTGCCGAGGTTCAAGGAGGTCGTCGAGGAGCTCTTCGTCAAGGGCCTGGTCAAGGCGGTCTTCGCCACCGAGACGCTGGCACTGGGCATCAACATGCCCGCCCGCTCGGTGGTCATGGAGAAGCTGGTCAAGTGGAACGGCGAGACCCACGCCGACATCACCCCCGGCGAGTACACCCAGCTCACCGGCCGGGCCGGCCGCCGCGGCATCGACGTCGAGGGCCACGCCGTCGTGCTCTGGCAGCGCGGCCTCGACCCGGAGGCGCTCGCGGGCCTCGCGGGCACCCGCACCTACCCGCTGAAGTCCTCCTTCCGCCCCTCCTACAACATGGCCGTCAACCTGGTCGGCCAGTTCGGGCGGCACCGCTCGCGGGAACTCCTGGAGACCTCCTTCGCCCAGTTCCAGGCGGACCGCTCGGTGGTCGGCATCGCCCGCCAGGTCCAGCGCAACGAGGAGGGCCTGGACGGCTACCGCGAGGCGATGACCTGCCACCTCGGCGACTTCGAGGAGTACATGGGGCTGCGCCGCGCCCTCAAGGACCGGGAGAACGAACTCGCCCGCGAGGGCACCACCCAGCGCCGCGCCGCCGCCATCGAGGCGATCGAGCAGCTCAGGCCGGGCGACGTCATCCACGTGCCCACCGGCAAGTTCGCCGGGCTCGCCCTGGTCCTCGACCCCGGCCTGCCCCCGGTCAGCCGCTCGGCCCGGGTCAGCCGGCACCCCGACTACCAGGACGGCCCCCGGCCGGTGGTGCTCACCGCCGAACGCCAGGTGAAGCGGCTCGCGATGATCGACTTCCCGTACCCGGTGACCCCCGTCGAGCGGATGCGGATCCCCAAGTCGTTCAACCCGCGCAGCCCGCAGTCCCGCCGCGACCTCGCCTCCGCGCTGCGCACCAAGGCCGGCCACCTGGAGCCCGAGCGCCACCGCAGGGGCCGCGCCGCGGCCGCCGACGACCCCGAGATCACCCGGCTGCGGGCGGAGCTGCGCCGGCACCCCTGCCACGGCTGCGACGAGCGCGAGGACCACGCCCGCTGGTCCGAGCGCTACCACCGGCTGCACCGCGACACCGAGGTCCTGGAGCGCAAGATGCGCTCCCGCACCCACACCATCGCCCGCACCTTCGACCGGGTCTGCGGTCTGCTCACCGACCTCGGCTATCTGCACGGCGACACCGTCACCGAGGACGGCAAGCGCCTCGGCCGGCTCTACGGCGAACTCGACCTGCTCGCTTCCGAGTGCATCCGCGAGGGCGTCTGGAAGGACCTGGGCGCCGCCGAACTCGCCGCCTGCGCCTCGGCGTTGGTCTACGAGGCCCGGCAGTCCGACGACGCCATGGCCCCCCGGGTGCCCGAGGGCAGCACCAAGGAGGCGCTCGGCCGGATGGTCCGCATCTGGGGCCACCTGGACGCGCTGGAGGAGCAGCACCGGATCGACACCGCCGAGGGCGTCGGCCAGCGCGAACCCGACCTGGGCTTCGCCTGGGTCGCCTACCGCTGGGCACTCGGGCACGGCCTGGACTCGGTGCTCCGCGACGCTGACATGCCGGCCGGCGACTTCGTCCGCTGGACGAAGCAGCTGATCGACGTGCTCAGCCAGATCCAGGACGCGGCGGGCGAGGACGTCGAGCTGCGGTCCACCGCCCGCAAGGCGGTGGACGGGCTGCGCCGCGGCATCATCGCCTACTCGTCGGTGGGGTAACGGCCGGAGCAGAAAAGCGACTTCAGGGGTGCGGGGAACCGCACCCCTGAAGTCGCCTTCACCGAGGGCGTTCTCGCTGAGGTCGCCGCGCGGTACTGACCCCCGGTCGGTTCGTCAGTTCAGCTGGAAGGTGGCCTCGACCGGGTAGTGGTCGCTCGGTGCGTTGGTGTCCAGCTGGCCGGCGCTCCAGCCGGCCTGCGGGTCGAAGTCCACCCGGACGTTCGGCAGGGCGAGCGGGGCCGGGCGGCCGGGCGCGTTCAGGTAGCCGAGGTAGTCCAGGTCGTCCCGGTAGTCCTTCGGGAAGGTCTCCACGCCCGCCATGTACTGGCACCAGGCGGAGACCGAGCAGTCCATGGTGGTCCAGGTCTGGTCGGGGTCGGTGGCCGGGGTGCCGAGGACGCCGTTCACCGCGTTCTGGGCGTTCGCGAAGTCCCCGCGCGACTGGCCGTGGTAGTACTCGACGTTGAGGTCCCCGCCGATCAGCACGGGCGCGGAGCTGCCCGCGATGCCGTCCGCCCAGGCCCGGATCTCGGCGAGCTGGCCGAGCCGGGTGGACTGCGTGGTGTCGGTGGAGACGTCCGACTCGTCCGCCTGCAGGTGGGTGCCGACCACCCAGCTCTTGGTCCCGCCCTTGTCGATCTGGACCAGCGCCGCGCCCTTGTCGGCGTGGTAGTCCCAAGTGCCGTAGGTGGAGTTGCTGAAGACGTGCGCGTACTGGGCGGTGATCGGGTACTTGGACAGGATCATCGTCCCGCCGTTGATCACGAACCAGGAGCTGGAGCAGTTCCCGCTGATCCCGTTCCAACCGCCGCCCGAACAGGTCTGGCCGACCACCGGGGTGCGGTACGGGTAGAGGTCGGCCAGCTTGCTGTTGATGTCGGCGGTCGAGGTGTTGTTGAAGTTCTCGTCCAGGATCACCACGTCGGCGTTGTGCTGGCGGATGATCGACTCGATCACCGGAGTCCGCTTGGCCGCCTGCTCGTTCTGCGTGCTGTCGACGACCGCGGTGCCGAGGTCGACGTTCCAGGCGAAGACCGACAGGGTGGTGCCGGTGGCGGCGGCCGCCGACGGGGCGGCGGTGCTGCCGAACAGCGTGGCCGCTGCCGCGACGGAGGTGAGGGCGGCAGCCGAACGACGCGAGATCATGCGTTCTCCTGAGCGTGGGAAGACCCCGGGCCCGCGGCCGCCGAAGCAGCCGGGGCATGACAGGGGGAGACCCTAGCTACCCGCCGGTACGCCTTTCAGTACCTTCGGGGGAACGCCAACGGATCATTCTGTGGCGGAAACGTGTATGACCAACTTCCGTTGTCCCGTGGCGAGGCCGGGCGTTCGCGGGAACGGGGCGGCCCGTCCTGGGCGAGCCCAACCCTCCCGCGCGCCACGGCTGCGCGGCCGGCCTACGCGCCGGCGAGCACGCCGAGCAGCCGCTCCAGCGAGCCGCCCAGCCCCCAGCGGGCCGAGAGCTCCTCCAGCGTCATCGGGTCCAGCGGCTCGCGCGGCAGTGTGGCGTCCACCGCGGGCAGCGGTACGTCGACGGCCACCCGGACCACCTTCGGTGCGACGTCGAGATAGGCCGAGCCCTCCAGCAGGTTCTTCCGCCGGGCCGGGGTGAGCCGCGAGGCCGGGTCCAGCGCCGCCGCGCGGACGGCGGCCAAGTCGCCGTACTCCCGCAGCAGTTGCGAAGCCGTCTTCTCGCCGACCCCCTTCACCCCCGGCAGCCCGTCGCTCGGGTCCCCCCGCAGCGCGGCCAGATCGGCGTACGAGGCGCCGGTGACGCCGTACTTCTCCAGCAGGACCCCGTCGTCGGTGCGCTGCGCGGAGCCGACCCCCTTCACCGGGTAGAGGACGGTGATCTCCCTTGCGTCGTCCACCAGTTGGAAGAGGTCGCGGTCGCCGGTGACGATCTCCACCGGGCCGGTGGCACGGGCGGTGAGGGAGCCGATCACGTCGTCGGCCTCGTAACCGGGGACGCCGATCCGGGCGATGCCGAGGGCGTCGAGCACCTGCTCGATCACCGGTACCTGGGGTGCGAGGGTGTCCGGGATCTCCTCCTCGCCCTCGGTGGACTCCTCCGCCACCCGGTGGGTCTTGTAGGACGGGATGAGGTCCACCCGCCACTGCGGCCGCCAGTCGGCGTCCATGCAGGCGACCAACTGGTCGGGGCGGTGGTCCTGGACCAGGCGGGCGATGAAGTCGAGTAGCCCGCGAACGGCGTTCACGGGCTGCCCGTCCGGGGACTTCACCGACTCCGGCACGCCGAAGTAGGCACGGAAGTAGAGGCTCGCCGTGTCGAGCAGCATCAGTCGCGGTGCGGTCACCCTCCAGATGATGCCGTACCGCCGCGGCTGCGACTCGCCCGCTCGCCTCCGGGCGCTCCGACCCGGCGGACCGACCGCTCAGTGCTCGTGCGGACCGCTGCGGTGGACCGGGCCGTGCGAGTCGGCGCAGTGGTCGGCCGGGTCGGCACCGGGGGCCTGGGAGATCTGCAGCAGCTCCTGCGAGGCGTCCTCGCCGACGTGGTCGACCTGCAGGGTGGCGTGGGTGATCCGGTAGTCCTCGCGCAGCCGCCGCTGGAGCTCACGGCGCACGGCGTGGCAGTCGCCGCCCGGGGTGACCAGGATGTGCGCGGAGAGGGCTGGCTGTCCGGAAGTGATCTCCCAGATGTGCAGGTCGTGGATCTCCTCGACCTGGGGGGAGGCCACCAGCTGGTCGGCGATCGCATCCGGGTCGATGCCGGCGGGCGCGGCCTCCAGGAAGATCCGGCCGGAGTCGCGGACCAGGCCCACTCCCGCCTTAAGCATCAGCGCGACCACGATCAGCGAGGCGATGGCGTCCGCCTGGTGGAAGCCGGTGGCCAGCACCACGGCACCGGAGATCGCGGTGGCGATGAACGCGTAGAGGTCGGTGAGCACGTGCTGGAAGGCGCCCTCGACGTTCAGCGAGGAGCGGTTGGCCTTCGACATGCACCAGGCCGCCGCGATGTTGACCACGATTCCGACCAGGGCGGTGACCAGCACCAGCGAGCCGGTCACCTCCGGTGGCGAGATCAGCCGCCGGATCGCCTCGTACCCGAGCCAGGCCGACAGCAGTAGCAGGGTGATGCCGTTGGCCTGGGCTGAGAGGATCTCGGCGCGCTTGAGCCCGTAGGTGAACCCGCCCCGGGCCGGGCGCGCGGCGAGCCGCATGGCGACCAGGGCCAGCACGATCGATGCCGCGTCGGTCAGCATGTGGGCGGCGTCCGAGATCAGCGCCAGCGACCTGGCGGCGAAGCCGACCACCACCTCGCCCGCCATGAAGACGACGATCAGGGTCAGCGCGCTGACCAGCCAGCGGCGGTCGGCGTCCGCGGCCACCCCGTGCGAGTGGCCGCCGTGGCCCCCGTGCGAGTGGCCGTGGCCGTCATGCGCGTGGTCGTGATCGTGGGCGTGCGCGGCCATCGATAGTCCTCTCCCGAGCGCTGAAGCACCAAGGGCCGCCGGTCGGCCCGCACACGAAGTGAACCCCAGATCGTAGGAAGATCCAAAGGCTGCACTGGTGACCGTTGTCGTTCCCGTTGGCGCCGCCGTCTGTGCAGGTCAGCGGCTTGATGAGGATCGGCGGCCGAGATCACTCCAGGACCGGCAGCAGCCCGGCGGGCCGCCCCTGGGCCCGAGCTACCACCGCGGCGCCGACCAGTGCCTGCAGCACCCGCAGGTCCTCGCCCTGCTCGGGGTGCCACTGCACCCCGAGGGTGAACCCGCCGCCCTCGACGGCCTCGACGGTGCCGTCCTCGGCGTACGCGGAGACGGTCAGCCCGGTGCCGAGCCGGTCCACCGCCTGGTGGTGGTAGGTCGGGACGGACACCTCGGTCTCCGGCAGCAGCCCGGCCAGCAGCGTCCCCGGTACCGGTCGGACGGTGTGCCGTCCGTACCCCTTGGGAGAGCCAAGGTGTGCCTCGCCGTGCTCCAGGTGCTGGATCAGCGTGCCGCCGAGGACCACGTTCAGCAGCTGCATGCCCCGGCAGATGCCCAGGAGCGGCAGTCCGGCGGCCAGGGCCGCGCGCAGCAGGGCGAGCTCCCAGGCGTCACGCTCCGGGGTGACCGCGCGGGTCCTCGGGTGCGGCTCGGCGTCGTAGTAGGCGGGGTGGAGATCCGGTCCGCCGGAGACCACCAGTGCGTCCAGGCGGGTCAGCGCCTCGGGGGCGCGCTGCGGCGAGTCGGGTGGGAGGAGGAAGGCGATTCCGCCGGTGGCCTGGACCATAGCGGGGTAGCGGGCGGAGAGCAGGACGGCGCGCTGCCGGTCCCAGCTGTCCCAGATCGCCTCGGTGAGGTGGGTGCTGATGCCGATCACGGGTCTGGTCGTCATGTCCGGATTCTCCCGTTCCGGATGCTGACCCGCAGTCAATATGCGGCTGTCCGGGCGCGCCTGGCGGTAGGGTCCGGATTAGCCGTTCGTGGCGATCCGTCGATTTCTCATCGGAATCTCATCGGAAAAGCGCGGAATGGCCGTCCTGCTGATATCGCACTTATCCGGAACCGTTTAGATTCTTGAGGGTGAGCGAGCAGATCCCCGCCGGGTGGTACCCGGACCCGCAGGACACCACCAGTGAGCCCCGCCCCGAGCGGTGGTGGGACGGGAGGGGTTGGACGGCCACCACCCGCCCGGGGCCCGCCACCCAGCCGGGGCCGCGGCCCGAGTCCACGGCGGATCAGCAGGTGCTGGTCGGCGAGGTGCTGTCCGGTGGTCCGACGGTCCGCTATCCCGAGCTGCCGGTGGCCGACGCCGGGACCGGGTACGGACCGGGCGTCCCGCACACCCGCAGGAAGCCGCCGAAGACGGTGGCGATCGCCGCCACCGTGGCCGCGCTCGCCGGTCTGGCCGTCGGCTCGGGCGTCACCTACCTGGCCATGGACCACAAGTCGAACCCGACCGCGGCGGCGCACCCCGCCCGGGCCAAGCGCGGCAACGGCTTCGGCGGCCCCGGGCTCAACGGCGGGGGTCCCGGGCTCAACGGTGGCGGCTCCTCCAACGGTGGCGGTCCCGGGCTCAACGGTGGCGGCTCCTCCAACGGTGGCGGTCCCGGGCTCAACGGTGGCGGCTCGAACGGCGGGAGCCCCGGCCTCGGCGGCGGTCCCGGTGGTGGCGGCGGCTCCAATGGCGGCGGCCTCGGCGGCGGTCCCGGTGGGGGCGGCGGCCTCGGTGGCGGTTCGACCGGCAAGGTCGCCGTGGACATCGTCAACGGAATCAGCCTCCCGGTCCCGTCCGGCTGGAAGGGCGGCACCACCGACAACGGCTTCGCCGGGCTCATCATCGGCTCGTACACCTGCGCCGACGGCCAGAACACCTGCACCCTCGGTGGGGTGACGACCGGCCGGCTGGACGGCACCGACCCCAAGGCGGCCGCCGAGCAGGACATCGCCGCCGCCGCCAAGGAGTCGTACGGCACGATCAAGGGGCACCAGGAACTGAAGTCCGAGGCCGTCACGGTGAACGGGAGCAGCGGCTACCTGGTCCGCTGGAAGGTCTCCGCGCAGCAGGGCAACGACGGCTACGTGGAGACCGTGGTCTTCCCCGGCGGCAACGGCAAGTCCCTGGCCTCGGTCCACCTCGGCTTCGACATTGCCGACAAGGCTCCGTCCGTGGACCAGATGGACTCCATCGTCAACGGCATCACCGCCTACACCGGCGGCCGCGGCAACGGCGGACCGGCCACCGGAACCAGCGCCTGATCCGGGCCGGCGGCCAAGCGGTTCCGCAAAGGCGGGGCCACCCGGCCGCCGGGGCGCGCTTCCGGATGCTGAGACCGGCCGGCCATAGGGCCCGCGGCGTCGCGTGCCGATAGCCCGCCCTCCCCTGCCCTCCATCGGCAGGGGGAACCTACAGGTCGGAGGCCGGGGGTGAGGGGCCCCCGGACGCGCATCCGCCGTCGCGCAGCGCCGCTGCGCTCTCCTCACGATGCTCTGGCGTTGCTGGCGCGCCACCTCGGCCGGGTCCTGGTCGGACAGCCCCGCCACCGCCTGCCCCTCGCCGAACTCGCCGAGGGGCAGGCGGCGTTGGCCGCTCTCCGGAACGGCGGCCGAGTGGTGCGGCGGGGGGCGCTGCTCAGAGGAAGTTCTGCCCCTCACCGCGGTAGGTCGGTACGGTGCGCACCACCCGGTCGTCCTCGACCAGGTGCAACTGGTCGAAGCGTTCGCACAGTTCGCCGGCCTTGGCGTGCCGGAACCAGACCCGGTCGCCGATCAGCAGATCGTCCGCCGCCGGACCCAGCAGCGGGGTCTGCACCTCGCCTGCGCCCTCCTGCGGGTCGTACCTGAGCCCCTCGGGCAGGTAGGGGACGGGGGAGCGGTCCGCCCCCGCCGGGCCGGAGGCCGGGTAGCCGCCGCCGAGCACCGTCACCACGCCGACCCCGGGTCGGCGGACCACCGGCTGGGCGAACAGCGCGGCCGGACGGCCTTGGAAGCAACGGTAGTTGTCGAAGAGTCGAGGAAGGTACAGCCCGGACCCGGCGGCCACCTCGGTGACCGCCCGTTCAACCGTCGTGGACTCCACGCTGCCGGTGCCGCCGCCGTTGACGAACTCCAGCTCCGCGACCCGGCGCAGCGCGCGCACCGTCGCGGCCCGACGCTCGGCCAGCTCGGTCCTGGCCTTCGCCTGCACCAGCTGAACGGCCCTGGAACGTACCGGCCGGCCCGGGATCAGGTCGCCGACGCCCGCGACATGCCCCTCGTACGCCATCAGCCCCACCACCCGGAATCCCGGGCGGCGCTGGACCAGTTCGGCGAACGCACCCAGGGCCTCCGGGGTGCGCAGCGGGGAGCGCCGGGCGCCGATCCGGATCCGGCCACCCAGCAGGTGCAGCGAGGTGTCCAACTCCAGGCAGACCCGCACCTCCTCGCTGCCCTCGCGGGCGGCGTCCACCAGATCCAGCTGCGCGGGATCGTCGACGACCACGGTCACGGCGGAGGCCAACTTGGGATCGCTGGTCAGCAGGCCGAAGTTGGCGCGGTCCGCCGACGGGTACGCGAGCAGGACGTCGGCGAAACCGGAGCGGGCCAGCCAGATCGACTCGGCCAGCGTGTAGCTCATGATCCCGGCGAAGCCCTGCACGGCCAGCACCCGTTCCAGCAGGGCCCGGCAGCGCACGGACTTGCTCGCCACCCGGATCGGCTTCCCGGCTGCGCGGCGCACCAGGTCGGCGGCGTTGGCGTCGAAGGCGGCCAGATCGACGATGGCCAGCGGTGCGTCGAGGTGCGCGGTGGCCCGGTCGTAACGGGCCCGGTCAGAGGCCGTCCCGGCGGCGGGCCCGGCGGCGAGGAGGGTGACCATGCGCGGCAGCGTCCCACACCGCCCCCGCCACTGGGTAGAGGTCGGTCGCGTTCCGGGTGGCCGTTCAAGGTCCGGGCAGCCGTTCGAGCTCCGGGCGGGCCGTGGCCGGGCGAGGCCGGTCCATAAGGTGGCATAGGCTCGGCGGGTGGACCGCAAGAACATCCCGAACCCCGGATTCGCCGCCGACGACGGCACCGCCGCCCCCCGCCTCAGTGCGGCGCTGGCCGCTTGGGCCGAGGACCGGGCCGCCGAACCCGGCCTGCTCGAAGCCCTGACGCAGAGTCGGCTGATGGTCCCGATCGTCGCGCTGCTCGGCGAGGTGGAGACCGACGCCAACGGGCTCAAGCACGAGAAGACCAGCGACATGGCGGTACCGGTGATCGAGGCCGCCGACGGCCGCCGCGCCCTGCCCGCCTTCACGTCGCTGGAGACCATGGCCCGCTGGCGCGCGGACGCCCGCCCGGCTCCGGTCGCCGCCCCGCAGGCCGCGATGGTGGCGTTCTCCGAGCGCGCCGACACCCTCTTGATCGACCCGGCGGGGCCGGTCAGCTACCCGCTCAGCGGCGCCCGGCTGCGGGCCGTCGCGGAGAACCGTCCCTACCTGCCGCCCGCGCAGGACCCGGAGGTCCAGCAGGCGGTCCGGGCACTGCTCGCCGCCGAGCCGGCCGTCCTGCGGGCCGAGCTGCGCGGCTCGGGCCCGTCCGCCGGGACCGACGCGGTGCTGGCGCTCGCCCTCGAACCGGACGCGCCGGTGCAGGAGCTGGCCCAGCGGCTGGCCGCCGCCCTGGTCGGTGACGCGCTGCTCCGGGTCAGGCTCGACCACGGGCTCGACCTGGCGCTCCTCCCGCCCACCGGCGCCCCCGCCGGGGAGTCGCTGTACGAGCGCGAGTGATCCGGCGGGCGTGAGCCGGCCGGCACCCCGTGTCCCGGGACGCCGGCCGGCCCGAGCGGGTTCCGTCAGCTGTAGACGGGCCCGGTGAACTTCTCGCCGGGGCCGGCGCCCGGGGCGTCCGGGACCAGGGAGGCCTCGCGGAAGGCCAGCTGCAGCGAGCGCAGTCCGTCGCGCAGCGGCGCGGCGTGGAAGTTGCTGATCTCGGGAGCCCCGGCGGTGACCAGGCCGGCCAGCGCGGTGATCAGCTTGCGCGCCTCGTCCAGGTCCTTGTCCTTCTCGCCACCCTCGGCGAGGCCGCACTTGACGGCGGCCGCACTCATCAGGTGCACCGCGACGGTGGTGATCACCTCGACGGCCGGGACCTCAGCGATGTCGCGGGTGAGGTCGTCGAAGCCGATGGTCTCGTCATCGTGCTCGTGGGGCTGGCTGCTCAAGGGGATTCACTCCGTGGTGGGAAAGGCCGTGCGGTGACCGGTCGGGGCACTCGGGGGTACACAGGGAGCGTACAAGGGGTCGCGGAGGCGCTGACCAGCGCAATGGACTCGGCCCTTGACCGGGCCCGGAATACCTGCCGGGCCCTGAACGCTGGTATGCTTCGAGACTGACCGGCCAGGCAGCCCTACGGATTGCCCGGCCAGCAAGTGGAGGCTCCACTTCAGGAGGCCCGAGAGGGCAACCGCGAAAGTCTCCCACCTGTCCGACTTAAGGGTCGGAGGGTCCGGTCCGCGACATCGGCCGCAAGGTTCGATGCTCGCCGCAGTGCCCGTCCAGAAGACGGACACCGCCCCCGGTTGTGTGGAGCCCCGCCTGTGTACCGAGCGGGGCTTTTTTCGTGCCGCGGTGCCTGCACCACAGAGCAGCGCAGCACGAATGAAGCCCCGCCCAGTGGTCGAGTCCACTACGTGCGACCGCCGTCCGACGGCCGCATCGGAGAAGGTGCAACCGAGGAGGCCCCATCAGCACCGAGCCCCGCATCAACGACCGGATTCGCGTCCCCGAGGTGCGACTCGTCGGTCCCAGCGGCGAGCAGGTCGGCATCGTGCCGCTTGCCAAGGCGCTGGAGCTTGCGCAGGAGTACGACCTTGACCTGGTCGAGGTCGCGGCGACCGCTCGGCCGCCGGTGTGCAAGCTCATGGACTACGGCAAGTTCAAGTACGAGTCGGCCATGAAGGCCCGTGAGGCGCGCAAGAACCAGGCGCACACGGTCATCAAGGAGATGAAGCTCCGGCCGAAGATCGACCCGCACGACTACGACACCAAGAAGGGTCACGTCGTCCGGTTCCTCAAGCAGGGCGACAAGGTCAAGATCACGATCATGTTCCGCGGTCGTGAGCAGTCCCGCCCCGAGCTGGGCTTCCGACTGCTGCAGCGGCTCGCGAACGACGTCCAGGACCTGGGATTCGTTGAGTCCTCGGCCAAGCAGGACGGTCGTAACATGATCATGGTTCTTGGCCCGCACAAGAAGAAGACCGAGGCGATGGCCGAGGCCCGTGCCGCAGCGGACGCCCGCAAGGCCGAGCGTCAGGGCCGGAACATCGGTCCCAACGACGCCGACGCGGCTGACGACGTTGACGCCGACGCGGCTGACGACGTTGTGGTCGAGGCCGAGGACGCCGCCGCCGAGGTCGAGCAGCCGGCCGAGGCCGCCAAGGACGCCTGAGCCCCCTCCAGGGCTGTACGGCGGTCCGGGCGGACCGGCCACCGGGGTACCGGGGCAGCCTGCCCTGCGTACCAGTGATCCATCCAGTTCACCGCCCGCGTTCCCCGGAGCGCGGGCGGTGGGCGGACCGACGAGGAGATACGGCGACATGCCGAAGCAAAAGACCCACAGCGGCGCCAGCAAGCGCTTCAAGATCAGCGGCTCCGGCAAGGTGCTGCGCGAGCGTGCCGGCCGTCGCCACCTGCTCGAGCACAAGCCCTCGACGCTGACCCGCAAGCTGGCCGGCACGGTCGAGATGGCCCCGGCCGACGCCAAGAAGATCAAGAAGCTTCTGGGCAAGTGATCGCCCTCCTGCCGGGCCGCGACCGCGGACCGGTGGGGCCAGCTGATCCTTCCCGACCCATTCGAATGACGGACCACGTGAAGTAGTCCGTGGTCCAACCCAAGGAGTAATGAAGTGGCACGCGTCAAGCGGGCAGTCAACGCCCACAAGAAGCGCCGGGTCATCCTGGAGCGCGCCAGCGGCTACCGCGGCCAGCGCTCGCGCCTGTACCGCAAGGCCAAGGAGCAGGTCACCCACTCGCTGGTCTACAACTTCAACGACCGTAAGAAGCGCAAGGGCGACTTCCGTCAGCTGTGGATCCAGCGCATCAACGCTGCGGCCCGTGCCAACGGCATCACCTACAACCGCTTCGTCCAGGGTCTGAAGGCCGCCGGCGTCGAGATCGACCGCAAGATGCTGGCCGAGCTGGCCGTCAACGACCAGGTCGCGTTCGTCGCGCTGGTCGAGGTCGCCAAGAAGGCGCTGCCGGAGGACGTCAACGCCCCCAAGGTCGCCGCCTGATCAAGGCCGGAGCTTCGGCACCGTAGCTGATCCGCTCAGACCCGCAGGCCCGCCGCCTGCGGGTCTGAGTGCTTCCCAGGGTTCCCCGCAGAGCCGCACCGGCCGCTGACGCCAGCCCGCGGCTGCCCACAGAGAACGAGAGCATGCAGAGCACCGACATCCCCCTGCTCACCTCCCTGCGCTCCCCGCGCGTCGTCGCCGCCCGCAAGCTGGCCCGGCGCAACCAGCGCAGCAAGGAGCGCCGCTTCCTGGCCGAGGGCCCGCAGGCGGTCCGGGAGGCCGTCGCGTACGGGCGGCTGGCGGGCTCGGACGAGCACGCCGTGGTCGAGATCTACCTCACGCCGCAGGCCCTGGAACGGCACGCCGACATCGTCGCCGCGGCCCGGGAGGCCGGTCTGCCGGTGCTCACCGCCACCGACGAGGTGATCGCGGAGATCTGCGACACGGTCACCCCGCAGGGCATCGTCGCGCTCTGCCGCTTCATCGACACCCCGTTCGAGGAGGTGCTCAGGGCCCGCCCGCAGCTGGTCGCCGTGCTGGCGCACGTGCGCGACCCCGGGAACGCGGGCACCGTGCTGCGCACCGCCGACGCCGCCGGGGCCGACGCGGTGATCCTCACCGACGCCTCGGTGGACCCGTACAACCCGAAGGCCGTCCGGGCCTCGGTGGGCAGCCTGTTCCACCTGCCGGTGGCCACCGGCGTGCCGATCGAGGAGGCCGTCGAGCGGCTGCGCGAGGCGGGCGTACGGGTGCTGGCTGCGGACGGGGCGGGGGAGCGCGACCTCGACCAGGAACTGGACGAGGGCACCCTGGGCGCACCCGGTGCCTGGGTGTTCGGCAATGAGGCCTGGGGTCTGCCGGAGGAGACCCGCGCACTCGCCGACGAGGTGGTGCGCGTGCCCATTCACGGGCACGCCGAGAGCCTCAACCTCGCCACCGCCGCCGCCGTGTGCCTCTATGCCTCCGCTCGTGCGCAGCGCTCGCCCGGAGGGTGTCGCGCACAGGGGTAGTGGCGCTAGGGTCTGGCCGTGGGGGAACGGACACGGTGGGTAGTGCCACCGACACCAGCACACGGTGGGCCGGGCAGTCGGGCAGGGGCCGGGCACGCGACGGCGGCCATCGGCGCAGGAGGCTCTGAGCGGGGAGGACACCCATGGACGGCAGCGGGTCCCAGGTGAACCCGGACGACCTGCCGGACGGACTGGTGATCGCCGACGCGGCGGGCGAGGTGGTCTGCTTCAACCGTGCCGCCGTCCGGCTCACCGGGATCCGGGCCGCCGTCGGCACCCCGTTGGAGCAAGCGCTCCCGCTGGAGGACCTGGACGGCCGCCGCTGGTGGCAGCTGACCGACCCGTACGGGGGGCTGGCCATCCGCACCGGCCAGCCCGAGCGGAACCTGCTGCTGCCCGGCGGCCGAGAGGTGCTGGTCTCCGCCCGCTATGTGCGCGAGCGGCCCCGCGGCCCGGTCCGGCGGGTGGTGGTGGCGCTGCGCGGCACCGAGGCGCGCCGCCGTACCGAGCGCAGCCACGCCGAGCTGATCGCCACCGTGGCGCACGAGCTGCGCTCCCCGCTCACCAGCGTCAAGGGCTTCACCGCCACGCTGCTGGCCAAGTGGGAGCGGTTCACCGACGGGCAGAAGCGGGTGATGCTGGAGACCGTCGACGCCGACGCGGACCGGGTCACCCGCCTGATCGCCGAACTCCTGGACATCTCCCGTATCGACGCCGGCCGGCTGGAGATCCACAAACAGGTGGTGGACCTGGCGGCGGCGGTGCGGCGGCACGTGGACGGCAAGGTGGCTGCCGGGATCCCGGCCGACCGCTTCGACATCAGGGTCACCGAGCCGCTCACCCAGCTCTGGGCCGATCCCGACAAGATCGACCAGGTGCTGGCCAACCTGCTGGAAAATGCGGTGCGGCACGGCGAGGGAACTGTCACGATCGAGGTGGCGCCCGCCAAGGAACTGGTCGAGGCGACAGGCCGGGAGCGTCCCGGCACCCCGCCCAGGGCCCCCGAGGGCCGAGTCATCGAAGGGACCGCGGTCACCGTGAGCGACGAGGGCACCGGCATTCCGGAGGAGTCCATGCCGCGCGTCTTCACCCGCTTCTGGCGCGGCTCCAAGCGCGGTGGCACCGGCCTCGGCCTCTACATCGTCAAGGGCATCGTCGAGGCCCACGGCGGCACCATCAGGATCAGCCGCGCGCCCGGCGGTGGCGCCCGGTTCCGATTTATCCTGCCCGCCGGAGTGCCGGACTTCATGCTCTGAAGTCCCGCCCGGCGGGCGGCGAAGGCAGGCGGGCGTGCCCATCGGGGCGGTGCGCGAGCGGCCGAGCACCTTCCGACCGGTCTCCCGGACGGTTCCCCGCGCCCACCGATCGGTGCCGGTGCGCGGGTGTCCGGGACCCGCGCGATGGTGCCCGGCGCCTCCCGCGCCCCTGGGGCGCTACGCGCTGCGACTACACTCGACCTTTGGCGTTGTGGGACGCCCTGCGCGGCCGCGCCGCGGACACCCTTCCTGACAGTGGCGGGAGCGGCTGCCCGTGCCCCGGCCACGCCGGGCGTAGCGCAAGGGCGAGACGGACCCCTTCACTTCACGAGCAGGAGCACGGGAAAGATAGCGATGTCGGCACCCAACAAGTCGTACGACCCGGTAGAGGTCGAGGCATTGAAGCCCGAGGTGGTGGAGCAGGCCAGGGACGGGGCGATCGCCGCGTTCGCCGCGGCCGGCGACCTGGCGCAGCTCAAGGAGGCGAAGGTCGCGCACACCGGCGACCGCTCGCCGCTCTCGCTCGCCAACCGTGAGATCGGCGCGCTGCCGCCGCACGCCAAGGCCGCGGCGGGCAAGCTGATCGGCCAGGCCCGTGGCGCCGTCAACCAGGCCCTGGCCAAGCGCCAGGCCGAGCTGGAGGCGGAGCGCGACGCCCGGGTGCTGGTCGAGGAGGCGGTGGACGTCACCCTGCCGTACGCCCGTAACCCGCGCGGCGCCCGCCACCCGCTGACCACCATGGCCGAGCGGATCGAGGACACCTTCGTGGCCATGGGCTACGAGGTCGCCTCCGGCCCCGAGGTCGAGGCCGAGTGGCTCAACTTCGACGCCCTCAACCTGCACGAGGACCACCCGGCCCGCTCGATGCAGGACACCTTCTTCGTCCAGGCCCCGGACGGCTCGGCGGACTCCGGTGTGGTCCTGCGCACCCAGACCTCCCCGGTGCAGATCCGCACCATGCTCGACCGCGAGCTCCCGCTGTACGCGATCAGCCCCGGCCGCGTCTACCGCACCGACGAGCTGGACGCCACCCACACCCCGGTCTTCCGCCAGGTCGAGGGTCTCGCGGTGGACGAGGGCATCACCTTCGCGGACCTGAAGGGCACCATCGAGCACCTGGTCGCGACGCTGATCGGCGGCGACCTCGAGCTGCGCTGGCGGCCGTCGTACTTCCCGTTCACCGAGCCGAGCGCCGAGGTGGACCTGCAGTGCTTCGTCTGCCTGGGTGCCAGCGTCGGCAACCCGGAGCGCCCCTGCCGCACCTGCTCCTCCGAGGGCTGGATCGAGCTCGGCGGCTGCGGCGTGGTCAACCCGCGCGTCCTGGTCGCCTGCGGTGTCGACCCGGACCGCTACAGCGGGTTCGCCTTCGGCCTGGGCCTGGAGCGAATCCTGATGAATCGTCACAACGTCGCCGACATGCGCGACATGGTCGAGGGTGACGTCCGCTTCACCCTCCCGTTCGGGATGGAGATCTGATGCGCGTCCCGCTTTCCTGGCTGCGCGAGTACGTCGACCTTCCGGCGGGTGAGACCGGCCGCGACGTCGCGGCCCGACTGGTCCGCGCCGGCCTCGAGGTCGAGACCGTCGAACAGCTCGGCGCCGACCTCAAGGGTCCGATCGTGGTCGGCGAGGTGCTCTCGATCGAGGAGCTGGCCGGCTTCAAGAAGCCGATCCGGCACTGCTTCGTCAACGTCGGCGACGCCAACGGCACCGGCGAGCCGCAGGAGATCGTCTGCGGTGCGACCAACTTCGCCGTCGGCGACAAGGTCGTGGTCGTGCTCCCGGGCGCGGTGCTGCCCGGCCCCTTCCCGATCGCCGCGCGGCAGACCTACGGCCACACCTCGGCCGGCATGATCTGCTCCACCCGCGAACTCGGCATGGGCGACGACCACGGCGGCATCCTGGTACTGGAGTCGCACCTCGAGCCCGGCACCGACGCCATCGAGCTGCTCCAGCTGGTCGACGAGGTGCTGGACATCGCCGTCACCCCGGACCGCGGCTACTGCCTGTCCATGCGCGGTGTGGCCCGCGAGGCCGCCGCCGCGTACGGGCTGCCGCTGGCCGACCCGGCGCTGCTGGACGTGCCCCCGGCCAACGCCGACGGCTACCCGGTCAAGGTCGCCGACCCGGCCGGCTGCGACCGCTTCGTCGCCCGCACCGTCGCCGGCGTCGACCCGAGCGCGCAGTCGCCGATCTGGCTGCAGCGCCGGCTGCAGAAGTCGGGCATCCGCCCGATCTCGCTGACCGTCGACATCACCAACTACGTGATGCTGGAGGTCGGCCAGCCGCTGCACGCCTACGACCGCGAGCGGGTGAACGGGCCGATCCTGGTCCGCCGCGCGGAAGAGGGCGAGAAGCTCACCACGCTGGACGGCGTCGAGCGCAAGCTGTCCGTCGAGGACGTGCTGATCTGCGACAACTCCGGGCCGATCGGCCTGGCCGGGGTCATGGGCGGCGCTTCCACCGAGATCCTCGACCCGGCCGCGGGCCCGGGCACCACCGAGGTGATCATCGAGGCGGCGCACTTCGACCCGATCTCGGTCGCCCGTACCGCCAAGCGGCACAAGCTGCCCTCCGAGGCGTCCAAGCGCTTCGAGCGCGGTGTCGACCCGGACGCCGCCCGCGCCGCCGCCCAGCGCGCGGTGGACCTGCTGGTCCTGATCGCCGGCGGCACCGCCGAGGCCGGTGTCACCGACATCGCCGCCCCGCACCCGCTGCGCACCATCCAGATCGCCGCCGACCTGCCGGACCGGGTCGCGGGCACCGAGTACGGCCGCGAGACCGTCACCCGGCGCCTGCAGGAGATCGGCTGCACCGTGATCGGCGCGGACGTCCTCGAGGTCACCCCGCCGACCTGGCGCCCCGACCTCACCGACCCGTACGACCTCGCGGAGGAGGTCATCCGGCTCGAGGGCTACGACAACGTGCCCGCCCGGATGCCCACCGTCCCGCCGGGCCGCGGGCTGACCGAGGTGCAGCGCTTCCACCGCCGCACCGGCGTGGCGCTGGCCGGGGCCGGCTACGTCGAGGTGATCAACTACCCGTTCATCGGCGAGAGCCTGCTGGACGCGCTCGGCCTGGACGCGGACGACGAGCGCCGCCGCACGGTCAAGCTGGTCAACCCGCTCAACGACGAGGAGCCGTCGCTGCGGACCTCGCTGGTGCCGGGCCTGCTCGGCGCGCTGCGCCGCAACGTCGGCCGGGGCAACACCGACCTGGCGCTGTTCGAGACGGGAACGGTCTTCCTGCCCAAGGCGGAGCAGAAGATCGCCCCGCGCCTGCCGGTCGACCGCCGTCCGGTCGAGGAGGAGCTGGCGGCGCTGGACGCCGCGCTGCCGAACCAGCCGCGCCGGGTCGCGGTCGCCCTCGCGGGCGAGCGGCTGCCGTCCGGCTGGTGGGGCAAGGGCGGTGCCTCCTGCTGGGCGGACGCGATCGAGGCCGCTCGCACGGTGGCCCGCGCGGCCAACGTCGAGTTGACGGTCCGTCAGTCCCAGCTCGCCCCCTGGCACCCGGGCCGCTGCGCCGAACTCGCGGTCGGCGACCGGGTGGTGGGCTACGCGGGTGAGCTGCACCCGCGGGTCATCAAGGCGCTGAACCTGCCCGAGCGCACCAGCGTGATGGAGCTCGACCTGGACCTGCTGTTCGCCGACGGCGCGCAGCGGGTGAGCGGCCCCACCGTGTCCTCGTACCCGGTGGCCACCCAGGACGTCGCCCTGATCGTGGACTCCGCCGTCCCGGCCGCCGAGGTGGAGGCCGCGCTGCGCGAGGGTGCGGGTGAACTGCTGGAGTCCATCCGGCTGTTCGACGTCTTCACCGGCGAGCAGGCGGGCGAGGGCAAGAAGTCGTTGGCGTACTCGCTGCGCTTCCGTGCCACCGACCGCACGCTGACCGCCGACGAGGCCTCGGCCGCACGCGAGTCCGCCGTGGCGGCCGCCGCGGCCCGCACCGGCGCGGTGCTGCGCGGCGCGTGACGTACTGACGGTGCCCCGAAGGGCCCCCGGAGCTCCGGCTCCGGGGGCCCTTCGGCGTTCCCGGGGCGGCTCGGGTGTACCTGGGGTGGCCAGGGCTTCTCCGGATGACTCGGCTGTCCCGGGCCGGCCCGACCGGCGACCCGGCCGAAGCGGGTGTGGCCTGCGAACTCCTCGTGCGGCGTCGGCAGTTGGGGCGGGCTTCGGGTGGCGGCAGGTCCGAATCGGATGCGCCGGGCCTCTTGTGGTGTCCATGTCGGTCTGCGTTAATCGTCTGCGTCAGGATCGTTAGGAAAGTTTCCTGACCGCCCACTCCTCGGGCATCCCTGTGCCCGGCGACAGAAGACGGAGCGTCATATGCACTCGCAGCACCGGGTCGGCCGCATCGCCCTCGCAGTCGCGCTTGCCGTGATACCCGCATCGCTCGCCACCGCCGGAGTCGGACACGCGGCCACCCCCGCGGCCACCTCCGCCGTGAAGGCCGGGGCCGGCCTGGACGACCCGCACAAGAAGGACATCGCCATGCAGCTGGTGTCCAGTGCCGAGAACTCCTCGCTGGACTGGAAGGCCCAGTACAAGTACATCGAGGACATCCACGACGGCCGCGGCTACACCGCGGGGATCATCGGCTTCTGCTCCGGGACCGGTGACATGCTCGAACTGGTCCAGCACTACACGGACCTGAAGCACGACAACGTCCTCGCCAAGTACCTGCCCGCGCTGAAGAAGGTCAACGGCTCGGAGTCGCACGCCGGCCTCGGCACCCCGTTCACCAAGGACTGGGCCACCGCCGCCAAGGACCCGGTCTTCCAGCAGGCGCAGAACGACGAGCGCGACCGGGTCTACTTCAACCCCGCGGTCAACCAGGCCAAGTCGGACGGGCTGCGCGCGCTCGGCCAGTTCGTCTACTACGACGCCATCGTGATGCACGGTCCCGGCACCGACTCGGACAGCTTCGGCGGCATCCGCGCCGCCGCCATGAAGAAGGCCAGGACGCCCGCCCAGGGTGGTGACGAGGCCACCTACCTCAACGCCTTCCTGGACGTCCGCAAGGCCGTCATGAAGAAGGAGGAGGCGCACAGCGACACCAGCCGGGTCGACACCGAGCAGCGGGTCTTCCTGAACGCCAGGAACTTCGACCTCAACCCGCCGCTGAAGTGGAAGGTCTACGGCGACCCGTACAGCATCAACAGCTGAGCGGGACCGGGTGAAGAGGCGTACAAGTCGGGTGGGCTGATGATGATTCATCGGCCCACCCGGGTTCTGTCTGAGTCGGGGCAGTGTTCAACGCATCAGCGCGCAGCCGGAGCAATGACCGTCGTTCTGCCCCTCCTCGTGTCCTCCGATCCGGAGGAGAGAGAGCGAGACCGGTCATGGATCAGCCGGTCTGCGGCCTGCCCGCCTAGTACGGCGTGCCGTTGGCGAAGTCGGTCGCGAAGGTCTTCTCGATGCCGTCGAGCACGGCCGGGGCGTTGACGATCAGGCCGAGTTCGCGGTTGCTGTTGAGCGAGTTGTCGGAGAAGTTCTCCGAACCGGCGAAGACCTCGGCGGTGTCGGTGCCGTAGTCCGCGACGATGGCCTTGGCGTGGATGTACAGACCGGTGGTGGAGGAGTACGTGACCACCGAGCCGCCGGCGGCCGTCACCTGGTCGAAGTTGCTCCCGTAGCTGCTCGGGTCCATGCCGACCACCCGTACGGTCACCCCGCGCTGCTCGGCCGCCACGATCGCGTTCACCAGGTCGGCGTCGCCGAACTCCAGCTCCTCGACGTCCAGGGAGTGCTGGGCGCCGTTGATCAGGTCGAGCAGCCGGCTCTCCGAGTCGGTGGGGGACCAGACCAGGTCGTCACCGTCGGCCGGGGTGACGGAGGTCTTGGCGTAGTCCGCGTTGAAGACCTGCTCGATCGCCGCGACATCGGCCGAGTCGCTGTCGAAGACGCCGTAGTCACGGCTGGAGGAGTAGTAGGTGGAGTCCAGATTCCCGGTCAGGATCAGGGACTTGCTGCCGTCCACCGTGACCGTCTTCTGGTGCGTGTAGACGTACGCCGAGGAGGAGTACGTCACGCCGACGCCCGCCGCCTTGAGCGCGGAGTAGGCCGAGCCGTTCACCGAGGTGTGCTTGGCGTCCAGGATCACCCGGACCTTCACCCCGGCCTTCTTCCGGTTCACCAGCGCGGTCACCGCGGTGGTGTCGCGCAGCTCGTACATGGTCACGTCGACCGAGGTGGTGGCCGAGTTGATGAAGCTGTAGACCGCGCTGTGGTCCTGGTCCGGGAAGGTGAGCAGCGAGTACGTGCCCGTCGCGGCGGGTGCCTGGCCGGCGCCCGTGAGCAGGGCTATCGCGGACAGCAGTGCGGTACCGGCGACGGCGCAGGACCGACGGGCGAGACCGAGTCTGGACATGGTGAACTCCGGCTCCGGGAAAGGGGGATGGACCCCTGGCGGTGGGGGTGGGCCTTTGATGGTGCTCAGCCAATGGTGGGGGCGCCGGAGTTTACGCGGGTAGATGCGGGAGGTTAATTTCTGACGGCACGACAGGTTCGCGCTTTTGGGGATTCCTTTAGCAAGGCGGCCGGGCGGAGTCTCGACCCATCGGTTCCCCAAAGTCGCCGACGGCCGCCCGAGTTGGCTCCGGGCGGCCGTCAGGAAGCTTGAGGTTCAGGTTACTTGCGCAGCAGAAGGACGACCGAAGCGGTGACCAGACCGAGCACCACGGCCGCGGCGCCGTACGCCAGCCGGTGCGAGCGGACCACCGGCAGGAACCGGTCGAGGGCGATCCGACCGGGGCCGGTCAGGGCTATTCCGGCAGCGGCGGCCGTCAGCAGCAGCTCGTACTCGACACCCTTCGGCGCGAAGAACCCGCCGCCCCAGATGACCGCGAGCGCGTTGACCATCGTGCCCACCAGCGCCGCGCCGGCGAGCGGGGTGAGCAGACCCGCGGCCAGGCCGAGCCCGCCGAGGGTCTCGGTGAGGCCGGCCACCACCGCCATCACCTTGCCGGCCGGGTAGCCGCTCGCCGTGAAGAAGGCGGCAGTGCCGTCGATACCGCCGCCGCCGAACCAGCCGAGCAGCTTCTGGCTGCCGTGCGCCGCCATGGTCAGGCCCAGGGCGAGCCGGATCAGCAGCAGTCCGATGTCGTGTGCGTGCGGGGAGGTGGACGACCTCCAGTCGGTCTCCCGGTCGGTGCGGGCGGCGGAAGCGGGGGCAGTCGGGTTCGGCATGCGTGTCTCCATCGCTCGGGGAGTGATTCAAATTTGAACCGAGGGGAGGTTCGACCGTATCCGATGATTCAAATTCGAACAAATCCCTTGTGGTGCGGGCTCGGAGGTGGCGGTCAGTCAGATCATCTGTCGCGCAAGATCTTTATCTGTCTCCTACGCCCGGGGTGGGGGTTGAAGTGCCGCTGCCCCGGGCCGGGATCACCGCCGCCCGGCGCCGAGAGCACTGCCGCCCGGACCGGGGGGCCGGGCCGGGCGGCAGGCGGGGTGTGCTGGAGGGAAGTGGTCGGGTGCTCGCGGTGCAGTCGTGGCGGCCGCGGTCGGACCTGCGGTCGAATGGATCCGCGTCCACCGTTCGAGACGGCGCCGGGGAGCGGCGTGCGGCGGCTCCTCGTCCTCCCGAGACGATCGCGGGGGAGGACTCGTTCCGCTGCTCAGCGTGCGGTATCGCCGCTAGAAGCTCGCTTCCGGTCGCGTGGCGGACGCGGCTGCAACGGCCGTAGCCAGCGGGTCGCGGGCCGGGCGGCCAAGAAGGCCTGCGAGGTCGGGGGCGGTGCCGTCCAGGAAGCCGTGTCGGATGCCGGTGGCAATCGAGGCGAGCATGGGCGGCTGGAACGGCAGGAGCCCCGGCGTCTCGTCGAGGAGCCTGCGCCGGTACTCGCCCAGGCCAATGGTGCGGTGCGGGACCCCGAGCCGGTCGGCCACCTGACCCACCGTGATCGGCGTGCCGACGAGGTCGTAGACGCGCCCGCAGTGCCCTGCCGGATCCGCCGCGACGATCGCCGCGGAATCGGCGAGATCCTTCCGCGCGACCGCCGCCAGGGCGCCATCTCCGAACGCGGACTCCACACCATCCTCGGCCCACATCAGCAGGCCGCCGAAGAGTTCGGCGTACAGGCCGTTGCGCAGGATCGTCCAGGGCAATCCGCTCGCCCGCACGAGGCGTTCAGTGGCACGGTGCGCGAGCGCGAAACCGAGATGGTCGCCGGCTGTGGTCAGGCCCGTGTAGACGACGTGGCGGACGCCATCGCGGACGGCGGCGTCCAGGACCGCCGCGTGCCGCCCGACGACCTGGTCGTCCTCGGCATAGCCGGCGGAGATCAGTACCAGGGTCGACACCTCGGAGAGATCGAGGCTCACGTGGTCATCGAAGTCGAGACGCCGCATCCCCTCGCGGGGCGTGCGGCTGCCGCCCGTCGCGGCGGCACCGCGGGTGCGCAGCGCCGCAAGGGTGGCAGAGCCGAGGTTCCCGCTTGCTCCGGTCACCAAGATCATGTCAATCGCAGTCTTCCGTCGTGGTTCTCATCGGTAACTACGCTTGATCCTCGATCGCACGCCCACCGGCCACAAGAAGGCAGTTCGATGTCACTCACGCACACCGGGGTAACCGCCCCCGCCGACCTCGACCCCTGCGGACGCGAGGACCACCCCGACTGCGGCATCCGCGACGTCCTGGACCGCATCGGGGACAAGTGGTCGGTGCTGGTGATCGTTGAACTCGCGAGCGGCCCACGTCGGTTCCGTGAACTGCAACGCGCCATCGACGGCATCTCACAGCGCATGCTCACCCTCACCGTGCGCAGGCTCGAACGCGACGGCCTAGTGCTGCGCACCGTGTACCCGACCGTCCCGGCCCAAGTCGACTACCGCCTGACCGAGACCGGAGCCGGCCTGACCCACCTGGTCAAGGCGCTCGCCGACTGGTCGCTCGCCCACCGCGCCGTCATCGCGGAGGCGCGGCGCGCATACGACCAGACCCACCCCGACCATGACATCCGCTGAGGAGGCACTGTCCTTTGGATCACGGCTTCAGCCAGACAACGAGACGACGTGCGGGCCGCCTCTCAACCGCTCCACCGGTCGTCAGGCTCAATGCGCTATGGACATGAGTGCGAGACACATGACGAACACAGCGACTACGACCGCAGCGACCAGTGCGAGGCCGATCAACCCAGTCACCCCAGCGATCGCGATCCAGCCGAACCGCGTCGCGCGTGCGGCACGCTGAACGGCGTCTTCGCACTCACTGTCGTCGTACCAGCCACGATCAGTCATGGCACCCCCTCTTGGGAGCCTACAGCGCAGGCACTCTGCCGTCGGACCAAGGTGCACCACTCGTCGTGGACCGCCGCAACCGTGATCGCCAGGACAGCGTCCAGCTAGGAGACATGGCGACGGATGACGTTCCGGGGCTCGTCCAGCCAGACGGACTGGGCGCCGTCCGCCGCGATGGTGACGCCGTAGCGGGTCAGCTCGGGTCCGCCCTCTTCCTGCCAGCGGAGCCGGGCAATGGTGATCTCGTCCCAGAGGCGACGGTTGCCCGCCTGCTGCACCGCGCCGTCGCCGCCCCAGTCGTGGTAGCGGACCGAGGCACACGAGCCGTGGCCGTCGGAGAGCTGCATCCGGTAGGTGCCCGCCGGGTCCGCCTCGTCCCAGGTGTGGACGTAGCGCACCAGAGGCGCTCGCAGGCCGATCGCGAACGCCGCGTGGACACGCTCGAGGGCGAGGTCCGGATCGATCCCGGAGGCGCCGTGGGAGGTGGGAGCCGCCTGCGGACCGGTCATCTCAGGCGGTCGTTGGGCCCGCATCCACATGAAGCTGACGTTCTCCACGAACCGGCCGTGCGCCGCCTGGCCGCGCTCCCCGACGTCCAGCCGCAGCAGTGCGGCATTCGCGTACGGGGTGCCCCACGGCGTCACGATGACGCCGCCCGGCTTGGTCTGCTCGACCCATACCCGGGGCACGCGCTGCACGGCGGCGGTCGAGTGGATCCGGTCGTACGGTGCGCCGAAGGGCCAACCCAACAGGGCGTCGCCGTGGTGCTGGTGGACCGGCAGGAGTCCGGCGGCGGCGAGGCTCTTCGCCGCCTGCAGGTACACGTCGCGGTCCACCTCGACCGTGGTCACGGCCTGGCTGCCGAGGCGGGCGCAGAGCAGGCCGGCTGTCCAGCCCGTTCCGGTGCCGATGTCCAGCACGGTGCAGCCGTCGCGCACGTCCAGGTGCTGGAGCATGGACGCCACCAGGGACGGCATGGACGCGGACGAGGTGGGCACCCCGGGCCCATCCTCGGCCCCGTCGTCCAACTGGGTCACCACGACGTCGTCGGCGTTCACCAACGACCACCAGCGTTCCGGGTCCTTCTCCCGTTCCGCCGGGCGGAAGCCGTTGGGGGCGCCGCCGTCGGGGGCCCACACGGCGTTCGGGGTCGACCTTGCGGACCATGCTGAGCGACACCGCCGAACGGTCCGTCAGTTCGCGCTGGGTGAGGCGGCGGGCCGAGCGAACCGTGGCAATCCGCATGCCGAGGTTGACTGCTGGTCCAGGCATACCGGTGACAGTACCCGTGCTGTCACAACTCGGCTGGCAGAACCGCCCGGTGGCGACATCGGGCGGTTCTGCATCAGGTGGCCGCTACCAGAAGCTCGGCAAGTTCTGCGATTGAACCGATGCTCCAGTCGGCTCCGGCGGAGTCCTGTTGCAGTAGGCCGATCGGCCCACGGCGGATGTGTGCGACCCGGAGGCCAACGGCTCGTGCGGGAGTGATGTCGTTGGCCGGATGATCTCCGACGTAGAGGATCTCGCGGGGCTCGCCCGGCGCCCACTCGCAGACGCGGTCGAAGAATGCGGTGTTTGGCTTGGCAACTCCCCATTCGGCCGAGGTGGCGACCGCATCGACGGGAAGCTTTAGTCCGCGCAGGAGTTCACCCGCACGTACATTCTGATTCCCGGCCACGCCGATCCAGAGTCCAGCGTCCTTGAGCTGCTGCAGGCCGTCACGAACGTCGGGGTACAGATCGGTCTCGTCCAGGTACTCGTCGCGGCCGGAAGCCTGGCGAGCAGCCCATTCGGCGGGAACGTCGCAACCGGGCCGGATCAGCCGGATCGCGTCCGCATTGTCCTTGCCCTGCGCAACGACAGCGCCGACCAGGGCGGACATCGTGTGATTCGGGACGCCGAGCCATGTCGCCCAGTCGGCCCAATAGCGGGTGTCGCTGGTCAGGGTCTCGCCGATGTCGAACACGACTGAACGAATCATGGCCGCAGCCTAGCGGGGCAAGGAAGCGCTGTCGGTGGTCTTGTGCTCAGGCGCCTGCGACTTGCGCGGCAATGGATTTGACGACGTGTCGGCAAATCGCCAGTCGCCGGTCGGCCGGTCCAACAGTCGGCCGACCGGCGAACTCCCAGGTCAGGCGCTCGCGGTGTAGTCGTAGAAGCCACGGCCGGACTTGCGGCCGAGCAGGCCGGCGTCGACCATCCGGGACAGCAGCGGGGGAGCGGCGTACAGCGGCTCCTTGTACTCGTCGTACATCGACTCGGCGATCGAGACGATGGTGTCCAGGCCGATCAGGTCGCACAGGCGCAGCGGGCCCATCGGGTGGGCGCAGCCGGCCTCCATGCCCTTGTCGATGTCGGAGGCGGTGGCCACCCCGGACTCGAACATCCGGACCGCCGACAGCAGGTACGGGACCAGCAGTGCGTTGACCACGAAACCGGCCCGGTCGCGGGCCCGGATCGGCTCCTTGCCGAGCGCCTGTACGGCGAAGGACTCGACCCGCGAGGTGGTCTCGGCGGAGGTGGTGAGGGTCGGGATGACCTCGACCAGCTTCTGCACCGGGGCCGGGTTGAAGAAGTGCAGGCCGATCACCTGCTCCGGACGGGAGGTCGCGGCGGCGAGCTTGACGATCGGGATCGAGGAGGTGTTGGAGGCCAGGATGGCGTCCTGGCGCTCGATGACCCGGTCCAGGGTCTGGAAGATCTGGATCTTGATGTCCTCGCGCTCGGCGACCGCCTCGACCACCAGGTCGCGGTCGGCGAAGTCGGTGAGGTCGATGGTGAAGGAGAGCCGGGCGAGTGCCTCGTCGCGCTGCTCCTCGGTCAGCTTGCCACGCCGGACGGCGGTCTCCAGGGAGTTGGTCAGCCGGGTGCGGCCCAGTTCCAGGGCTTCGCCGTTGGCCTCGGAGACCAGGACGTCCAGGCCCGAGCGGGCGAAGACCTCAGCGATGCCCGACCCCATGAGGCCGCAGCCGATCACTCCGACGCGCGCGATGTCACTCACTCACTTGCCCTTCAAGGTGACGCTGGGGGTGACCCAGCGAGGTGCTGTGTCTCAGCCGGCGACACACCCGGCCTGGTGGGCCGACCGCATCGCCGTGACGACGGTACTACCTGTGCTAACGCCCGTTCGCATCCGGTCGGTGCCGACGGACGCTGCCCGGTCCTGAGGGCTGCTGCGCCGATCGGGTGAGTTGCGTCACGTTCACCGGCGCGCTGCCGCCGGGCCGAGCCGCCCGGCCGTCGTCCGGCCGCCAGAATCCAGGGGTCGGACCAGCCGGGGCGAGAGCGGGGAGCAGGGATGTCGACGGGATCGCTCACAGGACAGGTCGGCCTGATCACCGGGGCGGGGCGCGGGATCGGCCAGGAGGTCGCGATCGGCCTGGCCGCCGAGGGGATGGCGGTGGGCCTGATCGGCCGCACCCACGAGACCCTGATCGACACGCTCAAGGAGTGCGTGCGCCACGGCGCGCGCGGCATCGCGGTGACCGCCGACGTGTGCCACCCGGGCGCCGTCCGCGAAGCCGTCCGGACGGTGCAGCGGGACCTCGGACCGGTCGACTTCCTGGTCAACAACGCCGGCCAGGTGGACCAGGCCGAGGTCCCGCTGTGGGAGGCGGACGGCAACCAGTGGTGGCAGGTGGTGGAGACCAACCTGCGCGGCCCGTTCAACCTGATGCGGTGCGTGCTCCCCGACATGGTCGAGCGCCGCCAAGGCCGGGTGCTCAACCTCAACTCCGGGTTCGCGCTGCGCCCGGACGGCCGCTACACCGCGTACGCCACCTCCAAGGGCGCCCTGCTCCAGCTCTCCGACAACATCGCCGACTCGCTCGCCGCCCACCAGGTCGTGATCCTCGACATCAGCCCCGGCGCGGTGGCCACCGACATGACCGCCGGGATGCCGATGTTCGCCGACACGACCGAGTGGGGCAGCATCCCGTACGTGGTCGCCATCGCGGTGGACGTCGCCCGGGGGCGCTTCGACCCGCTGCACGGCCGGTTCATCCACGCGGGGCGGGACAACCTGGAGGAACTGCTCTCCAGGGCCGAGGCGATCCGGGAGGCGGACGCCCGCACGCTGCGGCTGCGCCCGTACGGGCCGGGGGATCCGATGGCCTGAGGACGGGCTGGGCGGCGAGGAGGCGGCGCGGGCAGCTGAGCGCGCCGGACGCGGTGGACCCGGGTCGGGGGCAGCCGTGCGTGAGACCTGCCGCGGACGGGTGTGGCCTCCCGCACGGCTGCCCGCGTCGGGGAAGGTCAGCAGAGCGCGGCGAATTCCTCCGGGGTGAGGCTGCCGGCCGGACGGCCGGTACGGGCGAACTCCCCGGCGAGGCGCTGCAGGGCCTCGTTGACCGGGGTCGGCACGCCGTGCAGGCGGCCGAGGAGCACCACCTCGCCGTTCAGGTAGTCCGTCTCGATGCTGCCGGTGCCCCGGACCAGGCTCTGGGCAGAGGAGCCGCCGATCCGCTCCTCGCCCTCCAACGGCTGCAGTTCGACCCGGTCGCCGCGGTCCGCCGCCTGCTCCTCGGCGGTCGCGTAGGGGATGCCGGCGGCGTGCAGCACCGCCTCGTACTCCTGCTGCGCCCGCCGCAGCACCGCCAGGAGCGGCTCCTGGCGGATCGGACCGGCGACCGCCTCCAGCGCGTTGGCGACGTTGCCGAGGAGCTTGCCGTACTTCCAGCGCATCACCTCATCGCTGACCGGCGCGGCGAAGAGCGACTTCTCCAGGTCGGCCGAGACCTGCCGGGCCGTGTCGTCGCTGCCCGACGGGTAGCGGCCGAGGCGCAGGATCCCGCTGAGCGGGGCGCCGGAGGCGGAGACCCGGCCCGGCTCCAGGTGGGAGGTGGGCATCCATAGGCACATCCCGTACACACGGCGGAAGTGGCGCAGGGCGAGGCGTTCGTTCTCCACGCCGTTCTGGGCACAGACGATGGGGAGCACCTCACCCGCCGTGCGGGGGCCGCCCGCGGTGCCGGTGACCGGGCGGGGCGCCCACTCGGCCAGGACTCCCTCGGTGTGCTGGGACTTCACCGCCAGGACCAGGACGTCACCGGACCTCAGCTCGATCTCGGCCGGGCCCGGGACCGTGGGGATGGGCAGCGCCCGTACGCCCTCCGGGGTGGAGAACCGCAGCCCGCCCGTGCGCAGTGCGGCGCCGTGCGCGCCCCGCGCGACCAGCACCACCTCGAACCCGCCCTCGTACAGTCGTCCGCCGATCGTGCCGCCGATGGCCCCGGCGCCGATGATGATGTAGCGCATGGCCAGCAGCCAAGCACAGATGCCCAGTTGGGGACAGGAGCTACGCGCGGAGAGGTTTGCTGTTACGCGCACAGCTGACTTGCGGTGACGGCGGTCAGACCGGCTTCGGCGAGGCCGTCGAGGATCCCCGGCATGGCCTCCACGGTGCCCCGGTGGCCCATGTGCAGGGCGATCACCGAGCCGCCGATGGCGGCCTTGAGCACCCGGCGCCGCACCACCTCGGCACCCGGGTCGGTGTAGTCGCGCGGGTCCACGTCGAAGGAGAGGCAGTGCTCGTACCCCACCAGCCTGGCCTGTTCGCGGACCATCGGGGTGGCGTACTGGGCGGCGGATGGCCGGAACCAGCGACCGATCGAGCCGGTGAGCCGCAGCAGCCGGTCGGCGCACTCCTGTACTTCGGCCAGGGCCTGGGCGACCGGCATCCGGGAGATGTCCCGGTGGTTCTGGGTGTGGTTGCCGAGCTCGTGGCCGCCGTCCAGGATCCGGCGGGCCATCTGCGGCTGCTGGTCCAGCCAACTGCCGACGACCAGGACGGTGAGCCGGGCGCCGTGCTGCTCGGCGGCGGTGAGCAGTGCCAGTGCGAGGGCCGGGTCGCCCTGGCCGTGGAAGGTGAGCGCGACCTGGCGCCGGTCGCGCGGGCCGTTGACCACCTCGAGCGGGGTGTTGGGCGCGAGCGGCGGCAGCTGCGGCGGGCTGGGGCTGGTGGCGGCCGGAAGGGAGGGGCTGCTCGCGGGGGCGGCCGGTGCGGTACTCGCGGCGGGCGACGGCTTCACACTCGGCTCGGCCCGCGCCGCCGGGTCACCGCCGTCGCCACACGCGGCGGTGACCCCGGTGGCGGCGGTCAGAGCGGCCAGCCGGGCCGTGGAACGCAGCACAGTGCGGCGGTCGACAGTCATCGCGGGCCAGCCTAAGCACAGCCGAATGGCTCTGCGACTGTGACGCGCTGGGGCTGCGGGTGGATTCCCGGTGGGCGAGGTTGACCAAGACACCCTCGGCGAATGGGAGTTGGACGGATCGGTCGGCACCGCATGTCGCGCTGTGGGACGTGCGGGCCGCCGGAGCCGCGGCCGGTGGCCCGCCAGGCCGACCGTGCGGGCGAGGAGCCGGCCGTGACACCTGCGGGGCGGGGCCGCCCGGACGTCCCGCTGCGTGCCCGCGCCCGCGCCCGCGCCCGCGTCAGGACTCCGCGGCGACCACGGCCCGGGCCAGGGCGTCCGGGTTGTCGAGCATGATGTTGTGTCCGCTGTCAGGCACCGCGACGACCGAGACCCCGGCCTCGGCGAGCTCGGCGGAGCCGGGCAGCCGCCCGTCGTCGGCCGGGTACAGGAAGGTGCGCGGGATCCTCAGACCGAGCAGCTGACGGCGCATCATCGGCTCACTGCCCCGGCACAGCTGCACCGAGCTGCGGTGCAGCGCCTCGCGCCCGGCCAGCCGCATTGTCGACCACCAGTGCGGGCCGACCACCCGCTCCGTCTCCGCCCAGCCGGAAGCCAGGAACTCCTCCTCGGAGTACCAGGCGATCCGTCCGCTGCCCATCCACTGCGGGCCCGGCGCGACGGCGTCCAGGTTGGCGTCCAGCAGGACCAGACTGCGCACCAGGTGCGGGTGGCGCGTGGCCAGCACGATCGCCACCGAACCGCCCATGCTGTGCGCGACCAGCTGGGCCCGCTCGACCCCGGCCGCCTCGATCGCCGCCGCCAGGGCATCGGCGTGCGCCTCGAGCGAGTAGTCGAAGTCGGTCGGCCGGTCGCTGATCCCGAAGCCGAGCAGGTCGACCAGCAGCGAGCGGCGCCCGGCCAGCAGCGGGTGCAGCGCGGCCCCGGTGAAGTAGGGGAGCGAGCTGGCACCCAGCCCGTGGACGTACACCCGGGCCGGCTCGGCACCGGGCAGCTCGACCCAGCGGATCAGGTCTCCGCCGGGGGTGACGGGGGCACTACGCATGCTCGGCCGTCCTCTCCTTCCAGATCTGGTGGACCGCGAGGACCTGCTGCCAGAGCGCCTCGCGCTCGGCGGGGCCCAGCTCGGTCAGGGGCATACCGAAGCGGTCGGCCAGTGTGGCGTACCACTCGCCGGGGTCGGTTATCTCGTGGCGGTGCCGGCCGGCGGCGTCGACCCGGACCAGCATGCAGCCGCGCAGCGCGTCCGTGCCCTCGGCGTCCCGGCGGATGGCGCAGGCCGCCCGGGCGAACGGGGACTCGGGTGAGGTCGAGAGCCACCGGTGCCTGGCCTCGAAGTCGGCCTGCCGGGCGGGCTCGGCGAGGAAGTCCATCCCGAGCAGCGAGCCCTGCGGGTCGTGTTCGAAGCGCCAGTCGCCGACCTCGGCCTTCGAGGCCGTCAGCCGGTAGGTGAACGGGCCCTGCCGGTACTCGCCCTCGCGCAGCGGCAGCGGCTCGTACAGTCCGTCGCCGAGGCCGACGTCGACCATCCAGCGCTCGCCCTCGCAGTCCACCGTCAGCACCAGGTGGTCCCCGGTGGCCCCGGCCTCGGCCTCGGGGGAGCGGTCCTGCACGCCGCCGACATGCCACCGCGTCCGGAAGCCGAGCGCCGCCAGCAACGTGCCGAAGGCGCCGTTCAGGTGGAAGCAGTACCCGCCCCGGCCGCGGAGGATCCGGGCTATGGAATCCGCCGGGTCGATCGTGGTCGGGCGGCCCAACTGGATGTCCAGCGTTTCGTACGGCACCCGCTCCACATGGGCGCGGTGCAGTGCGAAGAGCGCCCCGACCGACGGCTCGGCGGGCTCGGGCAGGCCGAGATGGCCCAGGTACTCGTCGATCACCGCACGGTTCAGCATGCGGCCACCCTAGACCCGGCCACTGACAGCGCATTGACCGGCGGTCAGTTCGCCGCCGCCGACGCGGTATCGGCACCGGACCCGACAGTGGCGGGCAGGACGCCGGGCCGGTGGCGTACCGGCGGCCTGGGACGGCCGATCCGGTTCAGGGAGCGGGCGGCCCCGCCAGCAGGGCCGGTCCGGCGGGGCGGTGGTCGCCCTCGCGGAGGGGGCCGCCGGCGCGTTCCAGGACGGCGGCCACCGCGTCCGAGAACGGCGCGCGCGGCCCGCCGGTCAGCGCTGTCCGGCAACCCGTCAGCAGCGCCTCGGCGAGGACCGGGTCGGCCGCCCGGAGCCAGCGCGTTGGTGATCATGTTGGATCGTCCGCCTGCCCGCAGCCGGTCCCCACCGCCCGCGCCGGCGCTCAGCGGCAGAGCACGTCCTGTTCCGGCCGGCGGCCGTCGGCCAGGAAGCCGGTCACCACCGCGTCGCCGCAGGCGTTCCCGTTCGCCAGGTAGGCGTCGTGGCCGCCCGAGTCCACGGCCACCATCCGGGCCCGGGCGCCGAAGGCCTCCCGTAGCTTGCGGGCGCCGCTGTACGGGGTCTGGGGATCGCGCAGGTTCTGCACCAGGAGGACGTTCGACGGGCCGACGGGAGTCACCCGGGTCGGTGCCTCGGCGGGCCGGTAGGGCCAGAACGCGCACGGCATCACGTTGACCGGCATTCCGGCCGTGAGCGGGTGCGCGGCCCGGTCGGCGGCGACCGCGCCCCGGTAGTCGGCCGCCGGGCCGGGCCAGGCGACGTCGTTGCAGAGCGTCCCGACGGAGACCGCGATGGTGTTCTGCTGCGCCTCGTCCGGCGGGGTACTGGGCACGGGCAGCGCGGTGCCGTGCAGGGCGGCCAGCACCAGGGTCGCCAGCCGGGGGAACGCGGCATCCGAGTGGAGGCTCTCCAGCATCGTCTCCCGCAGCACGTTGCCGGTCAGCTGTTCCGGGTTGGCGTTCGGCCAGGGGATCGGCTCGCGGTCGAGGCGGTCCGCGAGGTCGAGGAAGACCTGCCGGACCTGCTCGGGGGTGTCCGCGATGCGGTACCGGCTGCCGGGTGCGGAGGCGAAACGCGCGAAGTCGGGGAAGCGGTCCTCCGCACCGACCGCGTAGTTGGCCAGCCAGCCGCGCTCGACCCGGCTCGGGTCGGGGTCGTCGTTGCTGTCCAGCACCACCCGGTCGGTGTGCTGCGGGAACATCGTCGTGTACACCGCGCCCGCGTAGGTCCCGTACGAGGTGCCCCAGGCGGACAGCTTCCGCTCGCCGAGGGCCTGCCGGATCCGGTCGATGTCGCGGGCCTCGTTGCGGGTGGTGATGCTGCGCAGCACGGGTCCGCCGTTGGCGGCGCAAGTGGTGGCGATCCGGCGGGCGGTGTCCAGGTTGCGGGCGACGCCGCCGTCCGGGTCGGCCCAGGGGCGGAGGTTGACCATCGCCAGGTCACCGTGCGCCAGTCGGCAGCTGACCGGGGTCGAGCGGCCCACCCCGCGCGGGTCGAAGCCGACGATGTCGTAGGCGTCCCTGACCGCCTGCGGCAACCGCTTCACGGCGCTCGACGGACTGTTGAGGCCCGAACCGCCGGGACCGCCCGGGACGATCAGCAGGACGCCCCGGCGCAGTTCGGGATGCTCGCTCGGAATCCGGGAGACCGCGACGGTGAGCTGCTCGCCCTGCGGGTGGTCGTAGTCCAGCGGTACCTGGACGGTGGCGCAGCGCTGGCGCGGGTCCAGGCCGTCGTCCTGGCAGTTGCCCCAGGAGAGGTGGTGGCCCCCGGCCTGCGCGGCGGGTGCGGTGAGCGACAGGAGGGCTGCGGCGGCCAGCGCGGCCGCCGTGCGGTTGATGATCGGCATACCGTGGAGTCTGCTGCGCCGGGCCGCCCCGCCCCATCCGGCCAGCAGGCCGGTGCGGAGTGGGGATATCCCTACTGCGCGACGAGCGACGCGTCCTGATTGTCAGTCAGATCAGCGTGGTGCATTGGATCGGTGTGGCGCGTCGGCTCCGCGTGGCGCTGCGGGAGGGACAACCCGAGGCAGACGCCGAGGCCGACCAGGACGGCCCCGGACAGCTCGCCCGCGTGCAGCGCCCCGGTGCCGAGCAACGCACCCGACAGGGCCGCCGTCACCGGGATCAACCCCGCGAACAGGCCGGCCCGTTCGGCCCCGAGCCGGGACAGGGCGGCGTACCAGAGCAGGAACGCGACGCAGGTCAGCAGCACCGCGAGGTACAGCAGCGCGGCCAACTCCGCCTCCGTGGGGCGGCGCAGCAGCGCGGTGCCGTCCACCAGCAGGCCGGCTAGCGCGAACATCGGCACGGCGAGCACGGTGGCGTACGCCGAGACCCGGACGGGCCCGAGGCGCGGCAGCAGCGGCACGGCGAGCAGCGAGAACGCCGCCTCGCAGCCGAGCGTCCCCAGCGCGTACAGGAACCCGACCGGGCCGCCGGTGCTGAACCCCTGGGTGATCGCGGCGCCGACGACCACCACTCCCGCCGCCGCGACCAGCCGCAGGCGCGGACGCCGCCGTTCGAGCATCGGCGCGAGCACGGCCAGTACCAGCGGTGCGCAGCCGACCACGCTGCCCACCGTCGCCGGGTCGGAGTGCCGAAGCGCCTGCACCATCAGCACGTTGAACCCGAACAGACCGGTCCCCGCCAGTGCCGTGAGCCGCCACAGCTCGCCGGTGCTCAGCCGCGGCCCCCGGTGGCCGGGGAGGGAGCCGGAACGGGACCGCGCGGCGATGGGCAGCAGGATCACGGCGGCCAGCAGATAGCGCACGGCCTGGCCGCCGAAGAGCGGATAGCGGGAAAAGGCGGCGGTGACCCCGGTCGAGCAGCCGAGCACGGCCATGGCGGTCGCGGCGCGCAGGGCGCCGCCGGGGGCGGGAGAGGCGGTCATGCCTGTCAGGCTAGGAGCGGAGGTGGTCCGGCGGCCAGGTCCGCCCAAGGGCCTGATCGCAGGACCAGTTCTGCCGGAGCCTCGGAAGCGTGGCCGAGCTGGAGAGGACGACTACGACGCCGAGTTCCGCTACGACCGCGAGCCGGTCGGCTGCCTGCAGGGGCTGGCCCCGGACCGGGTCGTACACCTCGGCTCGCCGAGCAAGTCCCTGGCCCCCGGACTGCGGCTCGGCTGGGCGGTCGTCCCGGCCGGGCTCGCGGCGGACTTCCGCACGGCCAAGCGGTACGCCGACCTGGGAACCGGAGTGTTCGACCAGCTCGCCTTCGCAGGCCTGCTCGCCACCGGGGCCTACGACCGCCACCTGCGCGCACTGCGGCCCCGCTACCGCAGCCGCCGCGACGCGCTGGCGGGCGCACTGCACCGGGTGCTCCCCGGGGCGCGGGTGCGCGGCGTCGCAGCCGGCCTCCACCTCTACCTGGACCTGCCGGACGACGTCGCGGAGGACGCGGTGGTCGCGGGCGCGGCCGCGCGCGGAGTACGGGTCGAGCCGGTCACCGGGATGCGTCTGCGACCGGGCGGGCCCGCACTGGCCCTCTTCTACGCAGGCCTCAGCGAGGGGCGGCTGACCGCCGCCGCCGAACTCCTGGCCGAGGCCGTCACCGCGCGGTAGCAGCCGTGGGGCTCGGGGAACCACGCGGTAGTGCCGGGCCCGTCCACCGCGATGACCTGCCGCGATTGCCGGGCGCGCGGGGGACTCGGATAGCCTGAGGGCACGATGAACTGCTTCACGACGCCATGGGGTGAGTTCGAGCTCACCCGCTTCCCCGAGGACCCCCGCGAGCGGCTGCGAGCCTGGGATGCCGCCGACGAGTACCTGTTGCGGCACCTCAAGGGGATCGATGGCGAACCCGTCGAGCTGGCGGGCACGGTCGTCGCGGTCGGCGACCGCTGGGGCGCGCTGGTCACCGCGCTCGCCGCGCACCGGCCGGTGCAGATCACCGACTCCTACCTCGGCCAGCGGGCGACCTCGGCCAACCTCGCCCGCAACGGGATCGAGGCGGATGCCGTACGCCTGCTGTCGACCAGGGACACCCCGCCGGACCGGATCGACGTGCTGCTGGTCCGCGTCCCCAAGAGCCTCGCTCTCCTGGAGGACCAGCTGCACCGCCTCGCCCCGGGCATCCACCCGGGCACGATCGTGGTGGGCACCGGCATGGTGACCGAGATCCACACCTCCACCCTCAAACTGTTCGAGCGGATCATCGGTCCGACCCGCACCTCGCTCGCGGTGAAGAAGGCGCGCCTCATCTTCTGCACGCCGGACCCCGCTCTCGCCCCCTCCGCCAGCCCCTGGCCGACCAGTTACGCACTGCCCGGCGACCTCGGCGCGGCCTCCGGGCTGACCGTCACCAACCACGCGGGCATCTTCTGCGCCGAGCGCCTCGACATCGGAACCAGGTTCTTCCTGCGCAACCTGCCGCGGCGCCACGGCCGGGAGCACGTCGTGGACCTCGGCTGCGGCAACGGCGTGGTCGGTACGGCGGCCGCGCTGGCCAACCCGCAGGCCGAACTCACCTTCATCGACGAGTCGTTCCAGGCCGTGGCCTCGGCCGAGGCCACCTTCGGGGCCAATGTCCACGGTGACACCAAGGCCGAGTTCCTGGCCGGCGACGCCCTCTCGGCGGTTCCGGCGGGCACGGTCGACCTGGTGCTGAACAACCCGCCCTTCCACTCCCACCAGGCGACCACGGACGCCACCGCCTGGCGGATGTTCACCGGTTCGCACCGGGCGCTCCGCCCCGGCGGCGAACTCTGGGTCATCGGCAACCGCCACCTCGGGTACCACGTCAAGCTCCGCCGGCTGTTCGGCAACTGCCGGACCGTCACCAGCGATCCGAAGTTCGTCATCCTGCGCGCGGTCAGGAACTGACCGCGGCCAGTCGCCGTCCGGGAGTCGGCCCGGACCGGTGGAACACCGGTCCAGGCCGGCCCGTTCCGGTCAGGGCACGCGGGTGAACACCAGCGAGGCGTTGTGGCCGCCGAAGCCGAAGGAGTTCGTCAGCGCGGCCGTCAGCTCGCCTTGCCGGGGCTCGCCGGTGACCACGTCCAGCTTCACCCGCGGGTCGAGGGAGTCGAGGTTCAGCGTCGCGGGGATGACGCCGTCGCGGAGCGAGAGGATCGCGGAGAGCGCCCCCATGGCTCCGGCCGCGCCGAAGAGGTGACCGGTCATCGACTTGGTGGCGGTCACGGCCGGGTGGGTGCCGATGGCCTCGGTGATCGACTCGGCCTCGGTGAGGTCGCCCTTGGGGGTGGAGGTGGCGTGGGCGTGGATGTGGTCGACCGCCAGCGGGGACAGGCCCGCCGAGGCCAGCGCCAGCCGCATGGCGCGGATCTGGCCCTCGGGATGCGCGGCGGTGATGTGGTGGGCGTCCGAGGTCACGCCGGCACCGGCGAGCGCCGCGTGGGCACGGGCGCTACGCGCGGCGGCGAAGGAGGCGCGCTCCAGGACGACCACCACGGCACCCTCGCCGATGACGAAGCCGTCGCGGTCGACGTCGAACGGACGGGACGCCTGCTGCGGCGCGTCGTTCCGGGTCGAATGGGCCTTGGCCTGGGCGAAGCCGGCCAGCGGCAGCGGGCAGATGCAGGCTTCGGTACCACCCGCCACCACCACGTCCGCCCGTCCGAGCCGGATCAGGTCCAGGCCCAGCGCGATCGCCTCCGCGCCCGACGCGCAGGCGCTGACCGGGGTGTGCGCGCCGCCGCGGGCGCCGAGCTCGATGCTGACCCAGGCCGCGGGCCCGTTCGCCATCAACATCGGGACGGTGTGCGGGGACACCCGCCGCACCCCGGAGGACTCCAGGACGTCGTCCTGGCCGAGCATGGTCAGCGCGCCCCCGGTGCCGGTACCGATCACCACGGCCAGCCGCTCAGGATCGACCCCGGGCGAACCGGCGTCCGCCCAGGCCTCGCGGGCGGCGATCAGCGCGATCTGCTCGCAGCGGTCCATCCGACGGGCCTGCACCCGGTCCAGCACCTCGCCCGGCTCGACCTTGAGCCGCCCGGCGATCCGCACCGGCAGGTCCGCCGCCCACTCCTCCTCGATCGCGCTGATCCCCGAGTGCCCGGCCAGCAGCGCGGACCAGGTCGAGGCGACGTCCCCGCCGAGCGGCGTGGTGGCCCCGAGGCCGGTGACCACCACGTCGAGGTTGTTGATATCGGTACTCACTGGTGAACCCCCTTTGTATAAGAGATACAACTCCCCGGGCGGATGGCTTTGCGGGGAGTCCGACTCGAATGCCACTCTGTCAGGGGGTTGACGGGCGATCAGGTGCAGGGATCCACGGAGTCTGGCACTCAGGATTTGTAGGGTTTGGTTGTTTGCCACCGTCCTTGGCTAGCTGCTGGCTGCCTCTGCGGTGCCGGTGCCCGCCGCGCCGTTGCGGGACTCAGGCCGGTGCGGCCTCGTCACGCAGCACGCTGTAGCGCACGACGTCCCGCCACCGCCCGTCCCGGAAGGCGTAGCCGCGCAGCACGCCCTCGCGGGTGAAGCCGGCCTTCTCCAGTGCTCGTTGCTCGGCGATGTTCTCCGTCTCGGTGCCCGCCTCGATCCTGACCGCCAGGGTGTGTGCGAACAGGTGGTGGACCAGCAACTGCTGTGCCCGGGTGCCGATTCCGCGTCCCCGGGCCTGCGGCAGCAGCTGGGCCCCGATGTTCCAGCAGTACGAGCTCCGCGTGGTCGCCACCTTCTGCCAGGCCACGAAGCCGTGCGCGGCGGTGCCGCTCGCCGTCATCAGCAGCCCGCCGTCGTCCCCCAGCAGCCCGTTCTCCCTCCACTGGCGCCGCCAGCGCCCGGGATCCGTCCAGCCGTGCCACTGGAACGGCCCGGTCGCCTCCGGGGCCAGCAGGAACTGTTCGAGTATCGGCAGGTCATCCTCGCGCACCGGACGCAGGATCACGCGGTCATCGCTCATTTGAGTCACCGTAGTTGTCAACTCTCCTGCTGGTAACTGATTTTGGCGACTCGTGCGGTCACTCGCCCGGTGTCCGCATCGATCCATCGAAGCCAGTAGACAGTGTCTACCGAAGCCTGGTAGACACTGTCTATGTCCATCGAACGTGAGAACTCCCTCCGGGAACGGCTGGTCGACGTCGGTGTCGAGCTGGTGCTGACCGAAGGCGTCGCCTCCCTCGGCCTGCGCGAGATCGCCCGTCGGGCGGGGGTGTCGCACGGCGCCCCGCGCCGCTACTTCCCCACCCATCACGCCCTGCTCTCCGCCATCGCCCACCGCGGATTCGCGGACCTCGGGGCCCGGTTCGCCGCGGCCGTCGCCGGCGCGGTCTCGCCGCGCGACCAACTGCGGGCACTCGGGCGGGCGTACGTCGGCTACGCGCTGGAGCACCGCGGCATGTTCGAGCTGATGTTCCGGCACGACCTGCTCGACAGCGAGCGGCAGGGACAAGAGCAGCAGGGGGCGGAGCGCGCGACGGAGCAGCCGCGCCTGCGGGAGTCGACGCTCCCGCTGTTCGAACGGATCGTGGACCTCGTCGCCCGGCAACGGCGCTACGGGCCGGGAGGGCAGCCGCCGGCCGTGACGGCCGCCGCCCTCTGGGCCAACCTGCACGGCATCGCCCAGCTGTGGAGCTGGGGAAGCCTGGGGCTCGCCCTCGGCGCCGCCTCGCCGGAGCAGCAGCTCGACCGGCTCGTCGATGCGGCCCTGGACGCCCACCTCGGCCCGGCGGACGCGGCCTCGTGACGACTCCCGCACACCGCCGCCTCGCCCTCGTGGTCAGCGTGGCCGGCGCGATGATCGTCGCGCTGGACGGCACGGTGCTGACCGTGGCCCAGCCCAGCCTCGGCCGCGACCTCGGCGCGAGCACCGCCCAGGTCCAGTGGACCAGTACCGCCTACCTGCTCGCGGTGGCCGCGCTGCTGGTCGTCGCCGGACGCCTCGGCGACCGGTACGGCCACCGCAGGATGCTGTTCACCGGACTGCTCGGCTTCGCCGCCGCCTCGGCCGGTATCGCGCTCGCGCCCGGCGTCGGCTGGGTGATCGCCCTGCGGGCCGTCCAGGGCGTGTTCGGCGCGCTGCTGCAGCCCGCGACGCTCGCGCTGCTGCGGCTCACCCACCCGGCGGACCGGCTCGGCACGCCCGTCGCCATCCGCACCAGCGCGATCGGCGTGGCCGCGGGGGCCGGTCCGGTCCTCGGGGGCGTCCTCGTCGCACACCTGGGCTGGCGGGCCGTGTTCATGGTCAACGTCCCGGCCGCGCTGGTGATCGCGGCACTCGCCCTCGCCGTCCGGGTGCCCGCCCCGCCGCGTACCGGAGCCGGCCGGCTCGACCTTTCGGGCGCGGCGCTGCTGGCCGGTGCGCTCGCGGTCCTGGTGCACACCCTGGCCGGGGTGCCGGCGAACGGATGGAGCTCCGCACCGACGCTGCTCGGCCTCGCCGCGGCCGCCGGCGCCGCGGCGGCACTCATCGTCCACGAACGCCGCACCGCGGACCCGATCGTGCCCTCGGCCGTGGCCCGGTCCGTACCGGTGGTGGCGTCGATGGCGCTCCTGCTGGTCACCTCCGGAGGCATGTCCGGCGCACTGTTCACGGCCACCTTCCTGCTCCAGGACGTCCTCGGGCTCGATCCGCTCGCCGCCGGTCTGCGGGTGCTGCCGCTGACGGTGCTGATGGTCCTGGGCGCACCCGTGGCCGGCGCCGCGCTGCGCCGGCACGGCCCGCGCCGCACCGCGCTCACGGGCACGCTCCTCGTCGCCCTCGGCATCGCGGGCCTCTCCCGGCTCGGCCAGGGCTCCTGGGCGGAGCTCGGTGCGGCCTTCGCCGCACTGGGCGCAGGGTTCGCCACCGTGATGGTCACCACCACCGGGACCATCGTCGGTGACGCGCCGCCCGGGTACGCCGGGGTCATCGGCGGTCTCAAGCAGACCGCCGTGAACGTCGGCCCGACCCTCGGCGTGGCCGTCGCCGCCGGTACGGCGCTGCCGACCGGTCCGGGGACGGGGGCCGGCCTGCTGGTACCGGCCTGCCTCGCGGCGACCGGTCTGCTGCCGGCCGCGCTGCTGCCGCGAGTCAGGACCGCCGCACCCGTCGAGTCCGGGACGGCCGCTCCGGCTGCCTGACGGTCGCGGCTTCGACTGCGAGTCGGACGCCCGCCTACTGGGTGTCGCCTCGGCCCCCGATCTCCCGCAGGTCCGGGAACGGCTTGCCCGGCTGCGGGACGACCCGATGGAGGAATCCGAGGTCAGGTCCGCCGCGGCGGTGCGGCCCGCGTCGGCCGCCGGTCCCCGTCGGCTCGGCGGCGACGCCCTCGGACGGTGAACGGCCGGCCGGCGCCTGGAAGGACAGCGCCCGCGCTACGACCGGCGGCGAGGCTTGCCGTGCTTGGCGCCCTTGGACGAGCCGGACCCGCGCTGCGCGCTCCGGCCGGCCGACTTGCCGGCCGCCGGCTTCCGGGGCGCACCGCGTCCGTCGGGGCGCTTCGCCTTCGGCTGCGCCGCGGCCTTCGGCTGTGAGGCGGTCTTCTGCTGTGCGGCGGCGGAGAGTCCTCGCGAGCTGTTGACGGTCCGCCCGCGGACGATCCCGATGAACTCCTCCACCAGGTCGGTGGTCTGCTCCTCGGGCCACGACAGCGCGACCCGGGACTGGGGAGCGTCGGTGACCGGCCGGTAGGTGAGGTCCCGGCGGTGGTGCAGGCGGGCGAGCGACTGCGGGACGAAGAGCACTCCCACTCCGGCCGCCACCAGCTCGATCGCGTCCGCCGTCGTGGCGGGGCGCTCGATCGCGGGCTGCCCAGGAGGGGTCTCCCAGCCGAGGGTGTCGTCCAGGGGGTGGAAGACGACGTCGTCGGCCAGGTCCCCGCAGGTCACCTCGTCGACCGCCGCCACGATGTGGTCCTTCGGGACCACGACCACCGTGGTCTCGGTGTAGAGCGGGATCGCGCTGAGTTCCGTCCGGTCGACAGGCAACCGTACGAGACCCGCGTCGACGTCGCCGCGGCGCAGCGCGTCCGGTGCCTCGCCGGCGGTCACCTGGACGAGTTCCAGCGGGATGCCGGGCAGCCGCTCCTGCCAGATCCGCACCCACTTGGTGGGTGTCACGCCCGGGACATACGCGAGCCTGAACGAACGGGGTACTTCCGAGCCTGTCACCTGGCCAGGTTACCGGGCGTGGTCAGAGTCGGCGCACACGCTCGATATCCTTGACGCCATGAAGTCGCAGCAGAACTCCCAGACCATGAAGCCCGCGACCGCGGCGAAGAAGCTGGGCGTGTACCTCGAGGCCACTCCCGCCGAGTTCCGGGAGGGCGTCGTCTCGCGCGACGAACTCAACGCGCTCCAGGCCGACCCGCCCCAGTGGCTGCAGGACCTGCGCCGCAACGGCCCGCACCCCCGGCCGGTGGTCGCGGCGAAGCTGGGCGTCTCCATCTCGGGCCTCGCGCGCGGCGGAGTGACCGAGCCGCTCACCACGGAGCAGATCGACGCGCTCAAGCAGGAGTGCCCCGACTGGCTGCGCAAGGAGCGCGCCACCCAGGCCGAGGTGCGCAAGGAAGCGGAGCGCGTCAAGGAGAAGAACCAGGAGAAGCAGGCGGCGAAGGGGGAGTAGTTCCGCCACCCGCACGCCTGACCTCCCCGCCCGATCCGCGTCGGCGGCGAGCTCAGCCGAATCGACCCGAACGCCCGGTCACAGCTGCTGTGACCGGGCGTTCTGCGCTGGCCGGCGCGGTCGGACGGAGGGCCACCGTCCGGCCCGGCTACGCAACCGCCTCGAGCGACAGTCGGCCGGCGGTTGAGGGGCCTGCCCGGCCGCACCGGATCCGGTGGACCCCGGGATCACAGGTCTCAGGTCGCGTCGGGGCGCGAGCGCCCCTCATCGGTCGCCTTCCGCCGCTCGTGTCCCGCGCCGGCGCTCTCATCGTCTCGGCCGAACAGCCCGTCCAGGTACCGGTCGACGGCGGTGAGCACCTCCCGGGGCCCGACCACGTCGAGTTCGAGGAGCGTGGTGAAGCCGGTGAGGGCGAGGAGCAGATTGGTCTCGGCCACCGGGTCGCGGTCGGGGCTGATGTAGCCGTCGGCGATCGCCTGGCGGACCAACTGCTCGACGAGGACGCGTCCTTGGAGCATTCCGCCGCGCACCTTGGCGTGGAAGTTCTCGTTGTGCAGCGCCTCCAGGACGAAGGCGGCGCTCATCCGGCTGGTCGCGCGGGCATCGGCGTGCAGCGGGAGCATCTCCGTGATCATCACGCGGAGCACGTCGCGGGGGTGCGGCCGGTCGCCGAGCTCTTCCAGACCACGGCCGACGCGCAGCGCGGCCTGCTCGGACGCGAAGTCCATGGCGAAGGAGAGCAGCGCCTCGCGTGAGGTGAAGTAGTGCTGCAGCTGCCCCAGGGAGATTCCCGCCTCCTGAGCGACCTCGCGCATGCTCAGATGCGCCACGCCGCACTGCTCCACCACCCGCCACAGCGCCCGGGCGATCGTTTCGCGGCGTTCGCGGTGGTCCACCTGTTTCGGCATCGTCGGATTCTCCGTGCTTCTCTTTCCAATACGGTTGACATAATACACATGACCTATAAACCTGGAGGCCCACGGAGGAGGAGAGTGACATGACTGGACAGCCAGTGGTGCGTACCGCGGAGGGCGTGCTGGAGGGGCGCTGGCGGCAGGGGCACGCGGTGTTCCGCGGCATCCCCTACGCGCAGCCGCCGGTGGGGGCGCTCCGCTTCGCCGCACCGGCCCCGGTCCGGCGCTGGGACGGGACGCGAGGGGCGGTGGAGTTCGGGCCCGTGGTGCCGCAGTCCGGCCCGGCGGCCCGGGGGAGTTTTGCGGCGGACGCGGACTGGCTGACGCTCAACGTCTGCACCCCGGATCCGGGCGCGGCGGGGCTGCCGGTGCTGGTGTGGATCCCCGGGGGCGGTTACATGGCGGCGGACTCGAGCGACCCGATGTACGACCCGGCGGCGTTGGCCGGGGCGGGGCTCGTCGTGGTGAGCATCAACTACCGGGTGGGCGCCGAGGGTTTCGCGCTCCTCGAAGGTGCGCCGGCCAACCGCGGGTTCCTCGACCAGATCGCGGCACTGCACTGGGTGCGACGGAACATCGCCGCCTTCGGCGGCGACCCCGGCCAGGTCACCGTGGCCGGCCAGTCCGCCGGGGCGGGGTCGATCGCCGCCATGCTGGCGATGAAGCCGGTGCGCGGCCTGTTCCGGCGGGCCGTCACCCACTCGGTGCCGGGCCTCCACTCCACCCGCGCACTGGCCAAGCAGGTCGCGGCCGTGCTCGCGGACCGGTTCGGTACGCGGCCGACCGCCGAAGGCCTCTCCGGCGTCGACCCCTGGCGGCTGGCCGAGGAGGTCACCTCGCTCAGCGCCGGCCTGAACGGCTGCCGCGAGCGGTGGGGGCGGCTCTCGCACGCGGGTGTCGCCCTGTGCCCCGTCGTCGACGGCGAGGTCCTCCCCGAAACGCCCTGGCCGGCACTGAACGGGGGCCGCGCGGCCGGAACGGAACTCCTGGTCGGCCACACCCGCGACGAGTTCCGGCTGTTCAGTGTCATGATGGGACGGCTGGGCCGGTTCACCGAAGAGGACGCCCGGACCGCCCTGGACCTCTTCGCCCCGGAGCCGGACGGAGCGGCCGCCTACCGTACCTCCCACCCGCAGGCCACCCCGGAGGAACTGGTGGAGTCGGTGTACTCCGATGCCGTCTTCCGGATGCCGTCACTGCACCTGGCACAGGCGAACGCCGCGGCCGGAGGCACCTCGTACCTGTTCGAGTTGCGACTGGCCTCTCCGGGCCTCGGCGGGATCCTGGGAGCCTGCCACAGCCTTGACGTCCCGCTGGCGTTCGGCACACTGGACAGCCCCACCGGTAAAAGCCTCCTCGGCGACCCGTCCGGCCCCGCGGCCGTCGCGGTGTCCCGGGAACTCCAGCGGGCGTGGGTCCGGTTCGCCACCACCGGTGACCCCGGATGGCCCGCCTACTGCCCCGACCGGCAGCTCACCCGCGTCCTGGATGCCGAGTCGCAGACCGTGCGCTACCCCGGACAGGCCTCCAGCCAGATCTGGGAGGGGCGCACCCCGGCTCCCTTCGACCTCGGCTAGCGCGGTCCGCTGTGACTTGGACCGACCGGCAGTAGGGCACGCGACGCCGCGGGGCCTACTGCCGGTCGGTCTTGGCGCTCCAGTTGGCGAGTTGGGTGTTGTGGTCGGCGAGCGAGCTGATCTCGCCTCCGACCCGCAAGCTCTCGCCGCCCGATCGACCGCGGCTGATCCTTCGCGGCGTTTCTACCGCGACACAAGGAAGTGGACCTCGCGGGGCCTGACCTCCAGGTCGCTCAGGCCGTCGGGCGTCGCGCCCATCTCGCGGGCGAGGTCGGCCGTCGCCCGGAAGGCATCCTCGGACTCGAACGCGCCGGTGGTGACGACGGCGTCACCGTCCGCGGTGACCCAGACCCCGACGGACAGGAAGCCCGGCTGCTGCCGCATCGCCTCGGCGACCTGGTGGCACTCGGCGACGAAGTCTTCGACGTGCTCGGGGGCCGGGTAGTGGAAGGCAACGAAACCGAATGACATGACGGTGTCCTCTCTCTGGTTATACGATGCCGTACAACGCGAGGCTAGACCTGTTGTGCGACTCCGTACAACAGGTCTGACAGAGTGAGGTGGGCCACAGATGGGCGCGTTGCGCACACCGCGGGAGAAGTGGGTCGAGGAGGGGCTGCGGGCGCTGGCCGCAGGCGGTGTGGAGGCCGTGAGGATCGAGGCGCTCGCCAAGGCGCTGGGGGTGACCAAGGGCGGCTTCTACGGGTACTTCGCCGACCGCGACGCACTGATGGCCGAGATGCTGGACACCTGGGAGCGCGAGAGCGTCGACGATGTGATCGACCAGGTCGAGCGGGAGGGCGGCGACGCGCGGGACAAGGTCCGCCTGGCCGGGCAGCTCACCTTCTCCAGCGACCGCCTGCTGCCCATCGACCTGGCCATCCGCGACTGGGCTCGCCGCGACCCCACCGTCGCCGAACGCCTGCGCCGCGTGGACAACCAGCGCATTCAGTTGGCGCGCGACGCAATCGGCACCTTCTGCGACAACCCCGACGAGGTCGAGGCTCGCGCCATGCTCGCCTTCTGTGCGGCCATTGGCAGCCACTTCCTCGCCGCCGACCACCCCGGCACCACCCGCGCCGCGGTCATCGCCCGCGCCGCCGACATCATCCTCGACCTCCCGCATGGCAACCCCGGCGGATGACCGCCTCCCCGGGAGGTGCGCCGCCGATCCTCGCTGTCCGGCCCGGTCGAGGGCTTGGACTCCGAGAAGGATCCGGGTCCGGTACTCCATCGCGTACCCGTCGCCCAGTCACTACGCCGGCGTCCTCGAAGAACTGGCCCGTCGGGCCGTCGTCGGGCAGGGTCGCGAGTTTGATGGCGATGGCCGCGCCCTGTTCGGGGGTGCGCACGCC